>NZ_JALLPL010000001.1:1899205-2215739 GCF_023276355.1 Haloplanus sp. XH21
GCTCACCCGTGCCCAGCCGAGGGCCTTCAGGAGCCCGTAGACGATGAAGGTGATCACACCGGCCCAAAGCGCGAGCACGATCACACCGACGATCTGGGTCACCAGCTGGGAGACCGAGAAGGCAGCGGTCGTGTTGACAAACGGGTAGGCGAGGGCGCTGAGGAGGCCCGCAGAGCCATGAACGGGGAAGACCGCACACACGTCGTCAATGCCGAACTTCTCCAGCAGGTCGAAGACGAGGACGACCTGCACGCCGGCGATGAAGCCGACGACGAGCGTCGCGGGCCAACTCGCAACGGCCGCGATGCTGCAGACGGAAACGAGGCCCGCGAGCAGGCCGTTGGCAGTCATGAGGCTGTCGACCTTGCCGCTACGAGCGACACTGATGGCGGCAGCACCGATACTACCGGTGCCCATCACCAGCGCGGTGTTGATCGCCACGCGGCCGGCGTAGGCGTAGTCGGCCAGCGCCAGTTCGCCGGCGTCGGTGACCTGGAACACGTTGACGGCGGTGCCGACGTTGAAGCCGTACCAGCCGAACGCGAGGATGAGCGTCCCGAGGATGGCGTAGGGCAGCGAGTGGCCTGGGATGACGTTCGGGGTGCCGTCAGCGTCGAACCGGTCGACGCGGGGGCCGACGATGTACGCCGCGACCAGCCCACAGACGCCGCCGGTCATATGGACGACGGCGGCGCCCGCGAAGTCCTGGAATCCAAGCGTCGCCAGGAAGCCGCCGCCCCACGTCAGGCCGGTCGCGACGGGGTAGATGAGCGCCCCGACGAGCACGGTGAAGACGAGGTAGCCACGGAGTTGCGCGCGCTCGGCGACGGCGCCGGAGACGATGGAGGCCGCGACCATTGAGAACGCGGCACCGAAGAGGATGCTCGCCCACGCCGTCGATCCACCGGAGTAGTAGGCGTAGGCACTCGCGAGGCTGAAGCCACTGCCGGAGGTGACCCCGGCGACGATAGCCGAGACCCCGACGCCGATGATGAAGTACGCGAGGACGCCGACGCCCCAGGTAAGGACGTTCTTCGTCAGCTGATTGGCGACGTTCTTCGAGCGCACCTGTCCGGATTCGAGCATGCCGAAGCCAGCGTGCATGAAGAACACGAGGAAGGTGGCGACCATCACCCAGAGGAGGTTGACCCCCTCGGCAATCACCGACGGGTCGGCCTGCAGAACGGATACGTTCATCTCAGTCATCACCCGTGGACGTCAGGTCGTGTTCGGTGTGACACGGCTCCGGCGGTAGCGAGATCGAGGGGTTGCTGTCGAGGAACCCCTCGGGCTTGAGGTGGAAGCTCGCGATTTCGACGGGCAGAACCGGCCAGTCCTCCGCGCGGGTGACGTGGTTGACGCCGAGCGTGTACCAGCAGACCACGTCCTCGCCGTCGAGGTCGCGATCCTTCTCAGCCCATTCAGCCAGCCCCGTCGTCTCGTCGTTCTGGTTGGGGTAGTCGCCGGCCGCGAACTGCTCGTCGGGGTCGTACTGTGTGGTCCAGAAATTGTTCTGGATGAACCCAGCCCGCTTCTTCGTGCTGGAGTTGGGCCTTGCCGGGGAGTCGACGTTGGTGTGTGGCTCCAGCTTGTAGCCACAGGGCCGGCCGTAGGAGTTCGTCGTCTCCGTGCTCTCGACCCGCCAGTACTTGCCGGCCAAGGGGTCGATGTCGTCGCGGGCCTCCATCTCGGACTCCAGGACCGTTTCCTTCGCCGTGAACCCCTTCTTGCGGTCGCTCCCGACGGGTTCGTTGTGGACCTCTTTCACCCGGTTGGGTGTGTCGTCGATGTCGAAGTCCAGCCGGAAGTTGAAGTGGTGCTGGTGGATGGATGTCTTGACCTGCGGGGCGACGATCTCGTACTCGCCGTTGGTGTCCGTGGCGTCCTCGTCGGCCGGGACCACCCCGTTGGAGTCGATACCCGTAAGACGGACTTCGCCCTCGATGGAGCCATCGGGGTAGAAGTACCAGTAGAACCCGTAGTCGTAGTTGTAGACGGTCGCGATAAAGGAGATGACGAGGCGGCGGCGACGCCGGACTTCGGTGTGTTCCTTGCGCCACTCCGTATGCTTCCAGAGGACGCCGTCGTCCTCCTCGTGCATGCAGATCGCGTTGGAGAGCGTCTTGGGGTCGCCGTTCGTGTCGTTCATCGCCACGTCGAAGTAGTGCATCTCGCCGAGGCAGTCACACCCCTCGGTCAGCACGTTCGCCATTCGGCCGACGTGGAACTCGCCGATGTCGAACGCCTCCTTCCAGGAGTGGTTGGGATCGCTATCGCCGTACGGAACGGCCATCTCCGACGCTGAGGCGCGGTGGAGCACCTTCCGTTTCTCGCCCTCGTCCTCGAACGTGACGTCGTGGAAGACGAGCCCCTCGCGGGGCGTCCAGCCGACCTGGAACTCCCAGTCCAGCCATTCGACGGTCTGTCCATCTACCTCGAAGCCCGGGCCGTCGGGCTGTACCACGTCGAGGTGTTTGAAGTCGTCTCGCGTGTCGACACGGTCGGCCCGAAAGTCGGCGTCCTCGGGCGGGAGCGGGTTGTCCTCGTCGACGACGCCATTGTCCTCTATCTTCACGACTTCCATCTCGTCGAGGTCGACGAACGCGAACAGACCCTCGATGGGGCGGGCGTAGCCGTTGTCTTCCTCTTCGGTCTTGATCCATGAGAGTGCGCGGACGAGTCGGCGGTCGTCGAACTCGTCGGGCTCGAATCCACTCGCGGGCCAGGGGTCGACGATGGCGAGGTCGAAGTTTTCGACGCCACGCTTGGCGGCCGCCTCCTGCCACTCCGGATCGTTGATGACGACCTCTTCAGACTGTTCGACCTCCGGTGGCGTGATCGCCGGCTGAACGTCCTCGATGTGCGTCACATCGAGGAGTTCTTCCCCCGTAATCGACACCGACGCCTCGTAGGTCTCGCCGTCCTGTCGAACGATGATGAACGCCTCGCGATCGAAATGGTCCCCCTCTTCGAACGCCCGGACGAACTCCTTGTCCGGTTCGTCGAGGACGACGTTGTGGTAGACCGCATTGTCGGCGACATCCCATTCGTCTTCGAGGACGTCGACGGCGGCCGAAATCTCCTCGCGCGCTAGTGGATCGAGTGGATGACTCACGCCCGTTTTCTCGAGGTCGACTGCCATTACGCGATCACCCCGCAGGCGCCGCAATTATCCATCCATACGTTTCCTTTTATCGAGTTTCGTTCTCCAAATGGCATCATCGACAGAAGAATAGAAAATGATTGGAGATTGTATATCTACTTCACCACTCGAGAGTTGTAAATAAGGACTGTAATAATACCCTTATATTCGACCAGGCAGAGGAGACCGGGATTTGCAGGGATAAGACGCAAGTGTAGTCGACATCGAATAGATATGTGAGCACTCAGCCCGAGATCTACCTGCAAGAGATGGGCCTCTCGGAGTACGAGGCAGCGACGTACGTCGGCCTGCTGCGGGGCGGGACATCGACAGCGAAGGAAGTCGCTTCGTTGGCGGATGTCCCCCAGTCTCGCGTGTACGATATCCTCGACACGCTGAGTGATAAGGGGTTTGTCGTCATCCAAGAGGGTCGTCCCAAGAAGTTCGGACCGGTCGACCCGAACCAAGCAGTGTCACAGTTTCGCGATTTTAAGCGTCGCGAACACGTTCGGAAACTCGACGAGATCCAGGGACTCGGCGACCACTTCCTCGACGCCATCGAAGAGGCGGAGTACGGTGGGGTTGAGGACGACGCGGTCGCTATCAGCTGGTCGTATCCGAACCGCCACCACATTCTCGAGAAACTCGAACGCCTCGCCGAGGACGCCACCTCGGAGATTCTCATGATAACGACGCCGGAGAGTTTCGAACGAATCGCCAACCATCACGTTGACCTCCTCGCACGAAAGGCCGATGCAGGGGTCGAGATACGGGCGCTCATCTCCGACGACCGTCGACTCGACGGTGCCGTTCGCGACCGGACGACCGAACTGATGGTGATGCGGTTCGTCCAAGATATCCGGGGGCGACTCTACACCTACGACGGCGAAAACGTCCTGCTGGCGTTCAAGGCGCCGAACGACGACGGCTACGTCGGCATCTCGACCACGAGTCCGCATCTCTACGCCACTCTCTCGCAACTGTTCGAGTTGCTGTGGGAGGACGGCGAGCCAGTCGCCTGAGTACTCCAACGAGCCGACACGAGGCCCGCCTGCACCGAGGGCTCACCTCGACCCGGCAGTCCGACCGCAACGTCGCGTCATCGCCGACGATAATAGTAACGCCGCCGAGAGGTCGCCCGGGCGACTACTCGTACAGCCAGGTTTCGTCGCCGCGCTCGTAGTCCTGGAGTTCGTCCTCGTCGAAGAAGAGGTCGATCTCCCGTTCGTTCGCGCCGGGGTCCTCGTGGTCGGAGCCGTGAATGACGTTCCGACCGAGATCCAGACCGAAGTCGCCGCGGATGGTACCGGGGTCGGACTCGGCTGGGTCGGTCTCGCCCATCATGCGGCGGACCTGCCGGGTGGCGTCCTGGCCTTCCCAGACCATCGCCATCACGGGACCGGCGGTGATGAAGTCCACGAGGCCCTCGAAGAAGGGTTTGCCCTCGTGTTCGCCGTAATGCTCGTGGGCGAGGTCGTCGGAGATCTGCATGAACTTCGCGCCGACGAGTTTGAGGCCGCGGTCCTCGAACCGCGAGATGATCTCACCGATGAGTCCGCGTTGGACGCCGTCGGGCTTGACCATCACGAAGGTTCGCTCGGTGTCGCTCATTCCTCACCGCCGGCCGCCTGCCCTTCCTCGGTCCATTCGAGGTCGCGCGGTTCGCGCCCGAGGAAGTAGTTCTTCTCGGCCTTCGAATCCTTGAAATGCAGGATGGTGCCGTCTTTCTTGACGTACATCGTCCCCGTGCCGGGTTCGATCTCTTCGCCCGTGTAATCGCAGGTGCGTGTGTCGACCATTACTGTCCTCCGATGGAGTCGGCGTCACGCTGTGTCTCGCGCAGCTGGAGCACGTCGCCCTCGCGGACGGGGCCCAGAACGTTGCGCGTGATGATTCGACCCTGATTCGATCCCTCCTGGATGCGACATTTGACCTGCATGGCTTCGCCGTGCATGCCGGTCTTACCAACGATTTCGATGACCTCGGCGGGCGTCGATTCGCTGGCACTCTCTTCGGCGCTCATGGTCGCTTATCGGAGGTCCTCGACCTTGGTGGCGATGTCTTCGACCTGTTCCTCAGCGTCGCCCGCGTCGACGATGGCCGCCGCCGCACTACCCACTTCGAGGCCGGCCGCGTGGCCGACGTCGTCCTGCGTCTCGACGAAGACGTAGGGGATGCCCTTCTCGTCCGCCAGCTCTGGCAGATGCATGACGATCTCTTCGGGCTGGACGTCTTCCGCGATGACGACGAGGTCGGCGTTGCCGCGCTCGACTGCCTTGGTCGTCTCGTTCGTTCCTTTCTTGACACTGCCTGTGTCTCGCGCTACTTCGAGCGCCTCGATGGCGCTCTCGGCGAGGTCCGCCGGAACATCGAAATTGACGTAAACTGACATGATTTGTACCTCCCGCCCGTGGGCTCGCACACCTCACCAGGCTGAGTCCCTGATGGCGAGGCGCATCATCAACCCCGGACAGGCTGTACACCCGAATAGCAGCGGCCCCCATAAAAGCGCTTTCAAAGCCGAGACGGCGTGTGAGGGGGGCACACGCGCCGAGCCGGACCGGTTAGTCGGCGGCGGTCAGTGGCGGGAGTCCCGCTTCGATCTCCCCGCGCCGGTCTTCGAGCCATTCGGGCAGGACGAGGCGTTCGCCCAGATGCTCGATCTCTTCGTCGACGGTGTAGCCCGGTTCCTTCGTGGCGTACTCGAAGAGGACGCCGCCGTCGGTCCGGGCGTACACCGATTCGAACCACTTGCGGTCGATGATCTCCGTCGGACGCAGTCCGTGATCGATGAGCACCTCGCGCCACTCGGCCTGATTCTCCTGTGTCACCTGAAAGGCGACGTGGTGGACGGTGCCCGCGCCGGGGCGCCCGCGCGGCGCCTCCGGATCCTCGTGGAGGTCGACGACGTAGCCCAGGTCGCCGTCGGCCTCGTAGCGTTGCCGGCCGCCGTCGCTCGTCGTTTCCTCGAACCCCATCGCTTCGAGGAGCGTCGCCGTGCTGTGAGGGTCGACCAGCGAGAGCGTGACGCCGAAGAAGCCGCGGATGGCGTGTTCGGCGGGGACCGGTCCCTCGGGCGGGTCGCCCGCCGGGGCGTCCGCCCGCCCGACGAGTTCCAGCGGGAGGCCGTCGGGGTCGCGGAAGGGAACGACCGTGTCACCGAAGCGGTCGTGCGGGTCGTCGACGTCGACGCCCTCGCTTTCGAGGCGGCCGACCCAGTAGTCGATGGCGCCGTCGGGGACGAGAAACTGGACCGTGGTGGCCTGTCCCCGGCCGACCTGTCCGGGCGCCGCGTCGGGATAGGGGAAGAAGGTCATGCTCGTGCCCGGCGACCCGCCGTAGTCGCCGTAGAACAGGTGATAGACCGACACGTCGTCCTGATTGACGCTCTGCTTGACCAGCCGGAGCCCGAGCGTCTCGGTGTAAAACGCCAGGTTCTCCGCGGGATCGCTTCCGATGGCGGTGACGTGGTGAATACCGGGAATGTCGGCGGGCATACCACGCCATAGGCCAGGGAGCGAGTTAACGACTGGGCCGATCGGATAGCAAGGCCCTTTGTCGGCGGCGGAGTACGCCGGTCCATGAACCTCGCCGCCGCGGTCGCCGACCTTCGGGCCGAGGCCCGGCGCGCGAACGAGCGGCGACTCCTCGTCCTGGCAGGCGACCGCGACCGGGGCCTCGACGCCGCGTGGGACGCCATCGCAGTCGGCGACGACGCCGACGCGACGCTCGTCACGACCCGCGAGGGCCGCGGCGACCGCCTCCACCCGCAACACGCCACGCGCCTCCTCGGACGGACCCGAGACGTCGTCGTCCTCGACGCTCACGAGGGGTTCTCGGCGAACGCGCTGGGTCGCGTCGTCGGCGCCGTCGACGGCGGCGGCCTCTTCGTCCTCGTGACGCCGTCGCTCGACGACTGGCCGGACCGCCGTACCGACGCCGACGAGCGCCTCGCCGTCCCGCCGTTTACCGTCGACGACGTGACCGGCCACTTCCGTCGCCGTCTGGTCGAAACGCTCCGAACGCATCCGGGCGTCGCCATCGCCGATGTCGACGACGGCGTGCTGGAACGCGACGGACTGACCGACCCACCGCCGGCCCGCCCCCGTCCGGCGGTGGCCGTCCCCGTCGACGCCGCGTTTCCTCGCGAGGCCTACGAAGCGTGTCTCACGCCCGATCAAGCCGACGCCGTGGCCGCCCTCGAACGCCTCCGAGAGCCGGGAAGCGCCGTCGTCGTCGAGGCGGACCGCGGCCGCGGGAAATCCGCCGCGGCCGGCCTCGCCGCGGGGAGTCTCGCCGCTGAGGGCCGGGACGTCCTCGTCACCGCACCCGCCTACCGCAACGCCGCCGAGGTGTGCGACCGCGCTAGCGCTCTCCTGGAGGCACTCGGCGTCCACGACGGCCGCGACGACGAGGCACACGTCCTCCGAGCCACGAGCGGCGGCCAGGTCCGGTTTTGCGACCCCGAGGCCGCCACCGACCTGCCCGACGACCCCGACGCCGTCATCGTGGACGAGGCCGCCGCGCTGCCGGTCCGCCGACTCGCCGCGTTGCTGAACGCCCCGGCGACGGCCTTCGTCACGACGGTCCACGGCTACGAGGGCGCCGGCCGCGGCTTCGACGTGCGCTTCCGGGACCGACTGGCCGAGAGCGACCGCGACGTGACCGACGCCCGCCTCGACGACCCAATCCGCTACGCCGCGGGTGACCCCGTCGAGGTGTGGGCGTTTCGCGCCCTCCTGCTCGACGCCCGGCCGGCCGTGGATCAGGTCGTCGCGGACGCGACGCCCGCGGACGCGACGTACCGCGCGCTCGACGCCGAGACGCTGCTCGCCGACGAACATCTCCTCCGGGAGACGTTCGGTCTCCTCGTCCTCGCGCATTATCAGACGGAACCGGACGACCTCGCCCGCCTGCTCGACGCCCGGCCGGCCGTGGATCAGGTCGTCGCGGACGCGACGCCCGCGGACGCGACGTACCGCGCGCTCGACGCCGAGACGCTGCTCGCCGACGAACATCTCCTCCGGGAGACGTTCGGTCTCCTCGTCCTCGCGCATTATCAGACGGAACCGGACGACCTCGCCCGCCTGCTCGACGCCCGGCCGGCCGTGGATCAGGTCGTCGCGGACGCGACGCCCGCGGACGCGACGTACCGCGCGCTCGACGCCGAGACGCTGCTCGCCGACGAACATCTCCTCCGGGAGACGTTCGGTCTCCTCGTCCTCGCGCATTATCAGACGGAACCGGACGACCTCGCCCGCCTGCTCGACGCGCCGAACCTGCGCTGTCGGGCGCTGCTGATCGACGGCCACGTCGCCGCCGTCGCCCTCCTGGCCCGCGAGGGCGGCCTCCCCGAGTCGCTGCGGACGGAGATGTACGAAGGCGCCCGCGTTCGCGGCAACATGCTCCCCGACGTGCTGACGAGTCAGTTGCGCGACCTGGCGGCCGGCGCGCCCGTCGGCTACCGCGTGCTGCGCATTGCCACCCACCACGCGCTCCGGTCGTCTGGATTCGGCTCCCGCCTGCTCGACGCCTGTCACGACGAGTTCGACGACGCCGTCGACTGGTTCGGCGTCGGCTACGGCGCGACGCCGCGGCTGGTCCGCTTCTGGGAGCGCAACGGCTACCGGACGGTCCACTGCTCGACGACGCGCAACGCCTCCAGCGGGGAGTACTCCGCCGTGATGCTCCGGCCGACGAGTGCGGACGGGCAGGCCCTCCACGACCGCCACGCCCGGCGGTTCAAGCGGCGGATGCGCGACGGCCTCTGTGACGCGCTCCGGGACCTCGCGCCCGACGTGGCGCGGGCGGTGCTGCGGGCGACGGGTGAGGCCGGCACCGCGTCGCCGACGCTCTCCGATCACGAGTGGCGCGTCGTCGCCGCTGCGGCCTTCGGACCGGGACTCTACGACGCCGCGCCCGGCGCCTTCCGCGACCTGGCACTCGCCCATCTCACGGATCCCGTCGCCGACCTCTCGACGGACGCCGAGCGCCTGCTCGTGCGCAAGCCGTTGCAGGCCCACACCTGGGAGCGCGTCGCCGCTGACCTCGACTACGTCTCGACTCGCCAGTGTATGCAGGCGCTCGGCGACGCGATGCGACCGCTGGTGGAGCGCTATGGGACCGACACGGCACAGAAGGAGCGACGGCGGTACGACGATAGTAACGATTGAAAGTCATTGCACAGCTGATCGAAGAACGGCGTACGAGTGGCTGTGCAAACAGTTTCATACGGTTTATTGTAAGTCATTACCGGTGGTTCGCTGGGACGGTCCAGCGAACCACCGGTAAACAGTTACAGTAATCCGTATCAATCGCTACTATAGCCGTCGAGGTACGTCGCGAGCATCACTTCGTCGACGTAGTCGCCGTCGATGCGGTAGTGGTCCTCGCGGATCGCTTCGACCTCCCAGCCTCGCGATTCGAGAAAGTCGATGGCCGCGTCGTTGGTCGCCGGGACGCTGTTGTAGAGTTTCTCGAAGTCGTGCTCCCCCGCCCAGCGGACGCCGCGGTCGAGGAGCGCGCTGCCGATGCCGTGGCCGCGGTGATCGGGGAGGAGTCCTACCGTCAACACGGCCGTGTGTGCCAACTTGTCCATCTCGGGCAGGTCGAGGTGGACCCAGCCGACCACCTCGTCGTCGACGCAGGCGACGAAGACCATCCGCGACTGCACCTCGTTGTGCCGGAGGACGACCTCCTCGTGATCGAGGAGATCGGCGACCGTCTCCGCCTCGATGTACGTTCCCTCCTTTGCGACGGCCCGGATGACGTCGATCAGCCCCGACAGATCGCGTTGTTCCGCGGCTCTGATGGTGTACGATACGTCCGCGTCGGCGTGTTCCTCGGCGTCTTCGGCCTGGTAGGCCACACGGAGATAGTCGCCCTCGCGTCGGAGATAGCCGTCGCGACGGAGGACCGTAACGTGGTGACCGAACGCCTCGGGATCGAGGGAGAGCGCCCGCCGCGCGGTGTCGGCCCGGACCGTCCCGTGTGCCTCGACGTAGTCGTAGATGTCGCGGCGGTCCTCGTGGTCGAAGTCGAGCTGCTCCGTGAGTTCCATGGTGCCGCATACCACGGGGCAGACCTTAATGGTTTGTCAGGCGGTCACGCACGCGAGACGCGAGCAACGACCGGTTCAGATGCGGTTCGCGCGGCTCGGGTCGACGTCGATGGCGTCGACGGGGCAGACATCGACACAGAGCATGCAGTCGATGCACTGGTCCTCGTGAGTCGGGTGGGCCTTGATGTCGCTCTCGGGGTGGCCGGGCGTATCCACCCACTCGAAGACATCGACGGGGCAGTCCTCGAGGCAGGCGCCGTCGGCGAGACAGATGTCGAAGTCGACGGCGACGTGCGTGCCGTGAATGCCGAGTTTCTCGGGCGGGTCGACCGGTCCCCAGACGGCGACGCCGTCCTCCTCGTCGACTTTCTCGCGGCTGCGTTCGAAGTTCGGATCGATGGCCATACCGCTCCTCGGCGGTCCGAACGGATAGGGGTTATCGTAACTGTCGGGAGATTCTCGCCGGGAGGGGCCGGCGAGAATCTCCGACGACTTCCGATACTCCCTATAAACCTGTGACCGAACGCGTCGTCATACTGCCGGCTGTAACTGTTTCAAGATGTCCATCACTCCGGGACGACGGATATCTCGATTGACTTACAGCCGCGAGTATCAGTCCGCGCTCGCGCCTACCTCGCCACTATCGGGGACGACGCCTTCGTCGGTCCAGCCCCGTTCGTCGTAGTAGGCGTCGAGCGCCGTCTCGAAGTTCGGCAGGTCGTACGGCAGGTCGTCGTCCGCACGGTCGAACCCGCGCCGGTTGTTGAAGTGGCGTTCGAGTTCGACCACGCGGCCACCGACGTCGAGAAGCGCCTCGAAGTCGGCGTCGAACAGCGCCTCGAAGCGCTCCTCGGTCATCATCCCACGGGAGAACCGGCAGACGACGCCGCAGTCCTCCAGCGCGCGCTTGTTCTCCAGCTCGACGAGTTTGCGGGCCTTGGCCGCGGAGAGACCGGCGGGTTCGAACGCCTCGTCCGGGTCCACGAGCGGGTATTCGTAGGCGTAAAACGTCGCGTACATGTGGTCGGCGCCGCGGTTCGCCGTCGCGAAGCCGAGTCCCTGCCCGTTGAGCGTGCGGCCGTCGTGGGCGGAGAAGGTCATCCCCTTGACCGTCCAGTCCTCGACGCCGAGTGCGTCGTGGAAGCGGTGGATGCCCTCGGCCAACAGGTCGCCGTCGCCCTCGCGGTGGGCGATATCTTCCACCGTCTCGTGGATCAGTTCCGAGTCGCCGAAGGCGTCCTCTGCCTTCAGGTAGGCCGCCACAGCGTTGCCACAGGAGATGGTGTCCATCCCCAGGCGGTCACAGAGGTCGTTCGACTGCATGATGGAGACGATGTCGTCCACCTCGCAGTTGCCGCCGAAGGCCATGATCGTCTCGAACTCCGGCCCCTCCGTCTCGACGCCGGCCGCCTCGTCTTTCGTCGGCAACTTGCAGGCGAAGGCACACTGCGAACAGGTGCCTTTCTTGTACTTCTTCTCCTCGACCCGGTCGCCGTTGATCTGCTCGAACCCCTCGAAGCGAACGTCCTCGAAGTAGCGCGTGGGAAACGAGCCGATCTCGTTGGCGAGGTCGGTGACGCTCGCCGTCCCCTGGCGCTTCATGATGTGGTCGCTGGTGGCCGCCTCGCGGTGGATGGTGGCCGCCTCGGCGTCGACGTCGATGTCGGGCAGGTCATCACCGTCGAAGGTTATCGCCTTGACGTTTTTCGCGCCCATCACCGCGCCGAGGCCGCCGCGACCGAACGCCCGCGTCTCGCTGGTCATGATCGAAGCGAATCGTACCTGGTTCTCGCCCGCCGGACCGATGCAGACCAGATGTTCCGCTTCGAGGCCGTGTTCGTCGGCCACGTAGTCGGTGACGGCAGGCACCTCCGCGCCGGCGAGGGCCGGGACTTCCTCGAATGAGACGCCGTCGTCCCGGACGTGAACCATCAACGGATCGTCGCTCTCGCCGACGAGTTCGACGACGGCGTTGCCCGTTCCGAGGAGGTTGCGGGAGACGAAGCCGCCGGCGTTGGTCGACGCCAGGCCGTCGGTCAGCGGCGAGAGCGCCGTTGCCGAGGTGCGCCCGGTGAAACTCATCGTCGACGCCTGCATCGGCCCGGTGGTGAAGTAGAGTCGGTTCTCCGGGCCGAGCGGATCGGCGTCGAAGGGGATCCGGTCGTGTGCGAGACGGGTGCCGACGCCCCGCCCGCCGATGTACGTCTCCAGCACGTCGTCGATCGCCTCGGTTTCGACGCGCCGCGAGCCCACGTCGACCGTGAGAAGCGGTCCCTCGAGGTGGAGCATGGTGGAACGCGGGTGCCGCGGCGTATTAAACAGTGGGCCGTCCGTCGGCGCTAAAACACCGCGTCGATGGCGTCGTCGAGCGCATCGACCGCTTGATCGATATCGGCGTCGGTCACGGCCAGCGGCGGCGCGATGATGAGCTGCGTGCGCGGACGGCCGCCACCGATGAGAACGCCCCGCTCCTGCGCCGCGTCGATGACGTCGTCGACGGGGTTGTCGCCCGATTCGACCCAGGGGTGGAGGAAGGGATCGCCGGTCTCGAGATCCGTAAACTCGACGCCCCACAGCAGCCCCCGGCCGCGCACGTCGCCCACGGCGTCGTGGGCGTCGAGTTCCCGCAGACGGGTTTCGAGGTAGTCGCCGCGCTCCCGCGCGTTGTCGACGAGGCCGTCGGCGTAGACGTCGATAGCCGCCACGCCCGCCGCACACGCCACGGGGTGGCCCGCGAAGGTCTGCCCCACGTCGATGCCGGTGTCGCGGAGGTGGGCCGCGATGTCCGGTCCCGTTACGACGCCCGCGAGCGGGACGTACGCGCTCGTGACGCCTTTCGCGAACGTGAGGAGGTCCGGCACCACGTCCTCGGTGTCGATACCGAACCACTCGCCGCACCGACCGAAGCCGGTGATGACCTCGTCCGCGATGAGCAGGATGTCGTACTCGTCACAGATGTCGCGCACGCGCTGCCAGTAGTCCGCCGGCGCGGGGTACGCGCCACTCGTCCCGCCGATGGGTTCCATCAGGACGGCTGCGATGGTGTCCGGCCCCTCGTTGTGGATCACGTACTCCAGGTGGTCGGCGGCCTGCCGGGCGAGTTCGGCGGGCGTGTCGGCGTCGAACGGCGACTGGTGGGCGACCGGCGGGCAGAACTTCGCCGCGCCCGTCGTGGCAACGTATCGCTCCATCGCGTTGCGCGTCTCGGGGTCACCCGTCAGCGACGCCGCGCCGTACGTGGCGCCGTGGTAGGAGCGATAGCGCGTGAGCACCTTCCGGGCGTCGGTGTACTCGCGGGCGAACTGGACCGCCGCCTCGTTGGCCTCGCTGCCCGACACCGAGAAAAAGACGTTCGAGAGGTCGCCGGGAGCGATACCCGCGATGCGGCCGGCCAGTTCCGACCGCGCGTCGTTGTGCTTGGAGGAGGCGACGTACGCAATCGTCGATGCCTGGGCGGTGATGGCGTCGACGATGCGCTCCTCGCCGTGTCCGGCGTTGACGCAGTAGAGCTGGGAGTTGAAGTCGAGATAGGCGTCGCCGTCGTCGTCGTAGACGGTGACGCCGTCGCCGTCGACCAGCGAGAGGACGTCGTCGTCGGAGTACCAGTGTGGAATCGCGCCCGAATCGAGTTCGGCGTCTGGAGATGGGTTCGCCATACACCCCGGTTGGTGACAGGGAGAATAAACGTTCGCCCGAGACGCCGGTGTTCTCGCACAACACGGTCGGAAACCGTCATCGGTCGGGCGACGTGGTCCGGGTGTGCGATTCTCGACGCCGCGCCCGTGGATCCGAACGTAGCTGGTCTGCCGGCCTATCTCGGCGTTCTCGGCATGCCCGGGCGAACGGCGTACTTCGGCTTGCTCGACATCGCCGAGTAGCGCGTGTGGCACGGCTACATCTGCAACAGCTACCGGTTCGGTTTCCGCACCTGCTCGGGATGATCGGCGATGAAGACGCTCGTGTTGTCCGGGACGTCGTCGGTGACCCAGGAGTTCGCCCCGATGCTCACGTGGTCGCCGATATCGACCGGTCCGAGGACGTTGCTTCCGGCCCCGATGACGACGTGATCGCCGATGTCGGGATGCCGCTTGTAATCTTTCGCCAGCATATGCTCCTCGCCCTCTTCTTCCTCGAAGTGGAGTGCCCCCAGCGTCACGTTCTGGTAGATCCGGACCCAGTCACCGACCGTGGCCGTCTCGCCGATCACGACTCCCGTCCCGTGGTCGATGAAGAACTGGTCGCCGAGCGTCGCACCGGGATGGATGTCGATCCCCGTCTCGACTTTCGCGTACTCGGCGAGTTCGCGGGCGTACTGGACGTGGTCCGCCTCGTAGAGGTGGTGGGCGACGCGGTGGGTGAGGATGGCATGAAAGCCCGGGTACGACCGAATGATCTCACAGTAGCTTGTCGCCGCGGGGTCGCCCTTGTACGCGGCCTCGACGTCGCGCTTGAGGGTGCGTCGAATCGCCGGCAGTCGGTCGAGCGCCCGGTCGACGACCCCGCTCAACTCGTCCGCGTCACGGTTCGCGTAGGCCGTAATCCCCGTCTGGATGCACGCTCCGAGCGTGCTCAAGTGGCGCCGTGTTTCGGCCGGATCGTCGATCAGTGCCGTCCCGTTCCAGCACCGGGGGAACAGGAGTTGTCTGAGAAGGAGTGGTTCGTCACGCAGAAAATCGCGGCGCGGATACTCCCGCGAGTCGTCCGTCGGGAACGGCGATTCGTCTGCTCGATAGGCGTCGACGAGTTCTCGGTGAGCATCGCCGGTGTACTCGTATCCCATGTGTATGACTGCTGACGCCGTCGACGGACGTAGTTCTTCCACTTCGTCCCTCTGCTATCGTCAACCATCGCCGGTTCCGACCGGTGGGACCACCTCGGTCTGGATTTACAGTTGCGGCAGGGTCGGCCGTCGGGGTGCGACGGGCCTGCAACCCGTCTCGCCTACTCGTGGGTAAAGTAGGTCACCATCTCGTCGGCGGCCGCCGCATCGACGCGAGCGAAGCCGACGCGCTCGAACTGGATCACCTCGTCGACGGCCGCGTCACGGAACGCGGGTTCGGCGACGCCGGTCACGTCGCCCTCCATCGTCCGCAGTCGGACGGGGACGGCGCCCTCGGCGGGCGCCCAGTGGACGACCGAGACGCCCTCCTCGCGGACGGCCGTGATGTCGTCGCCGACGTACTCGAACCCCGTCGCAGTGTGCCGGACACAGCCGTAGCCCTTGAGCCAGACGCGGTCGCCCACGTCCGGCACGTCGGCGGGTTCGACGACGACGGCACCGGGGACAGGTATCTCGCGGCGGCCGCGCTCCTCGTGGTCGGGGTGGACCGGCGGGTGGCCGGCGTCGGGCCCGCCCTCGACGGCGTGGGTCACGCCGTTTCGAACGAAGAAGTAACGGTCGGCTTGGTCGTCGATCAGGTCGCGGTTGTTGGCGTAGACGGCGCTCATCGACAGTTCGACGTTGCTCGTCGAGGTGCCGAGTTCGATCATCGCGTCGACGATGGCCTCGCCGCGGATGCCGCGCCGGCGCACGCTGGCGAGAGTGGGTGCGCGCGGGTCGTCCCAGCCGTCGAGTTCGCCCGAATCGATCAGTTCCTTGATCGTCGAAGTGGAGAGGGTGATGTCGTACTCGTCGATCTGGACGTGTCCCCAGTGGATGACCTCGGGGTACTCCCAGTCGAAGTAGTCGTAGACGAACTGCTGGCGCTTGGCGGAGTCCTGCAGGTCGATGCCGCGGATGATGTGGGTGACGCCGGTGAGGTGGTCGTCGATGCCCGACTGGAAGTCGAGCATGGGCCAGCACCGGTAGTCGGCCGCCTCGGGCCGCGGGTGGGGCGTGTCGATGATGCGGAAGGCCACCCAGTCCCGCAGCGCGGGGTTCTTGTGCGTGATGTCGGTTCGGACGCGGAGCACCTTTTCGCCCGCCGAATACTCGCCGTCGATCATCGCCTCGAACTCCTCGCGGGTCGTCTCGGCGTCCTTGTCGCGGTGGGGACAGGCCTCGCCCGCGTTCTTCAGATCCGAGAACGTCTCCTGGGGACAGGAACAGGTGTAGGCGCCGCCCAGCTCGATCAACTCGCGGGCGTGGTCGTAGTACGTCTCCAGGCGGTCGCTCGCCCGCAACACCTCGTCGGGGTCGAAGCCGAGATATTCGATGTCGTCGAGGATGGCGTCGTAGGCGTCGAGATCCGGGCGCTTGGTCTCCGGATCGGTGTCGTCGAACCGGCAGATGAACCGCCCGTCGTACCGCTCCTTGTACGTCCCGATGACGGCGGGCATCCGAGCGTGACCGAGATGCCACGGCCCGTTCGGATTCGGGGCGGCCCGCATCACTACGCCCTCGTCGCCGACGTTCGGCAGGTCGGGCAGCGGATGCTCGTCTTCCGGCTCCTCGGCCTCGAGTTCTTCCAGTTTCTCGGGGGCGAGATCCGCGAGTTCCTCGCGCCGCTCGGCGTCCGAGAGGTCGTTCACTTCGCTGACGACGCCGGCGACGATGCCGGGGATCTCGGCGGAATGCTCGCGGAACTCGGGGTTCTCGCCCATCAGTGGCCCCATGACCGCGCCGACATCGGCGTCGCTGTCGTATTTCACCGCGTTGAGGAGTGCGTGCGTCCGCGCCGCTCGTTCGACGCGGTCGCGCAGTTCGGCGTTCATTACCGGCCACTACCGGCCGGTGGGTAAAAACAGACGCGGATCGGGGGCCGTGGGTAGGGGTACAGAGCGTGTTAGAAAGTCCCACACAAAACGGTTTCGACGTTTCACGCGACGACTGCGAGAATCCGCAAGGAGTTTGTCGGTCGACCGGGAGTTGGCCGTATGAAACGCGCACGAATCGCGGTCGACGGCGAGGTTCACGCCGGCGAGTATCGCGACGGTGTCGTGGAGACGGCCGACGAGACGTACGTCGTCGGCGAGGACGGCGACCTCGTGGCGCCGTGTGAGCCGTCGGCGCTCTACTGTGTCGGTCGCAACTACGTCGAGACGCTGGACCAGATGGAGTACGAGAAGCCGGACCAGCCCGCCTTCTTCATCAAGCCGCCGACGTCCGTTATCCCCCACGAGACGCCGGTGCCGTATCCAACCTTTTCCGACGAACTCACCTACGCCGGCGAACTCGCGGCCGTCGTCGACGAGCGCTGTCACCGCCTCGACCCCGAGGAGGTGCCCGAGGTGATCCGCGGCTACACCATCATGAACGACCTGGACGCCCTCGATCAGCCGGGGCGAACGGCCCGCAAGGCCTTCGACGGGTCCGGGCCGCTGGGCCCGTGGCTGGAAACCGACCTCGATCCTCACGGTATCGACATGCACACCGACGTGAGCGGCGAGCGACGCCAGGAGTCCAACACCGAACTCATGCTGTTCGACCCCTACGAGATCGTCTCGTTCCTCTCCGAGCGGTTCACGTTCCGCCCGGGCGACGTCATCGCCTTCGGTAGCCCGGCCAACCCCGGCCTCGTCGAACCCGGCGACACGGTCGAAATCACCTACGAGGGCGTCGGCACGCTCACGAACGAGATCGCGCCGCCGGACTACTGATACGGTTTATTGTAAGTCAGTACCGGTGGGTCGCTGGACCGCCTCCGCGAACCACCGGTAAACAGTTACAATAATCCGTATGACCGGTATCGACGCCGCGGTCAGCGCTGTCCGTCGACCACCTGATTAGTCAGGCCCTGTGCCGTCCCCGTCTCCTCCATCAGCCGAACGTTCTCCGCGAGGATGTTCGCCAGACGGTCGTAGTAGTTCGGCGTGTTTCCGGCGTTGTGTGGCGTGATGTGGACGTTCTCGAACGACCAGAGCGGGTGGTCCGCCGGCAGCGGTTCGGGGTCGGTCACGTCGAGGGTCGCGCCCGCGATGTCGATGTCACGCAGCGCCGTCACCAAGGCGTCGGTGTCGACGACGGGGCCGCGCGCGACGTTGACGAGGTAGGCGTCGGTCGGCATCGACGCTAGAGCATCGGCGTCGATGAGGCCCTCCGTGGTGTCGGTAAGCGGACAGGCGAGGATCACGTAGTCGGCGCCGGCGAGGGCGTCGTGAACGGCGTCGAAGCCGACCACCTCGTCGGTCGGGCCGCCCTTCTCCGGCGTGTACCGGACGCCGACGGTGTCGACGCCGAAGGCGTGGAGACGGTCGGTAAGCGCCCTTCCGATGGCGCCGAGGCCGACGATGGCGGCGGTGCTACCCTGGAGTTCGCCGACCGGATACGCCGCCCAGTGGGCGTCTTCCTGTTGCTTCCAGGCGCGCTTGAACTGGCGTTCGTGGGCGATGAGCGTGCCGATGACGTACTCCGAGATGTTCGGCCCGTGGACGCCCGCCGCGTTGGTGACGGCGATGCCCCGCTCCTCGAACGACGCGATGTCGAGATGGCCCGTTCCGGCGTACGCACAGGCGAACAGTTCGAGGTTGGACGCCTTCTCCAGCCAGTCGCTGTCGAAGGTGATGCCGGTCGCGACGCGCGCGTCGGCGATCAGATCCCGTTCCGCTTCGGGCGTCGACGCGACGGCGATCTCGTGGTCGGGAAGGCGCTCGCGGAGTTTCTCCCCGTACAGCGACGGCGACATTCCGTGGACTTTCTGTCGGAGAACGGCGATATCCGGTTCGGTCATGGGGGAGACTGCACCCGCCTCGATTATAAATTACCGGCGAAACCGCGGTCGGGAACGACGGCGGTCGACAATCGCTACTCTAATACCTCGCCCCGTTGGGGGTTAGGATATGGAACACGTCGACGTCGCTATCGTCGGCGGCGGGCCCGCGGGCTCGGCCGCGGCACACGCGGCGGCCGAGGCCGGCGCCTCCGCACTCGTCCTGGAGAAGGGGGTCCCCCGCGAAGACCGGGCGGTGCTCGGCCCGGACTCCACCGACGCCGCCGGCATCCTCGACTACTGGGTCGACATCATGGGCATCCACCCGGACGAGTTCCCGGATGGGGTGCTCCTCTCGGAACTCGACCGGGCGACGTTCGTCGGGCCGACGGAGTCCTGCACCCTGCGGAGCACGGGCATCGACTCGTCGTACGACGCCTTCGGCTACACCTTCGACCGTGCGCGCTTCGACGACTGGCTCCGTGACCGCGCCGAGGGCGCGGGCGCCGAGTACCGCGTCGGCGTCTCGGTCAGGGACGTCGAGACATTGATCGACGGTGATCCGCGTCACACGGTCGAACTCGCCGACGGCGACGCGATCAGCGCCGACGTCGTCGTGCTCGCCGACGGGCCCCAGCGCACCGTCACGAACCGCGTGCTCGACCGGTATCTCACCGCGCCAGTGACCGACCACCTCGGCACGACGACGGCCAACCACATCGCGTATCAGGAGCATCGCAGACTGCCGGCCGCCGTCGCTGAGGACCTGCGCGGAGCCATCACGTTCTGGTGGGGGTACATTCCCGGCCACACGGCCTACCCCTGGATCTTCCCGAACGACGACGACGTGGCGCGGATCGGTCTCACGATGCCCATCGGCCTCGACCACTCGTCCGTCGCCGATCCCGAATCCTACGCGCTGCTCCGCCCGGAGGACGACACCGTCCCGAGCGGGAGCGAGTATCTCCGTCGCCTCCTCGAACACGAGTACGGCGACGAGTACGACGTGCCCGAGGACTTCCCGCTCGTCGAGGACCGCGGCAAGTCGAAGGGCACCGAAACCTACCCCATCTCCTCGACGCGGCCCGTCGATTCGCCCGTCGACGCCGGCATCGCCGTCGTCGGCGGCGCGATGGGCACCACCTCCGCGTTCCACGAGGGCGGCGACCACGTCGCCGTCCGCACCGGCGCCATCGCCGGCGAACTCGCCGCATCGGGCGATCTCTCCGACTACAACGCGGCCTGGAGAGACGCCATCGAGGACGAAATCGTGCGGAACGTGACGATGGCCGAGATGGTGCGAGACTACAATCCCGCGGACTGGGACCGGATCTTCGGCACCGCGCGGAAGATGCTGGCCGACGAGAACGGTCAGGGGCTGTACGACCAGAAGCTCTCGGCCGGCTGGGGCGCGATCAAACTGCTCGCCCGCTACAAGTGGCGCAAACGGCAGATTCGGAAGTCGTACGTGAGCATCCGCGAATCCGAGTACGTCTACTAATAGGGTTTATCGGGGTCGTCAGAGATTCTCGCGGGGACCGTCCCCGAGAGAATCTCTGTACAGTGACGATAATTCCTATAACTCGGCCCCGCGTCGCCGGTCGCAAGGGGTTAAACCACCGAGGCCGTAGAAGCAACTGCGTGCCTTTAGTCCCCGCCCGAGCATGCCCACTAGGGCGCGATGACCGCGCGGCGAACCCGGGCACGCGACAGGGGAGGTGACGAACCTCCCGCAGCGCTGGCACCGCCAGCGCGTGGCGCCGTCACACGCATCCGACGGTCGCCCGGCACGAGGGTTAGCCGGCAGACACGGCACGCCGCCAAGGGATGATGCCGGACGTTAGTGTTCCGGGCGCACACGTTCGAATTAGCGCAGATACGTCTCCAGCGCGTCGACGACGCGGTCTACGAACTCGTCAGTGGCCCGTCCTTGCCACGCGACGAGATCTTCGCGACGGGGTGAATGGACTGCCCACGGCGAGATGAACGACTCGCGGGGGACATCGCCAACTTCCCACACATCCTCGCGGAGCGGGAGCGAATCGTCGTACTCCTTCGTGGAGATGGCGACTGCGACGTGTTGCTCGTCGGTAAACGGGTGGGTACTGTTGTTCACGACTAGCCACGGCCGCTGGCGGTCGGTCCCGAGTTTGAATGGGTCGGCGCTCCTGACGACATCACCGCGTTCGGGCTCCATCGATTACCCGTCCGCGCTCGAATCCTGCTCGCTCGGATGCGGTTGGTCGGGAGCGACAGCATCCCACCTTTCCGAATCGATTCCGCCGTCGGCGTCGTCGAGACGTTTGCCGATGTCGTGTAAATCGTACGCAGCAGCGGCCCGCTGTTCGTCCTCTGTGATTGCCCAGTACTGGCCCCGGTGGCGGACGAGGTTTCGCTCCTTCAATCGCGTGAGTGCGGTGCCGACCGTGTTCGGGTCCTCGTCGATGGCGGTCGCTATCTCCGACCGGGTGAACGCCGCGTCCCGGTGTGTGTAGAGGTACGTAACCACCTGCTCGGGCACGCTCGGCCCCTCCGGAAGGTTACCCGATTCGAACTCGTCGATGCTCACGGGCATACTGCGGAATTAGCGTGCTCGTGTAATGAATGTACTGCAGTACTTCAAGTACGGGTTCACTAGTAGATCCTCGCTCGGTAGTGTTCCGGGCAACACACCTTCGATTTTATCGCGTTCCGCTCACCAGTAACGACTCGGCTGAAACACTCCGCAGTCCTGCCAGTCGTCGACGGCCCGTCAGGAAAGGTGCTTCCAGAAATACGGTTGCGCTCATACCACCGCTCGATTGGGACGACACGGTCGGGAGGACTGCACGCGGCCACGGAACGGATCGATAGTCCACCCACCCACATCCAATTATTAACTAATTCGGATTTTATTAATAGTGATAGGGGGAGAAACGGCGTCTCGAAGCAGTCAAGTTAATAATATTGCAGCGAGTAGAGTCGACCAATGACTTCGCCCGGTGATACCCGTGGGGCTTCCTCGGACGACGGCGCGGGAGCGAGCGCTGGTGGCCATCCATCCCCGGAGGACGAGCCAGCGTCGGCCGGGCACGAGACGGTACGGCTGTCGGTCCCGTCGATGGACTGCCCCTCCTGTGCTGAGACGGTCGAGCGCAGCGTGAGTACGCTCGCTGGCGTCGATTCCGTGGATTCGCGGCCGGCAACGGGGCAGGTCGTCGTCGCGTTCGACGGCGAGCGAACCGGTCCGGCGGCGATCCGAGAGCGCATCGAGGCGGCCGGTTACGATGTCGAATCGTCGGACCGTACAACGACGAACGTGAACGTTCCCGGGATGGACTGTGCGTCGTGTGCAAACACGGTCGGCAGCGCGCTGGACCGTCTCGGCGGCATCGAGGCGTACGACACCCGCCCGGCGACGGGAACGGTGGTTGTGACGTACGACGCCGACGCCGTCACCGAGACGGACGTCGTGGCGGCCATCGAGAACGCTGGCTACGACGTGGCGGGAACGGACGGCAGCGACCCGATCGACGCCGCGGCCGACGACGTCTGGCGGAGTTCGCGTGCGCTCAAGACGGGGATCAGCGGCGTCGTCGTCGTCGTCGGCCTCTGCTTCGAGTTCGTCCTTCCAGGGGCGAACGTGCCGGTCGCGGCCGGTCTCTTCGTCGCCGACCTGCTCTTCTTGCTCGCCATCGCCATCGGCGGGCAAGAAATCGTGCGGAGCGGCTACGTTTCGGCGCGACACCTGAGCCTCGACATCGACTTCCTGATGACGACGGCCATCTTCGGGGCCCTGGTGGCGAGTATCGTCTTCGGCGAGGCGCTCTACTTCGAGGCCGCCACGCTCGCCGTCCTCTTCAGCGCCGCCGAACTGCTCGAACGGTATTCGATGGACCGCGCGCGCAACTCGCTGCGCGAACTGATGGCGCTCTCGCCGGACGAAGCCACCGTCAAGCGCGACGGCGACACCGTGACCGTCCCCGTCTCGGAGGTCGCCATCGGCGACGTGGTCGTGGTGAAACCGGGCGAGAAAATCCCGATGGACGGGCGCGTCGTCGACGGCGAGAGCGCGGTCGACCAGTCCCCCATCACGGGCGAGAGCGTGCCCGTCGACAAGACGACCGGCGACGAGGTGTACGCCGGGACGGTCAACGAGGAGGGCTACCTCGAAATCGAGGTGACCACTCTGGCGACGGACAACACTATCTCCCGCATCGTCGAGATGGTGGAGGACGCCCAGTCGAACAAGACCGAACGCGAGCAGTTCGTCGAGCGGTTCTCGGCGTACTACACGCCCGTCGTCGTCGCCTTTGCCATCTTCACGACGCTCGGCGCGCCTGCCCTCCTCGGCGTGACGTGGCCGACGGCGGTCGTCTACGGGTTGACCCTGCTGGTGCTCGCCTGTCCGTGTGCCTTCGTCATCTCGACGCCCGTCTCGGTCGTCTCGGGCATCACCAGCGCCGCGAAAAACGGCGTCCTGATCAAGGGCGGCAACCACCTCGAAGCGATGGGCGCCGTCGACGCCGTGGCGTTCGACAAGACGGGGACGCTCACGAAGGGCGAACTCACCGTCACGGACGTGGTTCCGCTGAACGGTAACACCGCAGACGACGTGTTGCGGTGCGCACAGGGGCTGGAACGTCGGAGCGAACACCCCATCGGCGAGGCCATCGTCGCGGAGGCGGGCCGCGCCGGCGTCGCCAGCGGCGACATCGACGAGTTCGAGAGCATCACCGGCAAGGGCGTCCGCGCGGAGCTAGACGGGACGCCCCATTTCGCGGGCAAACCGGGGCTGTTCGAGGAGCTGGGTTTTGACCTCTCGCACGTCCACGCGACGACCGACGGCGGCACCGTCACGACGACGGCGCGCCAGCTCTGTGACCGCAACGACTGTCTCGACCTCCTGGAAGACACCGTTCCCACGCTCCAGTCCCAGGGCAAGACCGTCGTGCTGGTGGGAACGGAAGCGGAGTTGGAGGGTATCATCGCCGTCGCCGACGAGGTGCGCCCGGAGGCGGCCGCCGCCGTCGCCCGCCTGAAAGACCTCGGCGTCGAACGGACCGTGATGCTGACGGGAGACAACGAACGGACCGCGCGGGCCATCGCGGAGCGCGTCGGCGTCGACGACTACCGGGCGGAACTCCTCCCCGAGGAGAAGGTCCGCGCCGTCGACGACCTGGACGCCGAATACGACGGCGGCGTCGCGATGGTCGGCGACGGCATCAACGACGCGCCCGCACTCGCCACCGCCACGGTCGGCGTCGCGATGGGCGCCGCCGGCACCGACACCGCCCTCGAAACGGCCGACATCGCGCTGATGGCCGACGACCTCTCGAAACTCCCCTACCTCTACGAACTCGCCGGCGACGCGAACGGCGTCATCCGGCAGAACATCTGGGCCAGCCTCGCGGTGAAGGCCGGTCTCGCGCTCGCGGTCCCCTTCGGCTACGTCCCCATCTGGGTGGCCGTCCTCGCCGGCGACGCCGGCATGACCGTCGGCGTGACGGGGAACGCGATGCGTCTCGCACGGGTCGAGGCGACCGTCGACGAGACCTAGCGCTCGACGACCCGGAACTCGGTGTCGGGCGCCATCCGCGCCGTCATCCCGGCGATCATCGGCGGCTCGGCGGGCGGATCGTCGAGGACGAGGTCGTACTCACGACCGATGATCGCGAGCGCCAGTTGGGCCTCCATGAGCGCGAACTGCCGACCGATACAGCGCCGCGGGCCGCCGCCGAAGGGGGCGTACGCGAAATCCGGCAGCCGTTCGCGGAGATCTCCGTCCCACCGCTCCGGCCGGAACTCGTCGGGCGCGTCGTAGAACCGCTCGTCGTGGTGGACCTGATCCACCGTGAGCCAGACGGGTGCGCCTTCGGGCACGCGGGAGCCGTCGATGGTCACGTCGGTCGCCGCCTCGCGGGGGATGGTGTAGACGGGCGGATACTTCCGGAGCGCCTCGGTGACGATCCGTCGCGTGACGGGTAACGATTCCAGGTCGTCGACCGTCGGCGGCCCGGAGAGGGTGTCCACCTCGGTGTGGAAGCGATCGCGAACGTCGGGCGTGGTCGCGAGCGCATAGAACGCGAACGCGATCGCCGTCGAGGTGGTGTCGTGGCCCGCGAAGATCATCGTCACCACCTGGTCGCGGAGGCGATCGTCGCTCAGGGCCTCTCCCTCAGCGGCGCCGGATTCCCGGAGTCCCACCAGCAGGGACAGGAGGTCGTCGGCCGCAGCGGGGTCGGCCGGCGGGTCGTCGGCTTTCGCCTCCAGCAGACGAGTGGCGACGCGCTGGAGACGGCGCTTGCCGCGCTTGAACCGCCAGCGGGCGGGCGTCGGCACCCACTGCGGGAGCGGATACGAGGTGGGCGCGAACCAGTGCTGGAGGCGGTCCGCCGCGGTTCGGATCGCCTCGTCGCCGCCGAGTTCGAGTTCGTGACCGAACAGGGTCGCAAAGAGCACGTCGAGGCTCAACTGACTCGTCTCCGCGGTGAGATCGATCCGGGTGCCGGGCTCCCAGTGGTCGCGCCGGCGGCGGATCTGTGCGGCCATTCCGTCGGCGTAGTCGACGAGGCTGTCGCGGGTGAACAGCGGCTGAAGCACGTCGCGCTGGCGCTGCCAGGTTTCGCCTTCGACGGCGACGAGACCGCCCTCGAACGCGATGCGGAAATCCTCCGACTTGCAGAACCTGTCGCGGTCGTTCAGGAGGACACGCTCGAAGTAGTCGGGGTGGCCGAGGTGATAGACGTCGCCGGGGCCGAGCAGTTTGATGCGGACCAGGTCGCGTTCGGCCATCGCCCGCGTCCGGAAGCCGAACACGTCGCGCATCGAGCCGACCGTATGGAGGAGGGGATGGCCGACGGTGGACGGATAGGGTGGCAACGGCGGGGTCGCTGCCGGTTCGTGGGACCCACCCACCCCCGTTCTGGTGTCCTCGGACATGTGTTCGGCATACCCTTTCGGACGGTTATAGTCTGCCCTCCCGTCGGGAGCGATACCTCAAACCATTAGTTCCCGCGGTCGGTGGGCGATAGCATGGCCGACGAGGAACCACCGGATCCCGAGGAGACGTTGCGTGAAGCGGTCGAAAGCTCCCGGAGCGGCGCGCCCGCGGTCGGCGAGGTCGTCAGAGACCGATTCTCGACCGACGAGGTGTTCCAGCGCATCGTCGCCGCGGCCGACGAAGAGATAACCGCCGGCAACCGCGAACTGTTTTTCTCCGGGCTCGCGGCGGGGTTTGCGATCACGATCACGTTCCTGCTGTACGTCTCGCTGACGGCGTCGACCGACGGCCATCCCGTACTGAGCGCGCTGCTGTATCCGCTCGGCTTCATCTACATCATCATCGGTGGCTACCAGCTGTACACGGAGAACACGCTCCCGCCGGTGGCGCTGACGCTCGAACGCCTCGTGAGCGTGCCCGCCCTGATGCGGACCTGGGTCGTCGTGCTGCTGGGAAACTTCGCCGGCGGCACCCTCGGTGCGGCCGCACTGGCGTGGGGGGGCATCTTCTCCCCCTCGGCGGCGGCGGCGGCCGTCTCGATCGGACAGAAAGGGATCGAGACGGCGCCGGAGACGCTGTTCGTCAAGGCCGCCTTCGCCGGCCTCATCGTCGCCGGCGTGGTGTGGGTGGAGTACGCCGCTCGCGACACCATCTCCCGCATCGTCGTCGTCTATCTCGCCTTCCTGTCGGTTCCGCTCGGCAACCTGTTTCACGTCGTCGTCTCCTACACCGAGATGGTGTATCTGGTGTTCGTCACCGACCTCTCGGTGTGGACCGGCGTCGTCGGATTCGTCGGCCCGGTGTTGCTGGGGAACACCATCGGCGGCGTGGTGTTAGTGACCGTCGTCAACTACTTCCAGACGACGGAGCGCCGCCTCGAATCCGCACGGTTCGAAGGGGCAAAGCGACAACTCTCGCCGAGCGAATGGCTGTTCGGCGGCCTCAGCGGCCGGTCGTACGTCCCACTGGTCGATACGGGCGATCACCTGGCGGCGGAGGCCGACGGTCCCTACCGCGTCATCGTTCCGATCGCCAACCCCCGAACCGAGACCCAGCTCGTCGAACTCGCCTGTCTGATCGCAAGCGAACGAGAGGACGCGGTCGTCCACCCCGTCCACGTCGTGCAGGTGCCGGAGGCGAGGGGTGGGTACGGCTTCGGACAGCACGAGCGGATCATCGAGGAGTCCGACGAACTGCTCGAAGGCGTGCGCACCCAGATCGCGGACCACGGACTGGACGCCGAAACGTCGACCATCGTCTCTCACCGCTCCTTCGAGGAGATATTCGACGTGGCGGAACGGGAGAACGCGGACCTCGTGATGATCGGCTGGGACGACAGTCGTCCCTGGAGCACCGGGCGGTCGGCGCGGCCGCTGACGGAGTTACACAGCACGCCGCCGTGTGACTTCCTGGCGCTCCGCGACCGCGACCTGGACACCTCCCGGGTCCTGGTGCCAACCGTCGACTCCGCCGACTGCGCGCTCGCGGCGGAAGTCGCGCGGGCGCTTCACACGTCCGTCGGATCGGCGGTCACGCTCCTCCACGTCGTCGCCAGTCCGGAGGAGCGCGCGGCCGGCGAGGAGTTTCTGGAGCGGTGGGCGACCGACCACGGTCTCCACGACGCCGACCTGATCGTCGACGACTCCGGCGACGTCGAGGACGCCATCGCCCGAGAAGCGACCGACAACTCGCTGGTCATCGCCGGCGCCGTCGAGCGCGGCCTGCTCTCCCGTCTCGTGGCCGATACGCTCCGTCTCGACGTGATCGATCGTATCGACTGTTCGGTCCTGCTCGCCGAACGCGAGGAGAGCCGGAGTCTCCGCGAGCGGCTGTTCGGACGACAGACCGACAGCCGCGAGCCGGTCGATCGGTAAGCGGCGACCCCCGCGGTCATATCGAACTTTTATCAAGTCGTGCCGAGAGGAGGCGAAACGAATGGAGTACAACGAGACCTCGCTGTGGATGAGTCGTCTCGTCGAGCGGGGGCGAGACTACGTCGGCCACCCCTTCGCCGCCGCCCTCTGTACGATGGGCTGGATCCCCGTGGTCACCACTCTCGTCGCCGTGGACCCCGCCGAGGCGTCGCTGACGTTTCTCGTCGGCCAGGCGCTCGCGTGCCTGATGGTCGTGAGCGGGCCGTACGACGTGTGGTACTACGACGAACGGCTGCTGCCCCAGTTTTTCGACGACATCGAACTCATCACCGCCGCCGCCGACAGGGAGACGCTGCAGGACCTGGCGAACCGATACGACCGATTCTACTCGCGATACTGGTGGGCGAGCGCGCTGGTGTGGGTCGTCCTCGTCCTCTTGGTGTTCGCCATCGGCCAGAGCTACTTCGAATCGCAGGGCATCACCGCCCCCGTCGAGCGGGCGGCCTACCTCGTCTTCTTCTGTTACTGGCTGTTGATCGCGGGACTTCGGTCACACGGCGGGTTGATCACCGTGCTCGTGATCCGATCCTTCGCGGAGCGGGTCGAACTGGATATCGATCCGCTCCATCCCGACGGTCTCGGGGGACTCAGCACCGTCGGCACCTTCGCCATCCGCATGACGCTCATCATCTCGCTCGGATCGCTCGCGCTCCCGCTCTCCTTTCAGATCGCGAACCACATCCAGTACGGGAGCGTGGTGTACGCCGGCGTCGCGCTCTTCATCCTGCTCGTGGCGCTCAACTTCTTCTATCCCACGTACAAGGTAAATCGGCGGGCACAGGAGCTCCGAGAGCGAATGCTCGATTCCCACCGCGAGCGGATCCGGAAGCTGGAACGGCGACTCACCCTGCTCCACAGCGACGACGACCTACCCGACGACGAACTCGCCGCCGAAGACGACGCGTTGCTGGAGATGGAGATTCGCCGTGCCCGCCGGGAGTTCGAGGATTACCAGAGCGTCCACCTCTACCCGCTCTCGATCGGTATCATCACCCGTCTCGTCAGTTCGATCCTGCTGCCCATCTTCTTCATCATATTCGAACTCGTCATCACGGGATCGCTGTGAGGCTACAGCCCCCGAACGACATCGACGGCACCGACCGTTTCGGCGCCCATCCAGAGGAGGAAAAGCGCATAGAGGCCGAGGAGCGCGTACGCCTCGACGCTCGTGAGTTCGAGGTCGGTGCGGGTGACGACGACGAACACGAGCGTCGCGAAGGCCAGGAAGGACATCATCGGGATGGCGACGAGGAAGTCGATGGTGGCCGCGCCGCCGAGCAGGACGCCAACGGGGATGGCGACCAGCAGGTTGAACGTGTTACTGCCGAGGACGTTCGTGAGGCTCGTGACGTCCTCGTCGCTCTGCGCGGCGCGAACGCTGACGAACGCGTCCGGGAGACTGGTCGCGGCGGCGATGACCGTCAGCCCCCAGAGGAACGTCGACGTGCCGAAGAAGTCACCGAACGTGAGCGCCGCCCGGACGATACCTTCGACGCCGACGGCAATGAGGAGGAGTGCAACGACCAGCCGCCCCCACTGCCAGAGCGGGTCGATATCGACGCTCGGAGCGACGTGCTCCTGGGTGTCCTGATAGTGGAGGAAGACGTAGACGCCGTAAGTCGCCAGCGGGAGGAGCGCGAGCGTCGGCGTGAGGATGGCCGCCTCGTTCGTCCCGCCGGGGACGTACGTCGCGCCGAGCGCGAACGTGATGAAGAGGACGAGCACGCTGATGATGTAAAACTGGGCGTCCTTGTGGACGATGTCGCGGGTGGATTCGAGTTCCTCGACGACGAGCGCGGAGAGGGCGGGGATCACGAGGAGGTTGAAGATGGCGCTCCCGACGATGGTGCCGACGCCGAGCGAAAACTCGCCGTGGAGGAGCGTACTGATGACGACGGAGCTGAGTTCGGGGAAACTGGAACCGACGGCGACGACGACGGCACCGTGAACGGCGGCCGGGAGTCCGTAATGCCGGCTGAGCCGGCTGGCCGCGTCTTCGAGCCGTTCGCTTCCGAACCAGATGACGCCCGTCGAAACGACCGCGAGCACGGCCGCGGCAGCGAGTCCGAACACGTCCCGACACACTGCACGCGTGAACAAAGACGTACTCCTTGATTCGAACCGGCTAAGTGTCGTGCGGGGGACGTACCGAGCGTGTCTGACCGGTGGCTCTACGCCTGGGGGCTCGCGTCCGTCGGCCTCGGCGGCGCGTCGCTCGTCGTCCCGCTGTACGTCGTCGCGCTCGGCGGCGGGCCGGTGACGCTGGGCGTCCTCGCGGCCGCGGCGGCGTTCGCCGGCGTCCCGGGCGCTCTCGGCGTTGGCTGGCTCGCCGACCGAACCGGACACCGTCGCCGGTATATCCTCGCTGCGATCGGCGCGGTGGCCGTGTCGCTCGCGGTCGTTCCGGCCGTCGAATCGATACCGGTCGTCGTCGCGGTGAACGCCGTTCTCTGGTTCGCCTTCGCGGCGGCCCTGCCCGTCCTCACGCTCCTCGTCGTCGTCGACACCCCCGAATCGGCGTGGAGCGACCGCATCGCCCGTCTCAACCGGATTCAGGGCATCGGCTGGGCGCTGGGCCTGCTGGTCGGGTTCTGTGTCGTCCTCGCCGGAGAAGTGGCGGCGATACCGTCGATAGCCGCCCAGCGCGTGGTCTGTCTCGTCTGTGCGGCGAGCGCGGGCGGAGGTGGCGTCGTCGCGCTCCGGTCGCTTCCGGCCGACGCCGACTCGGAAACCGGCCCGGGACCGAACCGACTCCGGCGGGCGATACGCGGGGCGAGTCGGTTCGGCGTCCGCGGGGCGAGCTTTCCGTTCACGCCGCGAGCCGTCGATCCGCGAAGACTCCACCCTCGGCGGTTCGTCCGGCGGTTCACCCCCGACCTGGCGCTGTTTTTCGTCGCCATCGCCCTCGTGTTCGCCGGCTTCGGCGCCTTCTTCGCGCCGCTGCCCGCCTATCTCGCCGCCGTCGGCTTCGGCGATCAGGCGGTGTTCGGCCTCTATCTCGTCTTGAACGTCGGCGCGGCCGCGTTCTTCGGCGTGTCGGCCCGTCTCACCGCGCGCTACGAGACGATGCTCGTCCACGTCGGCGCGCTCGCCGTCCGTGGCGTCGCGATTCCCGCCGTCGTGGTGACGGGCGGGGCGCTCGCCCCCGCAGCCCTCGTGTTCGCCGCCATCGGCTGTGCGTGGGCGGTCATTGCCGTCACGGCGGGCACGCTCGTCACCCGCCTCTCGCCGGCCGTCGTCCGCGGAGAGGCACTCGGCGTGTACAGCGCGCTCTCGGCAGCGGCGGGCGGCGTCGGCAGCATCGCCGGCGGATGGCTCGCAGCCCGCGCGTATCTCCGGGCGTTCGGCGTCGCGGGCGGCCTCGTTCTCGTCGGGGCGGGTGTCGTCGCCCTGCTCCGGTGGCGGGTTCGACGGCGCGCGGCCGACGACCCGGAGCGGTCCCTTTATTCACTCGACTCGACAGAATGAGCCATGGACACCTGGCAGCGGCGGACGCTCTACTACGTCGTCGTCCTCGGCGGGGTGATGGTCGGCTACGCGACGGTGTACGACGCCGGCATGAGCGCCTTCGAGGGCTCGCCAGTCACGTTCCTCCACGCGCTGCAGGTCGTCGTCGAGACGTTCACGACCACGGGCTTTGGATCCGACGCGCCGTGGACGAGCCCCGAGATGAACGTCCTGGTCATCGTGATGGACCTGACCGGTGTGGTGCTGATCTTCCTGGCGCTGCCGGTGCTCGTCTTCCCGCTGTTCGAGCAGGCCATCTCGACGACCGTTCCGACGAGCGCGAGCGCCGACCTCGACGACCACGTCGTCATCTGTACGCTGACGCCACGGGGTGAGACGCTGGTCTCCGAACTCGACTCGTGGGATGTCGACCACCTGATCCTGGAATCCGACCGTGAACGAGCGAAAGACCACTACGAGGAGGGGTATACGGTGATTCACGCCGATCCGGAGTCGGTCGACGGCCTCGAAGCCGCGCGTCTCTCGTCGGCCCGCTGTCTCGTCGCCGACGCCGCCGACCCCGTGAACACGAGCGTCGTCCTCACCGCGAAGGAAGTCGCGGAGGACGTCCGGACGGTGAGCGTCGTCGACGATCCGGCACGCGAGCAGTATCACCGTCTCGCCGGCGCCGACGACGTGCTCTCCCCCCGGGCGCTGCTCGGCGAGAGCCTCGCGTCGAAGGTGACGACGGGCATCTCGACGGAACTCGGCGAGGCCATCGAGGTGGGAGAGGACTTCGAGGTGGCGGAACTCCCGATCCAGCGGGGCAGCGACCTGGTCGGTCGGACCATCGCCGAGAGCGGTGTCCGGGAACGCGCCGGCGTCAACATCATCGGCGCCTGGTTCGGCGGCGAGTTCGAGAGCCCACCGTCGCCGGCCGCGACGCTCGACAGCGGGACCGTGTTGCTCGTGACGGGACGGGAGACCCAGCTCGAACGGCTGAAGGAACTGACGACCGCCGACGTACGCCGCTTCCGACGGGGACGGACCGTCGTCGTCGGTCACGGCGAGGTCGGCACCACCGTTGCGAGCGCGCTCTCGGCGGCCGGCGTCGCCCACACCGTCATGGATCTGGACGACGACCCCGGCGTCGACGTCGTCGGCGACGCGACCGACCCCGAGGCGCTCTCGCGGGCGGACATCGAGGACGCCCGGAGTGTCATCCTCGCGATTCCCGACGACACGCTCACCGAGTTCGCCATCCTCGTCGTGCGCGATCTGAACCCGTCGGTCGAGATCATCGCCCGGGCGGAACGCACCGAGAACGTCCCGAAGATGTACCGCGCGGGGGCGGACTACGTGCTCTCCCTGGCGACGGTCAGCGGCCGGATGCTCGCCTCGGCCATCCTCGAAGACGAGGAGGTGATCTCGCTGGACAAACAGGTGGAGGTGATCCGGACCCGCGCGCCGGGGCTGGTCGGCCGGACGCTCGGCGAGGCCGACGTTCGGGCGCGCACTGGTTGTACCGTCGTCGGCGTCGAACGCGACGGCGACGTCGTCACCGACCTCGGCCCCGAGTTCCGGGTCCGCGAGGGCGACGTCCTCATCATCGCCGGCACCGACGAGGGGACGAACCGGTTCACGCAGTTACTGAGTTATCGGGATTCTCGTAACCGTCCATAGATTCTCGCCGACCCGTCACGGCGAGAATCGATGATGACGTCCGATAATTCCTATTAGTCGTCGCCGACCGTGACCACGAGTTTCCCGAGGGCGTCGCGCTCGGCCATCGCGGAGAACGCATCGTCCGTCTCCGAGAGGGGGTACGTCCGGTCGATGACCGGCGAGAGGTCGCCGGCAGCCACCAGATCGACCAGTCGTTCCAGGTCGTGTTGGGTGCCCATCGTGCTGCCGATGATGCGGTGGTGCTCCCGAAACAGCGTCGCGATGTCGATGTCCGAGGTGGGGCCGGCGGTGCGTCCGCAGACGACCATCCGTCCCCCGCGCGCCATGACGTCGAGGCCGAGGCCGGTGTAGGCGCCGCCGAGGTGGTTGATGACGGCGTCCGGGTCCCCGATATCTTCGACGGCGTCGCTGAGCCACTCGGGGTCGGTCCCCTCGATGACGTGGTCGGCGCCGAGGTCGGTCAGCCGGTCGAGTTTCGCCGGTGACGACGAGGTACCGATGGTCCGGACGCCTTGGATGGCCGCGAGTTGCGTGGCTGCCACGCCGACGCCGCCCGTCGCGCCCGGCACGAACAGCAGGTCGCCGGGGTCGAGGTCGGCCCGACGGAGCATGTGGTACGCGGTCAGATAGGCCGTGGGGAGCGTCGCCGCGGTGGTCAGATCCACCGCCTCGGGGACGGTGATGAGGCGGTCGGCCTCGACACAGGCCGCTTCGGCGAGACCACCGTGGTACAACGAGAACGACTCACAGAGGTTCTCCGGGCCTTCCTGGCAGAACCGACAGGAGCCACAGGTCTCGATAGGACAGAGCAGGACGCGGTCGCCGGGATCGACGCCCGTGACGGCCGCGCCGACTTCGCTGACGACGCCGGCGACATCGAGACCGGTGACGAAGGGGAGGTCGGCGGGGTCGATCATCGCCGAGTCGCCGTTCAGGATCCAGAGGTCGTGGTGGTTGATCGAACACGCGGCCACGTCGACGACGGCCTCGGTCGGGCCGGGGTCGGGGCGCGACCGCTCAACGATATCTACGCCGTCCGGTCCGACCAGTTCGGTGAAGGCTGCAGCGCGCATCGCGACTCGGTTCGACCGCCGGCGTCAAAGGTGCGGCGGCGTGGGGAACGTTAGCGCGCGTCTCCGATGACTTAACCGTGCGGGTTACCTATTACTGGTATGAGCGAAGAGACTGGGCGCCGGAATCTCCGGATGCCCGACGACGACGAGCTGTTTGCGGTCGTGACCGAACACAACGGCGGGAACCACGTTCGCGTGCGGTGTGAGGACGGCGAGAACCGGATGGGACGCATCCCCGGCCGGATGAAATACCGAACCTGGATCAACGAGGGCGACGTGGTCCTCGTCGAACCGTGGTCGTGGCAAGACGAGAAGGCAAACATCGAATGGCGCTACTCCGGGCAGGACGCCGAGCAGCTGCGACGCGAAGGTCACATCGACTAGCGCTTTTTCGCGGTTTATCGCGGATCGCTGACCGCGGACGAAGTTGCGTAGCCGCGGCTGTGTTGTCCCGTCACACCAAACGACTTTGTGCGCCTGCGTGGTGGATCGGCGCATGGACCCGAACCCGGATCTCGATCGGTTCGACTCGCGCCGGTCGACGGTGCACGCAGGGCAGGGGATGGTGGCGACGAGCCAGCCGCTCGCGACGCAGGCGGGCGTGGCGGCGTTGCGCGCGGGCGGGAACGCGTTCGACGCGGCGGTGACGACGGCGGCCGCGCTGAACGTCGTCGAACCGATGAGCACGGGCATCGGCGGCGACGTGTTCGCCCTGTATCGCACCGCCGACGGCGACGTGGGCGCGCTGCGGAGTTGTGGCGGCGCGCCCGCCGACGCGACGCCGGCGGCCGTCCGGCGACGGGTCGCCGACCGCCGGGGGATCGATCCCGACGCGGCGACGATGCCCCACGCCGGACCGCTCTCGGTGACCGTGCCGGGGACCGTCCGTGGCTGGGAGCGACTGCTCGCGGACCACGGCCGCCGGTCGCTGGCCGAGGCGCTCGATCCCGCCATCGCGTACGCCACGGAGGGGTTCCCGGTCAGCGAGGTGATCGCCGACATGTGGACGGCCGCGGAGACGCTGTACACCGAACGCGACGCCCGCGAGGAGTACCTGATCGACGGTCGTTCACCCGAGACGGGCGAGACGATGCGACTCCCGGACCTCGGCGAGACGTTGCAGACGATCGCGACCGGCGGCCCCGCCGCCTTCTACGAGGGCCCCCTCGCTGACCGCATCGTCAACGCGGTGCGCGAGCGAGGCGGCCTGCTCGCCGCCACCGACCTCGCGTCGTTCGAACCGGAGTACGTCGACCCGGTGTCGACGACGTACCGCGGCGCCGAGGTGTACGAACTCCCGCCGAACAACCAGGGGTTGATCGCGCTCGAAGCGCTCAACATCGCGGAGGAACTCGACGCCGGGTCGTACGCCTACGGCTCCGCGGATCGGATCCATTACTTCGCCGAGGCGCTCAAGCGCGCGTTCCACGACGGCCACCACTACATCACCGACCCCGAATACGAGGACGTTCCGCCGCTGGCGTCGAAGGCGTACGCGGCCGAGCGCGCCGCGACGGTGAGCGGTCGGGCGGGATCGGTCTCCATCGGCGGGCCGGGGACTCCGCCCGAAGACAGCGATACGGTGCTTCTGACCGTCGCCGACGAGGACGGCAACATCGTGTCGTTCATCAACTCCATTTTCGACCACTTCGGAAGCGGCGTCGTCGTGCCGGGAACGGGGATCATGCTCCAGAACCGGGGTGGCTCGTTCACGCTCGACCCGGACCACCCCAACCGACTCGAACCCGGCAAGCGGCCGTTCCACACGCTCATCCCGGGACTGGTCCGATTCGACCGGGACGACTGGGCCGCGTTCGGCGTGATGGGCGGCTACATGCAGCCCCAGGGTCACCTGCAGGTGCTCGCGAACCTCCTCGATTACGACATGTCGCTGCAGGCGGCGCTCGACGCGCCGCGGTGGCGCTACTGCGAGGGCGGATCGCTCGCCGTCGAGGACCGATTCCCGGAGGGCGTCCTCCCGAAACTCGCCCGGCGAGGGCACGACGTGCGCGTTCGGCCCTCGTCGGCGTTCGGTGGCGGCCAAGTCACCCGGCTGGCCGACGGCGTCATCTCGGGGGCGACCGAACCGCGTAAAGACGGCAGCGCCGCGGGCTTTTAATCGCCACCGCGCAGTCGGGCCAGCGCGTGGGAGCCGACGATGCCGACACCGAAGGCGACGCCGACGTTCGCGAGGAGGGCGACGACGCCGACGACGCCGGTGAGGAGGGGATCAGCGGTGGCGATGCCGGCCCGCCCGAGTTCCAGCGCGACGAGGACGAGGACGACGCCGAGGACGGCCATCGGGAACGCGGCGACGATGTCGACGGCGACGACGGCCAACAGGAGATAGAGGCCGCCGAGGACGAGGTTCGACATCGCGGTCCGCGCGCCGAAGGCGTACTTACCGGCGACGCCGCCGCTCCCGTGACACATCGGGAGGGCGCCCAGCGGGACGGCGAGCAGGTTCATCACGCCCATACTCGCCGAGAGGTCGTCGGGAGACGCCTCGGCGTCGAAATACTCCGAGACGAGCAGGGAGGTGGCGACGGCCGCGTTGCCGACGGTCATCGCCAACTGACCGATGGTCGCGCCGACGGCGTCCCGCGACAGCGTGAGCGACGCCGGATCGAGAAGCGCTATTGAGGGGACCCGCGGGGTGAGCGTCCCCGCGCCGTTGACGGCGAGGACTGCACCGAGACCGAGCACGGCGAGCGCCGCGGCGTTCCGGTACCCCACCGCGACGGTACCGAGGGCGACGAGGACCGCCAGCGCCGCGAGCGCGGGACTCGCCAGCCCCGTCGTCACGCCCGTCCGCAAGAGGATGAGCGCGACGCCGACCTGGATGCCGCGGATGACGGGGTCGCCGACGTACGACGCCAGCCGCCCGAGCGCCTGGGTCTGTCCGATGAGCAGCAGGACGCCCCCCGCGAGCAGGCCCGCAGCGAGATACTCACCGCCCGAGAGGTCGCCAGCGATGACCAGCGCCGCGAGGGCTTTCATCGGTTCGACGGACATCGGATGCCCGTAGTAGAGTCCCCAGACGACCTGAAAGACGGCGAAGCCGAGGAGGATGCTCCCGAGCGCGAGGTCCGTGAGAGCGGCGACGGCCACCACGATGGGGAGCACGGTCACCGTGTCGCCGACGGCGCCCGTCACCTCGCCCCACGCGACGTCGAACCGCGTGTCCGTCCACCGCCCGAGAGATGCGCGCATTCGAATCGAGACACGCCATCGTCGCCTAAACAAATGTCGGGTAACTGATATTTATTCCACGACGCCGCGATCGTAACCGGATCTCGTTATGCACCCCCGGCGAATCCCTGATATCCATATTACTCTCAGAGATATGATTATGAACTTTCTCCTGCAATCTAAAACGGTCTTAAAACGTCCTGAATCGGTCGGCTCAGCCCGACAGCCGGACAAACACACCTGAAGACAGTACAACGATTTCACCCCTATATGATCCTGTAGCTCCAAGCGGTGAGTGGAGTCAGTCACCATGTCCGTCCCCGAATCAACCCCTCTCGCCCGCGCCACGACCGCATCGCTTCCGGCCCTGCCGGACACCCTCCGGACGGCCGCGTCGATCGCCGCCCTCCCGATCCAGTTCGTCGCCTTCTGGGTGGCGACGCTGCTCCCATTCACGTACCTCCCGCTGCTGGCGACGGGAATGGTGACGACTCACCGCGTCGGCTTCGCGGCGCTCGTCGGCGTGAACGCCGTTGCGTTCGTCGTGGGCCACTCGCACAACTCCCCCGAGTGAGGCGGACTGTCTAATCTCAGTTCCGGCGACCGGTCCGGACCCCGGACCGGAATCCCTTTTCACGCACCCGCGTAACGTGTGGGCATGGACGTACGCGAGATTCAGGACCTCGGCCCCGCGGAGCGGACGGCGCTGTTCGAGCGCGACGCGGGCATCGAGGAGGTACGGGAGGACGTACGCGACATCGTCGCGCGCGTCCGTGACGAAGGCGACGTCGCCGTGCGGGAGTTCTGCCGCGACTTCGACGGCGTCGAAGTCGGTAATCTGGACGTGACGGACGCGGCCGAACGCGCCCACGAGGAGGTCGACGACGACCTGCTGGCGGCGATCAAGACCGCCGCCGACAACGTGCGCGAGTTCCACGAGCGACAGGTGCCTGACGACTGGCGCGACGACTTCGACGGCCGGGAACTGGGGCGGCGCTTCCGCCCGCTCTCCCGGGTCGGCGTCTACGTCCCCGGCGGCGCGGCGGCGTACCCCTCCAGCGCGCTGATGGGCGTCATTCCGGCGAAGGTGGCCGGCGTCGACCACGTCGTCGTGGCGACGCCGCCCGCCGAGGAGATGAACCCCGCGACGCTCGCGGCCATCCACGAGGCGGGCGCCGACGCCGTCTACAGCGTCGGCGGCGCGCAGGCCGTCGGCGCGATGGCCTACGGGACGGAGACGGTCGACACCGTCCAGAAAATCGTCGGCCCGGGGAACCGCTGGGTGACGGCCGCCAAAGCCGAGGTCCGGGGCGATGTCGACATCGACTTCCTCGCCGGGCCGAGCGAGGTGCTCGTCCTCGCCGACGAGACGGCCGATCCGGCCTTCGTCGCGGCCGACCTGCTCGCCCAGGCCGAACACGACGCCCACACCTCGGTCGTCGCGGTGACGGACGACCCCGCGCTCGCCGACGCGGTGGCCGACGAGGTTGCGGCCCAGCTCCCCGACTGCGAGCGACAGGAGACGGTGGAGGCCGCCCTCGACAACGACGAGAGCGGCGTGTTCCTCGCGCGGTCGATGCCCGAAGCGGTGCTGTTCGCCGAGGAGTACGCGGCCGAACACCTCTCGATCCAGGCCGACGACGACGAGGCGTTGCTTGACCGCATCGACAGCGCGGGGAGCGTCTTTCTCGGCCCGTACACGCCCGTCGCGGCCGGCGACTACGCCTCGGGGACCAACCACGTCCTACCGACGGGCGGCGGGGCGAAACGCGTCGGCGGCCTCTCGGTCGAAACCTTCCTCCGGTCGACCACCGTCCAGCGCCTCGACCGAGCGGCGCTCGACGACCTCTCGGAGACCATCACGACGCTCGCCGAGGCGGAGGGGCTAACCGGGCACGCCGAGAGCGTCCGCCGGCGATTCGAGTGACTGGAGGGAGTGCGCCCGTCAGCGTTAACAGTCTCGGCGCCGTATTCCGCGATATGAGCACCGAGAGCGCCGACGGGACGAGCGACCGAGGCGTGGACGTGACCACCGAGGCGGCCGAGGAGGCCCTCGCACTGATGGACCGCGAGGGGATGGACGCGGACATCGGCGGCCTGCGGCTGTTCGTCCAGCAGGGCGGCTGTGCCGGTCTCTCCTACGGCATGCGGTTCGACGACGAACCGGAGGACGACGACATGATCGTCGAACACCACGGCCTTCGGGTGTTCGTCGACCCAGCCAGCGCCGACTACATCGGCGGGTCCGTCCTCGACTACGAATCCGGCCTCCAGGCGGAGGGCTTCCACGTCGAGAACCCGAACGTCGTCTCCGAGTGCGGCTGTGGCGAGTCGTTCCGCACCTGATACGGATTATTGTAACTGTTTGCTGGTGTTCGCCGGGACGGTCCGGCGGCCCACCGGCATTGACTGCCAATAAACCATATGAACACCCCGACACGGCTTTCTCGCGTCTGGAATCGTGGTAACACTTATCATCCGACACTGCGTATCGGATCGTACATGGCCCCTGTTACCATGCCACCGGTCGAAGAGGCACGGACCGTGTTCCGCCGCCTCGGATACGCCGTCGACGGCGACGGTGCCGACCTCCGTGCCGAGCGGAAGTGGCGAACCGTCCACGTGACCGCACTCGACGCCGACGAGGCGTCGTCGCCCCGACAACTGCGCGCCGACGGCGGGACGACCGACTATCGCCTCCGATGTTTCGTGACGTGGATGGAAGCCGCAGGGGGCCTCCGTGACCGCCTCACCGGGATCGATCCGGACTACGAGTGGGCCGTGATCGGCGTCGACGGCGAAGAGTACGAAGTCGTCGACCGCGCCGTGGCGTAGGCGGCCCTATACATTTACGTACCGAGCGACCCCGAGGTAGCGTATGCTCGGCGTCGCACTCCAGTCGTCGCTCGTTCGGCGCGCGTTTCTCGACTTCGTCGATCAGTTACTGGACGCCATCCCGACGCTCATCAGCGGCATCGTCTTTCTCGTGCTGGCGGCCATCCTGGTCAAAGGTATCCTCTTCGGCCTGAAAACCGCACTCTCTCGGACGATGCCGGGGGAATCCCCCGTCTACCGGCAGTTCGTGACGACCATCGTCGCCGTCTTCCTCTGGTTCGGCGTCGGCCTCGCGACGCTCTCCATCGTCGGCCTCGACGGCATCGCGGCGTCGCTCGGCACCTCCGCCGGGTTTCTCGCCCTCGGCATCTCCTACGCCACGGGCGACATGATCGCCGACGCCGTGGCCGGGGTGTACCTCCTCCGCGATCCGGATTTCGAGGCCGGCGACACCGTCCGCGTCGGCGACATGGAAGGCGTCGTGAAATCCATCGAACTCCGGAAGACCCGTTTCGACATCGGCGACGACACCGTGGTCCGTGGCAACGCCGACATCGAATCCCGGTGGACGAAAGTCGGCAGCGGAGAGGCGTAATCGCGCGTCGGATGTCGGCCGTGACGCCTGTTCACACCGCGCCCGCTCACTTTATGCGCGTGCCGCGAGAAACGCAACCGTGTTCGTGGGTCACGCTGCGGTCGCGTTCGCCCTCGTGGGAGCCGTTGCGCTCCGTCGCGGGTGGCCCGCCGAGCGGGCCCTCACCATCGGCCTCGTCGCCGGCGGATTCGCCGCCCTCCCCGACATCGACATCGCGTACGCGCTCGTCGGCGTCGCGAGCGCCGCCGGCGGCGACGCGCTGGCGCTCGCGAGCGCGTTCTGGGCGACGGGGAACGTCGTCCACCGCGCGGTGACTCACTCGCTCGTGTTCGCGCCGGCGGTAGCGGTCGTGGCCGCGCTCCGCACCGCCGGTCCGACCGCCCGGTGGTTGTCGTGGCCGCTCGGCCTCTCGCTCGTCGCTATCGCCGGCCTCGTGAGCGGGGCGCTCGGCGCGGCCGTCACGCTCCCGTTTGTCGTCGGGAGCGTGGCTCTCGGCCACCTCGTCGCCAGCCGAACCGGGTTCACGACGCGGCAGGTGTTCGCCGCTGCGCTGATCGGCCTGGCGTCGCACCCCTTCGGCGACCTCTTCACCGGCGAACCGCCGGCGATGCTCTACCCCGTCGACGCGGCGCTGGTCGGCGACCGGATCGCACTCGCGGCCGACCCCACGCTCCACCTGCTCGCCACGTTCGGCCTCGAACTCGCCACCGTCTGGGCGGCGCTGGCCGTCGTCTGCGTGGCAACTGGACTCCGGCCGACGACGGCCGTCGGCCCGCACGCCACCCTCGGCGCCGGCTACGCCGCGAGCGTCGTCCTCATCCCAGCGCCGACGCTCGAACTGTCCTACCCCTTCGTCTTCTCGGTCCTCGGCGTCGGTCTCGTCGGGGCACTCCCCCGCGTTCGGTTCGTCGGCCGGGTCGACGGGCCGACCGTCGAACCGCCGGACTGGCTGACTGCCCTCGTGACCGGCCTCGCGGCGATCACCGTCGCGTGGCTCGCGTACACCGTCGCCTACGTCGTCATCGGCTGAAAAATAACGTCACCGAGGTCGACGACCGCCGAAGACGGTCAGTATCCGCGAGAGATGAGATACTCCGCGGTGTCCTCGAGCAGCGACCGCGCCTCGTTGTCGGGGAGGATGTCGAGGTCGGCCTTGCTCTCGTCGACGAGCTCGCGGGCCTTCCCCCGGGCGTAGTCGATGCTGCCCGCCTCGTGGAGCGTCTCGACGGCCTCCGAGACGGCCTCGTCGGTGAGCGACTCGGCGTCGTCGGCGTCGACCAGGTCGTCCACGTCGACGCCCTGCTGGCGGGCGTGCAGCGTGATGAGCGTCTCCTTGTTCTCGACGAGGTCGGAGCCGCGCTGCTTGCCGAGCTTCGCCGAGGGAACCGTCAGGTCGAGCACGTCGTCCTGAATCTGGAACGCCGTCCCGGAGTGGATGCCGTACCGGTAGAGGGAGTCGACAACCTCGTCGGCGGCGTCGAGCAGGACGGCCGGCGTCGCGGCAGCGTCGCCGTACAACACTGCCGTCTTCGACTCGACCATGTCGATGTACTCCTCGGGGAGCACGTCCCGCCGACGCTCGAACTCCACGTCGAGGGCCTGTCCCTCGCAGATACGCGTACAGGTGTTGGCCAGCATCCGCATCGCTTCCAGCCCGTTTTCGGGGGCAGCCCCCGTTCCCGCCATGATCTCGAAGGCGGTGGAGTAGAGCGTGTCCCCCGCCAGGATGGCGGTGTCGACATCGTAGGCCTCGTGGACCGACGGCACCCCACGGCGGAGCGCGTCGTCGTCCATGATGTCGTCGTGAATGAGGGTGAACGACTGGATGACCTCGATGCTCACGGCGCCGGCCATGACGTCCACCGCGTCGCCGTCGAGCGCGGGGAACTGGCGGTAGTCGACGGAGAGCGGCGGCACGTCGGCGATGGCCTCGGCGGCCAGCAACGACACCGTCGGCCGGAGGCGCTTGCCGCCGGCTTTCAGCAAGTATCGGGAGGCTTCGTACAGCCGTTCGGGTTCGGCCAGCGGGAGTTCCTCCTCAATGGCGTCGTTGACCTGTTCGCGTCGCTCGCGAATCGCAGCGAGCACCCGCTCTTCCGTCGCGTCAGTCGTCATTCGACCAGTTGGATCATGTTGCCGTTACGGGTGACGTGCAGGTCCCGGCCCAGCGCGTAGCCCTGACTCTCACACAGGTCGACGTAGGGCGCGAACCCTTCGAGGTCCTGGTGGGCGGGGATGACGTGCTGGGGCTGGAGGGCGTCGAGCATCTCGTAGTGCCCCTCCTGGCGCAGGTGGCCCGAGACGTGGATGTCGTCGTAGATGCGCGCGCCCTGCATGCGGAGCAGGCGTTCGGACTGGTAGCGCTGGCCCTCGTTCGTCGGCTCCGGAATCACCCGGGCCGAGAAGATGACCTTGTCGCCGTCGTCCAGTTCGTACGGCGTCTCGCCGCGGCCCATCCGCGTGAGCATCGCGCGCGGCTCGCCCTGGTGGCCCGTGACGATGGGCAGGAAGTTCTCCTTGCCCTCCTTCATGATTCGTTTGAAGGTGCGATCGACGGACTTGCGGTGGCCGTACATCCCCAGGTCGTCCGGGAAGTCGACGAAGTCCAGGCGTTCTGCAGTGCCCGAATACTTCTCCATCGAGCGGCCGAGCAGGACGGGCTGGCGCCCGATGTCCTCGGCGAACTCGACGAGACTACTCACGCGGGCGATGTGGGAACTGAACGTCGTCGCGACGATGCCGCCGTCGTAATCCTCGACGGAGTACATCACGTCGCGGAGATGCTTGCGGGCGACGGACTCGCTGGGCGTGCGGCCCTTGCGGCCCGCGTTGGTGCAGTCCTCGATGTAGGCGAGGACGCCCTCGCCCTCGCGGCCGATCTCGCGGAACCGCTCCATGTCGATGGGATCGCCGATGACCGGCGTGTGGTCCATCCGCTTGTCGAGGCCGTAAACGACGGCCCCTTCCGGCGTGTGGAGAACGGGGTTGATCGCGTCGATGATCGAGTGGGTGACGTTCACGAACTCGAGATCGACCTTGCCCGAGTCGCCGATGGACATGGTTTCGCCCGCGTCCATCTTCACGAGGTCGTTGCCGACCGTGAACTTGCTCTCCCCTTCGACCTGCTGTTTCACCAGTTCGATGGTAAAGGGCGTCGCGACGATGGGGGCGTCGTAGCGGTGGGCGAGTTTCGAGATGGCGCCGATGTGGTCGAGGTGACCGTGGGTGGGGACGATCGCCTGCACGTCCCCTTCGAGGTCGCTCATCACCCGGTCGTCCGGGATGGCGCCCATGTCGATCAGGTCGAGACTGTGCATCTGTTCGGTTTCGACGTTGTCGTGGATCAGCACCTGCGAGAGGTTCAGACCCATGTCGAAGACGACGACGTCGTCACCGGCACGGACGGCAGTCATCTGCCGCCCGACTTCTTCGTAGCCGCCGATTGTTGCGATTTCGATTTCCATGGTTTCCGAGCATTGAAACGCCACGTCTGTGGCACGGTGCTCACTCAAAGGCGGGTTCGGGGGCCATCGGCCCCGGCGTCTTGCAGCACGTCGGTCGCTGATCCCCGCGTGTGGCGTCGGCCACACTTGCCCGCGGGTCGCTGGTAGGGGAGGCTACACACGCCGGTGATAAAAACTACGTGGGTTGCCGCGGCGGTCGGGCGGCCCTACGACTGCGCGATGTCCCGGACGACATCGGCGACGTGTGCGAACGCGACGCCCGCCCGGTCGGCGGTCACGGCGTCGCTCTCGGAGTCGCCAACGAACAGCGCCGCGTCGGGGTCGCCGCCGAGACGGGCGATCGTCGTCAGCAGGGGTTCGGGGTCGGGTTTTCGCGTTGTCAGCGAGTCCCGCCCGACAACGGCGTCGACGTGCGACGACAGGTCGTGGCGGTCCAGCGCCCGCCGACACGCCGCCTCGGCGTTGAGCGAGCAGACGCCGATGGGGGCACCGTGGTTGGCCACATAGTCGGCGAGAGGGAGACGGAACGACCGCTCCGCGCCCCGGTGTTCGTGAGCGGCGAGCGTCGCCTCCAGTTCCTCGGCCACCCCGTACTCGGGCGCCATCTCGAACAGCGACCAGAGGTCCGCGTCGTCGACGGCGACCCCCGCGTCGGCGAACGTCGCCGTCGCGTCCCGGGCGGCCGCGTTCCAGTTGACCGCCAGGCGGACGAGCGTCCCGTCGAGGTCGTACACCACGGTGTCGTGGTCGGTCTGCACGGGGGTGCCTAGCGTCGGGTGAACTATGGGGGCTTCGGTTCCGGTGGCGCGCTCGTTCGACAGAACGCTTTTGTGGGCGTATCGAATACGCTCGCGTATGCCGACGACCGTCGGTCACTCCGGACAGCGGATAGCCTTCGAGCGCTACCGACCGCGCGAGGAGTGCTGTTGCTGTCTCCGTCCTCTAACGCGACCGACGGCGTCGTCCGCCCGGTATCCGGCCCACGCGGCAACGCGTCCGCCGGTCGCCCCGTTCGTGGGTGACCGCGGGCGGCTCTCCGGCCATGTTCGCGCGCGGTGAGCGCCTGCTCGCGGCCGCCCGCCGCCGCGTGAGCGAGGACGTGGCCGCCGTCCGCGAACGCGACCCCGCTGCGGGGAGTCTGCTCGTGTTGCTCACCTGTTATCCCGGTCTGCACGCGCTGTGGACCTACCGGATCGCCCACCTGCTCTGGACGGGTGGCCACCAGACGGCCGCGCGCTTGCTGTCGCAGTTCGCCCGGCTGCTGACCGGCGTCGAGATTCATCCCGCCGCCGACATCGGCCGACGCTGTGTCATCGACCACGGCATCGGCGTCGTGATCGGGTCGACCGCCGAAATCGGCGACGACGTGCTCATCTACCACGGCATCACCCTCGGCAACCGCGTTCCGCGGGATGGCAAACGCCACCCCACCATCGGCGACGAGGTGATGCTCGGCGCGAACGCGACAGTGCTCGGCCCGATCGAGGTCGGCGACGGCGCGACCGTCGGCGCCGCCGCCGTCGTGGTTCGGCCGGTCGCGCCCGGCGTCACCGTCGTCGGGAACCCGGCACGACCCGCCGGCACGACGCCCCTCGCCGACGAGCAAGACGCCGACGGGGCCGAGCGGATCGATCGCATCGTCTGTGACGGCGGCGAGCAGGACTGATACGGTTTATTGTCACTGCCGTCCGGTGGGCCGCTGGGAGGGTCCATCGACCCACCGGTACTGACTGACAATAAACCGTATGACGACCGGCGTCGTCACACCTTGTTTTCGCGAAGTGCGGCGACGACGGTGTCGGCGTCGGCATCGAGGCCGCCACCCTGAGCGAACGACGGCCCACCACCACCGCCACCGCCGAACGCCCCCGTCACGGCGTCGACGATATCGCCAGCGTCGGCGCTCGCCTCTCCCGCCGTCGCGACGGCGACGAAGGGCGCGCCGCCCTCGCCGACAACCGCGACGACATCGCTCCGCTCGCCGACTCGCTCCTGGACCGCGTCGCCGACCTCGTTCGGCCCGAAGTCGGCGACGGTGCCGACCGTCCACACGGCACCGTCGCGGTCGACCGTCGGGAGACCGGCGAGGCGGGCGTCGAGCACCTCGGTCTTGTATCGCTCGCACTCCGTGGCCAGTTGGTCGCGCTCGGCCCGGAGGTCGGCGACGGCGTCGTCGAGCGCGGCGATCCTCGTCCCGAGTTCGCGCGCCGCGCCGAGGGTCGCGCGTCGCACCTCGGCACGGCGGTCGACGGCCGGCGGGCCGACCGCGAACTCGACGCGGGTGAGCCCTTCGCCGGGGTTCGAGCGGTCGACCACCTCGACCGGCCCGATTTCGCGGGTGTTCGTGACGTGTGTGCCGCCACAGGCAGCCACGTCCCAGCCCTCGATATCCACGAGACGGACGGTGTCGGCGTCGGCCATCACGCCCTCCTCGGTCTGCGTGTTGAACGCCACGTCGTCGCGGGCGAGCGCCTCGTCGACGGGGACCGACTCCCACGAGACGGGGCGGGAGTCCCACACTGCGCGGTTGGTCAGGCGTTCGAGTTCGGCGAGCACTCCGTCGTCGATGTCGGTCGAGGTAGCGAAATCGACGCGGACCTTCTCGTCGTCGATGCCGAACCCGCCGTAGCCCAGGTCATCGAACAGTCGACGCCCCGCGCCGTAGAGCAGGTGACTAGCGGTGTGGGCGCGGGTACAGTAGGTGCGGAAGTCGTCGGCGACGACGCCGGCGACGGTGTCGCCGGGCGCGAACGCGGGATCGTCGGCCAAGCGGTGGACCACGGCGTCGCCGTCGGTCTGTACGTCCGCGACGGGAACGCCACCGATCGTTCCACGGTCGGCGGGTTGGCCGCCGCTCTCGGCGTAGAAGTAGGTTCGGTCGAGGGCCACCGATCGGCCGTCGACCGCGTCGACGGTGGCTTCGAACTCCCGGACATCGGGTTCCGCGGGTGCGAGCGTCTGCATGTCCACCAGTACGAACGGCGGTCGCGTAAAATCGTTCGCTCTCGGAGGAATTATCGGCAGTCAGCAGCGACGCTCGCCGGGATGGGCCGGCGAGGCGCTATCGACGGGGACGAATTTCCGATCACTCGTCGACGAGGGTCACGTCGAGGCGCTTCTCGACGGCGCGGACGACCGATCCGCCGACGCCGGCCCGCGCCGCACGCCCCTGTTCGAGCGCGAGGACATCGTCCTCGTCGGCTTCGAGGTCGGCGGCGAGTTCCTCGACGGTGAGTCCCGCCGCCTGTCGCGCGTCTTCGACGCGGTCGCCGTAGTCGGAGACGAGATAGGGCAGCCGGTCGGATTCGTAGTCAGTCCCCTCCTCCTCCCAATGCTTGGTGTTGCTCTGGGCCGCGTCGTGAACGCGGGCAGTATTTTGGGCCGCTCGCTTGCGGCGGTTTGGTTCGTCAGCGTCGGTTCGGGACCCGCCGGACCCGGACCGCGAGTCGGAGCCAGCGCCGCCGCGCCCATCCGTGTCGTCGTGTGGCGCACAGTCCGAACAGACCAGGAGACTTGCGCCCGCGACGTTCGCCTGCTTCAGGTTCGACGTTTCGTACCCGCAGAGTTCGCAGGCGTCGCCGTCGCCGTCACCGCCGCCCGATCCGGTAGAGTATTTCGCCATACACCGTTGTAGCCGGTCGTCCTATTTGAACTCCGTGTCCGACTACGCCGACAGCGGCCGCTCGCTCTAGCGGCGGGGCCGCTCACTCCGGAAATAGCGGCGGCGCCAACCCTTCCCGCTCAAGGAGTTCGATTTCGTGGCCGTCCTGGTCGGTCGTGAACGCGTACCGGTCGTCACACGAGGCCGGATCGCGGTAGTCGGGCGCCTCCCGCACCATCAGTTGCTCCCAGTCGTCGTGGAGGTCGTCGACGCGCACACAGAGATGGCCCCAGGCGTCGCCCAGTTCGTACCGACGGCCGTCGTAGTTGTACGTGAGTTCGACCGCCATCGCTTCCGGCGGCGCGTCCGCGGGTTTCGTGAAATAGTTCGCGAAGGTGTCGGCCTCCCACCGGCCCGTGGGGACGTGTTCGAACTTCCGGGTCCAGAAGCCGAGTGCCTCGTCCGCGTCCTCGACGCGGATCATGGTGTGATCGAGGCTCCACCGGGCGCCGTGGTCGCGCTCGACGATCTCCACCTCGTGGCCGTCGGGGTCTTTCACGAACGCGTAACTCCCGCCACAGGAGTCGGGGTCGCGGTAGTCCTCGACGCCCGCGTCCATCAGTTCCGCGTAGGCGTCGTAGACATCCTCGACGCGGACGGCGATGTGGCCCCAGGCGTCGCCCATCTCGTCCGGGCTGTCGCCGTGGTTGGACGTGAGTTCCAACATGGCGCCCTCCTCGTGCATCCCCTCGGGGCCGAGATAGACGTTGGTGAAGCCCTCGGCCTCCCAGCGGTCTTTCTCCTCGTAGTCGAGGTGTGACTGGTACCACTTTAGCGACGCGTCGAGATCGGCGACCCGCATCATCACGTGATCGAGCGTACCGAACATGGGCGAGAGGACGGCCGGAACGCCGAAAAGCGTACCGTCTCTCATACGGTTTATTGGAAGTCAGTACCGGTGGTCGCCAAGACAGGTCGGCGACCCACCGATAGCCAGTGACAATAATAGCCGTATCACGCCCGCGCGTAGACGTACCACGCGACGCCCCAGCAGGCGGCGGTACCGAGGGGGTACGCGACGCGGCCGGGCTGGAGCGCGAACCCGCGGGCGACCGACAGCCCCGCGATGCCGGCACAGACGAGGAGGCCGGCAGTGACGCGAGTGTCCTCGCGGTCCGCGACGGCCCCGACGACGGCGCTCGCGAGCGCGAGCACATAACAGAGCACGGAGAGCGGCCACGCGAGGATGTACGACGGCAGGCCGGTGGTGTACCGGCCGAGGAAATGCGCGAGCGTCGTCACCGACGGCGCCGCGGGATTGACGAGCCCCCACGCGAAGACGAGCGTCGTCGGCCCCGCGTCGTAGGCGAGGACGGTCCACGGGACGGCGAGGAGAGCGAGGACGACGGCGACGCGACGGGCCGGCGGCACGCTACTTCCGCGCGACGACGCGGAGGACGTCCTCGTCTTCGAGTTCGTGGTCACGGCCGACCTGCTGGTCGTCGTGTTTCGCGCTCGGGCCGGTGACGCGGGCGAAGCGGAAGCGCTCGTCGAGCGTCCCGCCGAGGTTCCGGAGGGCGTCGTCGACGGTGTGGTTGCCCCGCCGCAGGACCAGCGGTTCGTCGTAGTCGACGCCGCGACCTGGCTTGTCCATGTACACCCGGATGAGACCGAGCGCGTCCCAGATTTCCTCCTTGAGGGCGTCGAGACCCCTCTCCTCCTCGGCGCTGATGAAGATGACCTCCTCGGGGTCGAGACCGTGTTCGCGCAGGTCGTCTTTCACCGTCGGGAGGTAGTCCTCGTCGATGAGGTCGGCCTTGTTGACGGCGACGATAGAGGGGAGATACTCCCGGTTGTCCTGAATGCCGTCGATGAGTTCGTCGATGGTACAGTCGCCACGGATGGTCACGTCGGCGTTGACGTAGCCGTGTTCGCGCAGGACGCTCTTGATCGTCTCCTCGTCGAGGCTGACGTCGTCCGATTTGGTGACGCGAAGCCCTCCCTTCCCCGTCTTGGAGATGGAGAGGTTCGGTGGCGAGGTGTCGAGACGCACCTTGTTGGCGTAGAGTTCCTCGCGCAGGCGGTCGTACTGCTGAATCTCGAACACCGAGAGGACGAAGACGACGAGGTCGGTGGTGCGGACGACCGACAGCACCGCCTGCCCGTCACCGCGCCCGCCGGCTGCGCCCTCGATGAGCCCCGGCACGTCGAGAATCTGGATGTTCGCGCCATTGTGCTTGAGCATCCCGGGGTTGACGTCGAGCGTGGTGAACTCGTACTCGCCGACTTCGCTCTCGGCGTTCGTGAGGGCGTTGAGAAGCGTCGACTTGCCGACGCTGGGAAAGCCGACCAGACCGACGGTGGCGTCGCCCGTCTTCTCGACGGCGTACCCCTGTCCGCCGCCAGAGGAGGCCTGCTTTTCGAGTTTCTCCTTTTTCTCCGCGAGTTTCGCCTTCAGCCGACCGATATGCTGTTCGGTGGACTTGTTGTACGGCGTGTCGGAAATCTCCTCGCGGAGGTCCTCGATCTCCTCCTCCAGACCCATTATATCGTATTCCGCCGTCGGCGTCGAAAAACCTGTTCTTTCCAGGCCACCCAAGTGATAGAACTTCGACACGGTTATACCGAGGTGCTGGGTGGGTTAGGGTAGATCATCGATGCCGGATCCCGAGCGGTTGCGAGACAGCACGCAGATCGTGGTGCCCTGCGAGTCGCTGTCCGGACTGCGCGACGACATCGAATCGGAGTTTTCCGTCTCCGTCTTCGCGGTCGAGGAGTCCACCTGCCGGATCGTCGGCAGTCCGGTCGAGATCAAGGCGGTCGGCCGACTGCTCGCGCGCCATGGCATCAACGTCGCCTGATACGGATTATTGTAACTGTGTACCGGTGGGTCGCTGGGACGGTCAAGCGACCCACCGGTACTGACTTCCAATAAACCGTATGAGACGGCCGTTGTCACCGTCGTCGGGCGCGTCGTCGACGACGCGCCGGTCGCGACGGCGGCTCTCACCCAATATCCGGGTCGAAGCGTTTTCTACAGTCGGTCCCGTACGGCACGTCATGACCGAAGAACCGGGACTGAGCGACCAGTATCGGATGGCCAGCCCGTGGCCGCCGTTCGTCGCGTTCGGCATCCCCATCGCGGAGCTAGGCATCCTGTTCGACGTGTTCGCCGTCGCCGTCGGCGGACTCCTCCTGTTCTGTGGGAGCGTGACCGGGATGGCCCGGGAGGCGGGCTACGTGAAGACGGTATGGCGGCCGCTCGTCGTCTTCGCTGCCCTCTTGCTCGTCGTCGGAGGCGCCCTCGCGTTCACCGACATCGGCCTCGTGACGCGTGGCTACGCGATCATCACCGCGGGCGTCCTGCTCGCGCTAGCCGGCGTGGGCGGTGAACTGCTGGTGCCCCGGCGGACCGCCGCCTGATCGGTGCGATAGAAACCTATTTGAGTGGGGTGTGTTATGGAGCAGGTATGGCGACGAAAGTGTTCGATCGGGACACCCTCCTCGATCTGACGGTGAACTTCATCCCGCTGTTCATCATCCTCTTTTTCATCGTCGGATACGCCGTCTACAGCCCCTTCGGCGTGGATCAGGTGTCGCGCATCCTCCAGTACGTGCTGCTGGTCGCACCGTTCGTGCTCCTGGCGATCCTGACGTACCTGTCGGGGAAAGCCATCGCGACGACGGAGAAAACCGATCCGGTGTACCTGCCAGGCGGGGCCACCGTCGAGGGCGCCGAACCGATCGAAGAACACGAGGAGTGATACGGTTTATTGGAAGTCAGTACCAGTGGATCGCCGACCCGCCTTGGCGACCCACCGGTGGACAGTTACAATAGTATGACGGCCGAACGCGGGCGTGTCGAGCGCCCCTCGAAGAGCCTCGCGTGGCGGCCAATATCGCCCGACGCATACCCGAATATTTCTTAACCCTGGGTTCCTGACCAACGTCCATGCAGATCACCGGACAGTTAGCGTTGACGGTGCTCATGGGGCTCTTCCTCGTGATCATCGCCGCGTGGCTCGCGCGGATCGAAGACTGGCGGTCGTACACACCACTCGGGAGTGGCGGGGCGGCCGGCAAGTCTGGGCACGTCTCACAGGAGAAGCCGGCCGGCATCAGTCGCTGGCTGACGACGGTCGACCACAAAGACATCGGGATGCTGTACGGCGTCTACGGCGTGATCGCCTTCGTCGTCGGCGGATTGATGATCATGATCATGCGGATCGAACTGCTCGATCCGGAGATGACGCTGATCTCGAACACGTTCTACAACTCGCTGCTGACGAGCCACGGCATCACGATGCTGTTCCTGTTCGGGACGCCCATCATCGCGGCGTTCTCGAACTACCTCATTCCGCTGTTGATCGGGGCGGACGACATGGCGTTCCCCCGGATCAACGCCATCGCGTTCTGGCTGCTACCGCCGGGCGCGCTCCTCATCTGGGCGGGCTTTTTCCCGCTCGGCGACGTGATCCCCGCCCAGACCGCCTGGACGCTCTACACGCCGCTTTCGGCGGGCGTTGGTGGTGGCAATCAGGCCAACGCCGGAGTCGACCTCATGATCCTCGGCCTCCACCTCACCGGCGTCTCGGCGACGATGGGGTCGATCAACTTCATCGCGACCATCCTCACCGAACGCGCCGAGGAAGTCACCTGGGCCAACCTCGACATCTTCTCGTGGACCATCCTCACCCAGTCCGGCCTCATCCTCTTCGCCTTCCCCCTGCTCGGGAGCGCACTCGTCATGCTCCTGCTGGACCGCAACCTCGGAACCAGCTTCTTCGCGATCGAGGCCGGGGGCACCATGCTCTGGCAACACCTGTTCTGGTTCTTCGGACACCCCGAAGTCTACATCCTCGTGTTGCCTCCGATGGGCATCGTCAGCTACGTCCTGCCGCGCTTCTCCGGCCGGCGGCTGTTCGGGTTCAAGTTCGTCGTCTACTCCACGCTCGCCATCGGCGTGCTCTCCTTTGGCGTCTGGGCCCACCACATGTTCGCCACCGGCATGGACCCACGCCTGCGCGCCTCGTTCATGGCCGTCTCGCTCGCCATCGCCATCCCGTCGGCCGTCAAGACGTTCAACTGGATCACGACGATGTGGAACGGGAAGCTCCGCCTGACGACGCCGATGCTGTTCTGTATCGGCTTCGTCTCGAACTTCATCCTCGGCGGTGTGACCGGCGTGTTCAACGCGTCCATCCCGGTCGACCTCGTGCTCCACGACACGTACTACGTCGTCGGGCACTTCCACTACATCGTCATGGGCGCCATCGCCTTCGCCGGCTTCGCCGGGCTCTACTACTGGTTCCCCATGGTCTCCGGCCGGATGTACCAGCGCCGCCTCGGCAAGTGGCACTTCTGGCTCTGGATGATCGGCTCGAACATCACGTTCCTCGCGATGCTCGTGCTCGGGTACGGCGGCATGCCTCGACGGTACGCCACCTACCTGCCGCAGTTCGCGACGGCCCACCAGGCGGCGACGCTCGGTGCCGTGCTGATGTTCGTCGGTGGACTCATCTGGGCGTACAACTTCGTCACCTCGTGGATCGAAGGGCCGAAAGTCCAGGACGGCGATCCCTGGAACCTCCGCGAGGACGGCATGTACACCAACGAATGGCAGTGGTTCGAGAACCAGCAGGAGACGGCGCTCGCGGACGGCGGCGACGAGACTGCCGCCGACGACTGAGACGGGTCGTCGGAACCGGTTTCCGTCCATCGTCTCGCGCACTGACGGCCGACGGCTACGTTTCTTGGAGGATGTATCGGAAGTCGGCAGAGATTCTCTCGGAAGTCGTCCCCGCGAGAATCCCTGGACAGTTACGACACTCCCTATTACGTCGCTAGCAGAATTCCGGTGACGAACATCAGCAGGGCGACACTGCCGAGAATGATACCGAGGATATCGGTGTTGCTCATACGCGGAGCCAGGACGCGTATCGGCAAAGGCCCATCGGTCCGAAGGGAAAGGGCTAATCGGAGCGCGGCCCTATCGCGACCGTGACCGACTCCCGTCTCGACGGTCGTCGCTTCGTGTTGGGGCTCTACGCCGTCGTCATCGGTATCGCAGGGCTGCTCGGCCTCATCCTCGGCGAGTACGTCCGTATGGGTAGCGGACCGCGGCTGTTCTTTCTGATTCCCCTTCCGTCGAACGGTCTCGGGTTCGCCGTGTTCGGGATGGTGACCGTCGCCGCCGGCCTGGGACTCCCGCTCGCGCTCGTCGTCTACGTCTCACAGCAGGCGGACGCAGTAGAGTAAAGACACTTATTCCTGGCTTTCGGAATGGCCAGTATGTATCACGTCATTATCGGCGTCGACGACAACGAGGAGCGGGCAGTCGCCTGTGCGCGCGCCGTCGCGGAGCTTCCGGGGGCCGAATCGGGCGCACGCGTCACACTCATTCACAGCTTCACCGACAACCCGAGCGGGGCGTCGGCGACCCAACTCGGCTCCGTACGTGACGCGACGGAGCTACTCGAAGAGCACGACATCGAGGTGTCGGTGACGGAGTCGAGCGGCGACCCCGCCGAGCAGATCCTCGACGTCGCGGAGACGGAGGACGCCGACCTCATCGTCGTCGCCGGACGGAAACGGTCGCCGACGGGCAAGGCGCTGTTCGGCAGCGTCACCCAGTCGGTGATCCTGAACACGGACCGCCCGGTGATGGTCGCCGGTAGCCCCGATCAGTAACAGCCGTCGAACTGCTCGGCGTACGTCTCGGGTGACTGCCGACCGGTCACCACGGCGTCGAGCGTCCCGCCGACGAAACAGCAGACCGCGGGCGCAGTATCCACCTCGAACTCCTGGCGGAACGCGGGGACGGACTCGCCGTCGACGCCCGCGAGGGCGACCGATTCGGGAAGCGCGTCGCGCAGGGAATCCAGGTCTTCTTTCAGCGATTCACAGGGCGCACAGTCGTGACGCCACACCGTCACGACGGCGTCGGGATGGTCGTCGAGAAACGCCCGCCACTCCTCGTCGTCGAGTTCGGTGAGCGAGTCGGGCACCGGCGACGCGGGAGAGAGCTCGACGACCAGCGACGCCATCGCCGCGAGCGGTTCGTCCGCGGTGTCGAGAAACGACTGGAGCGCGAGGTAGGCGATCAGGTCGTCGCGGGTGATCGCCCCGTCATCGATCCGCTCGGCGGCCGTCGCCTCGTCGACGCCGAACACGTCCGCGACCGTCTGCCGGAAGGCGTCGTCGCCGACGCTGGCGTAGGAGTCGCGGTACACCCGGCGCGCCGATTCGAATGCGGGCGTCGTGACGAGCGTCCCGCCGTCGCGTTCTGCGACGGCGTCGGTTTCGAGCAGGCGGTCGAGGGCGGCCTCGAGGGCTGCTTCCGATGGGCCGGCCATCTCAGACACCCAGGTACCGCTCGCGGGTCTCGTCGTCGTCGCGGAGCTCGTCGGCCGTTCCGTCGAAGACGACGGCTCCCTGGTCGACGACGTACGCTCGGTCCGCGATCTTGATCGCGGCCGCGGCGTTCTGTTCGACGAGGAGGATCGTCACGCCCTGGTCGTTGATACGCTCGATCGCTGCCTCCACGTCCTCGACGATCTTCGGGGCGAGGCCCTCGTACGGTTCGTCGAGGAGGAGGAGGTCAGTGCTCTGTTTGAGCGCGCGGGCGATGGCGAGCATCTGTTGTTCGCCACCCGAGAGCGTCCCCGCCTTCTGTGTCTTGCGCTCGCTGAGGCGAGGGAAGTCCTCGTACACCTGCTCGGTGGACATGGACTGACCGGTCGACGTGCGCGGGCGCCGCCAGGTGTTCGAGGCGTTGCGCGACACCTCCGCGATTTTGAGGTTCTCCGCGACGGTGAGGTTGGGGAAGACGCGCCGCTCCTCGGGCACCAGCGAGATGCCCTGCATGGCGACATCGTCGGCTTCCATCCCGGTGATATCCTGGTCTTTGAACTGGACCGACCCGCTGCGAACGGTTGGCGGATCGGCGCCGGCGATGGAGCGGAGCGTCGTGGTCTTGCCAGCCCCGTTGCGACCGAGGAGGGTGCAGATTTCACCCTCCTCGACGGTCATCGAGAGGTCGCGCAGGATGTGACTCTCGCCGTAGTAGGCGTCGATGTGGTCGACGTCGAGCAGACTCACAGGTCGACACCTCCGAGATACGCCTCCTGCACGTCGGAGTCGCCGCGTATCTCCTCCGGCGTCCCCTCCGCGATGATCTGGCCGCGGTTGAGCACGACGATGCGATCGGAAATACTGAAGACGATTTCCATGTCGTGTTCGATGAGGACGAACGTGAGACCGAGTTCGCGTTTGACTTCCTCGACGAGGTCCACTGTCGCCTCCGTCTCCTCGGGCGACATCCCCGCCGTCGGTTCGTCCATCAGCAGGAGGTCGGGTTCGGCCGCCAGCGCGATACCGATTTCGAGGCGACGCTTGTCGCCGTACGGTAGGTCGGATGCGGTACGGTCGGCCTGATCAAGCAGTCCGACGGCGTCGAGAGTGTCGGCCGCGACCTGGTGGACGCCCGAGAGGCTGTCGCGGTGTTCGAGAAACTTGAACCCGAACGAGCCGTGCTCGGCGGCCAGCGCCGCGATTTCGGCGTTCTCTCGAACCGTGAGATCCGAGAAGATGGACGCCGTCTGGAACGACTTGCTGATCCCCATCTGAACGACCTCGTGGGGGTCGCGGTTGACGATGGATTCGCCCTTGAATCGGATGTCGCCCGCCGTCGGATCGAGACGGCGCGTGATGAGGTTGATGAGCGTCGACTTGCCGGCGCCGTTCGGGCCGATGATGGAGACGCGTTCGCCCTCGTTGACGGTGAGGTTCACGTCGTCGGTGGCGACGAGGCCGCCGAACTCCTTGACGAGGTCCTCGGTTTCGAGCAGCGCCATCAGTCCTCACCTCCCGTGACGTAGTCCCGCACGTCGCTGAGGAATCCCCAGACTCCGCGGGGGAACACCCAGATGGTGACGACGAAGACGACACCGAGAATGAGATGCCAGAACGGCCCGATGGTTTCGAAGCCGCTGACGATGTTCTCGACGTAGAGGTAGATGCCGGCGCCCACGATGGGGCCGAACAGCGACCCCGTGCCGCCGAGGACGGTCATGATGACCACCTCGCCGCTCTCGGTCCAGTAGAGCGACGACAGCGGAACGTAGGACCCGTCGATGGTGTAGAGGCTGCCGGCGATACCGGCGAAGAGGCCGGACAGGATGAACGACATCAGCTTGTATCGCCAGACGTTCAGCCCGACGAATTCGGCGCGCTGTTCGTTCTCGCGGATGGCCCGGAACACCATCCCGTACGGCGAGTTGAGGATGCGGTAACCGAGCGCGATACAGAGGAGCGTGAAGGCCGCCACGAAGGCGTACATCCACGTGCTGAGGAGCATTCCCAGCACGGACGGGAGTTCGGATTCGAGCGCGATGACACCGAGGAAGTCCCCCGTCTCGATGCCTGTGAGGCCGTTCTCCCCGCCAGTGATGAACGCCAGGGGCGAGGAGGACAGGTAGAACATCATCTGTGCGAACGCGAGCGTGAGGATGGCGAAGTAGATGCCACCCCGACGCAGCGACAGGAAGCCAAGCAGCCACGCGAGCAGGACGGCGAATGTCGTCCCGGCGAGCATCATCAGAATCGGGGAGCCCGAAACGTGCTGGCTGAAGACGCCGGCAGTGTAAGCGGCCGACCCCCAGAAGGCCGCGTGGCCGAACGAGAGCAGGCCGGTGTAGCCGAGCAGCAGGTCGAAGCCGAGCGCGAAGATGCCCCAGATGAGGATGAGCGTCGCGAGCCCCTGATAGCCCTGTACCACGTCGCTCACGACGGGCATACGCGAGAACACGTAGGGGAACAGACCGAGGACGACGGCCGCTGCCGCCATCACGCGGAGCTCGTTGCCACGGGGTGCAAAGATGCCGGCTATGGAGCCCTCATCGGTCCCGCCATCGGTGGCGGGCGTGGGCTGGTCGCTCACGGTGCCACCCCCTCTTCGCCGAGCAGTCCCTGTGGCCGCACCAACAGGACGATAGCGGCGATGGCATAGAGGCCCACCTGTGCCCACGCGGAGTATGTGGCGATGAGGATGGCCTGAGTGAGCCCGAATAGAATGCCGCCGAGGACGGCGCCCGCGATGGAGCCGACACCGCCGATGACGACGGTCAGGAAGGCAGGAACGAGAACTTCGTTCCCGATGGTCGGATTGACCGGATTGAGCGGCCCACCGACGACGCCGGCGACGCCGGCGAGCGCCGCACCGATACCGAAGACGACGATGTAGGGTCGGCTCAGCCGGATACCGAGCAGTTCGACCATCTCCGGGTCACGGGTGCCCGCGCGGACGATGAGGCCGAAGTCGGTGTACTCGACCAGCAGGTAGACGATGAGCACCAGCACGGCCGTGATGCCGATGACGTAGTATCGCCACGAGGAGATGGGGATGCCGGCCAGGAAGGGAATCTGCGGCGGTCCCTGTGCCCACGCTGGTTGGCTGAATGGGAGGCTGCTCGAGCCGAACATGATCTTGAACACCTCCTGGACGATGATGGCCAGTCCGAACGTGACGAGAATCTGGTCGGTGTCGGGGCGGTCCTTGAACGGTTCGACGACCCAGCGCTCCATCCCCAGTCCGACGATGAACACCACGAACGGGACGATTATCAGCGCAGGAATGTAGCCCAGTCCGAGACCGAGCGTCTCGACGCCCCACTCCGAGAGTTGGCCGCCGGTCAGGTTGATTTCGAGCGCGATCAACAGGCCCGCGTAGGTGCCGATGAGGTAGAGGGCACCGTGAGCAAAGTTGACGAACTTCAGGGTTCCGAGGATGATGGAGAGACCCACCGCCAGCAGGATGTAGATGGCGCCCTGCTGGAGGCCGTTCAGCAGGACGGTAATTGCCTCGATGTGGAAACTCATCATCTCACCCCGCGCCCCCGAGGGCGGGATGCAAGTGGTACTAGCATGTCTGCGTGTATCTTTATCATAATCGACTATAATCTTGCGCTACGGAACGCCGCCGGGGTTGCCGGCGTCAGTTACTCGTCGCCGTACTCGCCGAGTTCACATTCGGCCGCCGGACCTTCGTCACAGGCGTAGCCGACGTCGTCCCGGCTCGTGAGGTTGATGAGTTCGTAATACTGTCCCGACTCCTGCTCGGATTCGGGCAGACCGCGAACGACAGGGACGGCGCGCTGGGCCTGGTGGTCGCAGGCGCGCATCGTCTCGGGGCCCATGCCGATGTTGTCGTACTCGTAGCCCTCGAGTTGGCGGATGACCTCGGGCGGGTAGAACGTGCCCGCTCGCTCAGCCGCGGCAGCGTACTGGAGCGTCTGGGCGTACGCGAGCTGTGCCACGCCGGAGGGAAGGCGGTCGTACTCGTCCTGGAACGCCTGCGTGAACTCCTGGGACGGTGTGTTGTCGATCTGGGAGTCCCAGGCGACGGTGCCGAAGACGCCCTCGATGGCGCCGCCGGCGGCCTCGGCCATCGGTCGGTTGTAGAGCGGGAGGAGGATTTCCATATCCTCGTCGAGGCCCGCGTCGACGGCCTGACTGACCGATGTCGCACCGTCGAGCCCGTAGTGGTTGAGGACGAGCACGTCGGCGCCGGAGTTCGCGGCCTGGGAGAGATACGACGAGTAGTCGCTGGTGCCGAGCGGCGTCGCGACCGAGTCGACCTGTGACCAGCCCGCCGTCTCGGTCAGGAACTGATTCATCGACTCCTGCTGTGTCTGGCCCCAGCTGTAGTCAGCGTAGAGCTGGTAGAACTCCAGGTCCGTACCGTATTCCTCGCGGACGACCGGTGCGAGCGCCTGTCCCGTCATGTACGCGTTGAAGACCTCGCGGAACCCGTACCGGGCGCAGTCGACGCCGGTGGTGTCGTTGGAGTGGGTGAGACAGGCCATGAACATCACGCGCTCGTTCTGACACAGCCCCTGCACCGCGATGGCGACGGCGGAGGACGACCCGCCGGTGACCATGATGACGTCGTCGCGCTGAATCATCCGGGAAGCCGACTGGCGCGCCTGGTCGGCGTCGGTGGCCGTGTCGCCAGTCACCGAATCGATCTGATAGTCGAGGACGCCGTCGCCGGAGAGGTCGTCGAACTGCGTGTCGACCCAGCCGCCGCCGTTGTTCAGGTGCTGAACCGCGAGTTCGTACGCACGGAGTTCGTCCTCCCCCTCGGAGGCGTACGGGCCGGACTGCGGGACGTTGAACCCGAACGTGGCCGTATCACCCTCGACGGGGTAGTTGCCGAGCGCGGGGTACTCCGAACTGCCGCCCCCGCCACCACCGCCGGAACAGCCAGCCAATCCTGCGAGGCCGACCGTTCCGGCCGCGCCCGCCGCCTTGATCACGTCACGTCGTTCCATACCGCCACCATTGCTACCCATACACAACCCGCCGGCCACAATGTTAATAATAGTTTCTGTTCTTAGGATATCTAATCGGGCAAGATTATTCGAAAAAACCCGTCAGCGAAGACCTTCGGCGACGGCGGGGAGCGTCGTCACGCGTCGGTCAGGTTCGGCACCGATCGTCTCGGGCGGATCGCGCTGCCGGTTCACCCACGTCGTCGCCATTCCTGCGTTGCCGGCGCCGGCGACGTCCCACGCGTTCGAGGAGACCAGCCGACAGTCCGGGAGCGAGCGACCGAGCGTTTCGGCGGCGTGTTCGTAGACGGCGGGGTCGGGTTTGAACGTCCGGACGGCGTGGGCGCTGATGATGTCGTCGACGTGGGCGAGCAGCCCCGCGTTCTCCGCGAGGCGTTCGAGCATCTCCGGATTGCCGTTCGAGAGGATCACCACGTCGTGTCCGGCAGCCGACAATCGGTCGAGCGTCTCGGCGGCGCCGGAGAAGGGTTCGAGGTGGTCGTAGGCGTCGCGGATGCGTTCTCGGGTCTCAGCGTCCGGGTCCAGGTCGTACTGGGCGAGCGCGTAGTCGAGGGCGTGGGTCGTGATCGACCAGAACGGCTCGTAGTCGTCCATCTGCGCGCTCTGGTAGGAGTACTGCAGTTGCTTGCGTCGCCAGGTTTCGTCGACGGCGGCGACGAGCGTCTCGGCGACGCCGAGTTCCTCGCCGAGACGAGCGCGTACGCTACTCGTGTCACACAGCGTCCCGTACATGTCGAAGCAGAGTCCGGCCATGGGTGAGGCGAGGGCGGCGAGCCTCTTGGTTCGTTCCCTCGAGCCCACCGCGACACTTTAAGGAGCGCCCCCGCACACATCACCGGTATGGACATCCGCGAGGCAACGGCGACGGATATCGAGGGTATCAGGACGGTCGCCCATCGGTCTCTCGCCGCGTCGTACGGACACGCACTGGAGGAAGACATCATCGCACAGGCGGTCGAACGGTGGTACGACGAGGAGACCCTCGCCGACGACCTGGACGACCCCGACACGGAGTTTCTCGTTGCCGTCGACGGCGACCGCGTCGTCGGCTTCGTCCAGAGCTACGTCGTCGACCGCCGGGACACGGTCGGCGAAATCGACTGGCTCCACGTCGACCCCGAGAGCCGGGGCAGCGGCATCGGTGACCGCCTCCTCGAAGAACTCGAACAACGCCTGCTGGAACACGGCGTCTCCCGCATCGAGGGCCGGGTACTCGAAGCCAACGAGGCCGGATCCGATTTCTACCAGACGGAGGACTTCGAACAGGTCGGCCAGCGCACCGTCGAAATCGGCGGCGAACCGTTCGTGGAGAATCTCTTCTCGAAGTTCCCCGAAACCGGTGGCCGGCAGGTGCTCACGGAGGCGACGACGCTGCCCGACGGCCGGCAGGTGTACGTCGCCCTTGACGAGAGCGTTCGCGGCTCGACCGGACCATTCTACGCGGTGTATCTCGACCGAGACCGCGCCGAGCGCTACGGCTACCTCTGTGGCAACTGCGATAGCTTCGCCGTCTCGATGGACACGATGGGCCGAGTCGTCTGTAACGACTGCGAGAACCGCCGCAAGCCGACGCGGTGGGACGCCAGCTACCTCTGAGACGGATTATTGTACTGTCTACCGGTGGGTTGGCGGCCCACCGGTCACGACTTACAATAAACCGCATGAGCCGATTACCCAGTTATAACACAAGCTATTACTCGGTGCACCTCGCACCGGCAGTCATGTACTGGCACCATATCGGAGGGTCGCTACCGTGGTAACGACCACCCGACTGCTCGGCCTGCTGACGGTCGTGTTGCTCGCCTTCGCCGCGTTCGGCGCGTGGTACGCGCGGGGTCGCATCGAGACGGTCGAAGACTACATCACGGCCCGAAACTCGGCGGGCGGGGGGACGCTGACGGCCACCCTCGTCGCCTCCAGTATGGGGGCGTGGATCCTGTTCAGTCCCGCCGAGGCCGGCGCGGCCTTCGGCGGCATCACGGCCGTCGCCGGCTACGCCGCGGGGTCGGCGCTCGCCCTCGCGGCCTTCGCCCTCATCGGCCCGCGCATCCGTCACCTGCTTCCACGGGGGCACAGCCTCACCGAGTACGCCTACGCCCGCTACGGGACGGCGATGTACGCCTACGTCCTCCTGGTGTCCGTCGCCTACATGTTCGTCTTCCTCGCGGCCGAGTTCACGGGCATCGCGAGCGCGCTCTCGCTGATCGCCGGCGTTCCCGGCTGGCAGACCGCGACCGTCGTCGGCGTCACCGTCCTCGCGTACACCGGCTACGGCGGGTTGCGAGCGAGCATCGTGACCGACACCGTCCAGACGGTGCTCATCCTGCCGCTCCTGATCGTGAGCGTCGTCGTCACCCTGCTCGCGCTCGGCGGCACCGACGCCGCCCACGCGTCCATCGTCGACACCGCCCCCGAACTGCTCGCGGTGGGGTCGGCGTCGGGGCTCGAGTTCGGCGCGTACGTCGTCGTCGCCGTCGTCGGCGCGGAGATGCTGAACCAGGCGTGGTGGCAGCGCGTCTACGCCGCGAGCGACGCGGGGACGCTCCGGCGCTCCTTCCTCGTCGCCGCCGTCGCCGTCGTGCCGATGGTCTTTCTCGCGGGCGTGTTCGGCCCCATCGCCGTCGGTCTCGGCCTGGTCGAGGCGCCCGCCGACGCGAGCATCTCCTTTTTCCTCGTCGTGACCGAAGTCCTGCCCGACCCCGCCGTCGTCGCGGTTGCCATCCTCGCGGTGCTGCTGGTCGTCTCCAGCGCCGACACCCTGTTCAACGCCATCGCGAGCGTCGTCACCGCGGATCTGCCGCGCCTCCTCGACGTGGACGACGACCGCCTCACGACCGCCGCCCGCGCGGTGACTGTCGGCGTCGCCGCCGCGGCGACGGTGGTCGGCGCCCAGGGCTACTCCGTGCTCACCCTGTTCCTCCTGGCGGACCTCCTCGCCGCGGCGACGTTCGTCCCCCTCCTCTACGGTCTCTACTCGCCACGGGCGTGGTCCGGCGGCGTGTTGCTGGCCAGTGCCACCGGTCTCGTCGTCGGCGCCGCCTTCTTCCCGCCGGCTCGGGGCGTCCTCCCGCTGGCGGCGCTCCCCGCGGCGTCGTACTTCAACGCCTTCGTCGGCGCGGCCGCCGTCTCGACCGTGCTGGCCGTGGTGACCGCGCGCCTCGGCGGCGGGCGGTACGACCTCGACCGACTCGACGAGGAGATGCAGGATCTCGACGAGGGGGGTGAGCGACGATGACGCTCTCGGCGCTCGGCTTCGCCGTCCTGGTCTGGGGGTCGCTGGCCCTGGTCGGCGTCGTCTTCGTCTACGAACTGCTCGCCGTGTGGCGAGAGCGGACCGAAAAATAGCGCTCGGACGTGACGGACGGCGACCCGTCTCATCCGGATCGCCGTGAGTCATTTCTACACCGATCGCCCGCAGTCGGACGATCGCCGTGGTGTTACAGCAACCCGTCTCAGTCGCCGCCGATCTTCGCCTGGATGTCCTCGACGATGTCGGGGTTCCGAAGCGTCGACGTGTCGCCCAGTTCGGCCTGGTTGGCGATGTCTTCGAGCAGTCGCCGCATGATCTTCCCGGACCGGGTTTTGGGCAGATCGGGCGAGAAGACGACGCGTTCGGGGCGCGCGATCGGGCCGATGGCATCCTCGACCGCCGCGATGATTTGGTCGCGCAGTTCGTCGGTCTCGTCGTAGCCGTCCTCGGTGATGACGTAGGCGTACACAGCCTCGCCTTTCACGTCGTGATCGCCGCCGACGACGGCGGCCTCCGCGACGCCTTCCACGCCGACGATGGCGGATTCGATCTCCATCGTCCCGAGCCGGTGCCCGGAGACGTTGAGCACGTCGTCCACGCGGCCGAGGACGGTGATGTAACCGTCTTCGTCGAGTTTCGCGCCGTCCTCCGGGAAGTACACCCAGTCCTCGGGGTCGGAGCTGTCGGTGTCCGAATACTCCGACCAGTACTCCTCGATGTACCGCTCGTCGTTCTTATAGAGCGTGCGGAGCATCCCGGGCCACGGCTTGTTGACGGTGAGATAGCCGGCGCGGCCGGCCTCGACATCGTCGCCGTTGGTGTCGACGACGGTGGCGTCGACGCCCGGCAGGGGCGGCCCGGCGCTGCCCGGCTTCATCGTGTTGGCGCCGGGCAGCGTCGTGACCATCATGCCGCCGGTTTCGGTCTGCCACCACGTGTCCACGATGGGACACTCCTCGTCGCCGATGTGTTTGTAGTACCACTTCCACGCGCGGGGGTTGATGGGTTCGCCGACCGTCCCGAGCAGACGGAGGCTGGAGAGGTCACACCGGTCGGGGTACTCCGCGCCCCACTTCATGAACGCGCGGATGGCCGTCGGCGCGGTGTAGAGCTGGTTCGCCTCGTACTCCTCGATGATCTGCCAGAGACGGTCGCGTTCGGGATGGTCCGGCGTCCCCTCGTACATCATCGTCGTCGTGCCGAGCGCGAGCGGCCCGTAGACGATGTAGGAGTGGCCGGTGATCCAGCCGATGTCGGCCGAGCAGAAGTAGGTGTCCTCGGGCTTGATGTCGAGGACCGCCTGCGAGGTCCACGCCGTCCACGCGAGGTAGCCGCCGGTGGTGTGTTTGACGCCTTTCGGCTGTCCGGTGGTCCCCGACGTGTACATCAAGAACAGCATGTCCTCGGCGTCGCGCTGGACCGGCTCCACTTCCGCACCCTCGTGTTCTGCGACGAGGTCGGCGTAGGCGTGCTGGTTGTCGGCGAAGTCGTGTCCGAAGCCGTCGCCCTCGCGCAGACGTTCGGCCACGACGACGCCCTCGACGTCGTGGTCGACGCCCGCGAGCCCCTCGTTTGCCTTCGAGAGGTGGTCGAGCGGGTCGCCGCGGCGGTAGTAGCCGTCGCAGGTGACCAGATACTCGGAGTCGGCGGCGTTCATCCGGGTCGCCAGCGCGTCGGCGGAGAACCCGGCGAACACGACGCTGTGTGGCGCGCCGATGCGCGCACACGCGAGCATCGCGATGGGGAGCTCCGGGATCATCGGCATGTACATCGTCACCACGTCGTCCTCGCCGACGCCGAGATCGCGGAGCGCAGCCGCGGCCTCGTTGACCTCGCGGTGGAGTTCCGCGTAGGTGTACGTGCGGTTGTCCTCGGTGACGGGTTCGCCGACCCACTCGATGGCCGCCTCGTCGCCACGCTCCTCCAGGTGGCGGTCGAGACAGTTGGCCGAGGCGTTCAGTTTACCGTCAGTGAACCACTCGTAGAAGGGCGGGTTCGAGTCGTCGAGCACCTGATCGTACTCCTCGTCCCAGTCGAGGAGGTCGGCAGCCCCCTCCCAGCATTCCGGCCAGTTCTCCTCGAACTCGTCGTAGATGTCTGGATCCGAGACGTTCGCCTGCTCGACGAACGCGTCCGAGGGCTCGAATGTCGCCTGTTCCTCGAGACGGGCCTCCAGTTCGATGTCGTCGTCGGACATGCTCACCGGAGATTTTCCGATCGTTCGTGATAAATCTACGCCATGCGCCGGTAGCGTACGGACACTCGTCCGAACGGGATGACGGTGACGTTCGTGAGATGAGTCATGTCGGTGGCGCGTCGTGTCGGAAAATCGCCGCGTTGCGCCGTTTTTGCGGGAACCCGAACCATTCAGAAGGCTTTTGAGCGGGCCGGCGGATATGCACCACACAGCATGCCTGCGGACTTCAATTGGGCGATCGGTGGCGAGGCCGGTGACGGCATCGACTCCACCGGGAAAATCTTCGCCCAGGCGCTCTCGAGGGCCGGTCGGCACGTGTTCACCTCCAAAGACTTCGCGTCGCGCATTCGGGGCGGCTACACGGCGTACAAAGTCCGCACGTCAGTAGACCAGGTACAGAGCGTCGTCGACCGGCTGGACGTGCTCATCGCACTCACCCAGCGGACCATCGACGAGAACCTGAACGAACTCCACGAGGGGAGCGTTATCATCTACGATGGGGACCGAACGACGATGCAGGACGTCGAGATCCCCGAGGACGTGATCGGCCTCGACGTGCCTCTGAAAAGCCTCGCCGAAGACGCCGGCGGGGCCATCATGCGCAACGTCGTCGCCCTCGGCGCCGCGTGTGCCGTCAGCGGCTTTCCCATCGAGAACCTCGACAGCGCGCTGGAGAAACGCTTCGGGGACAAGGGCGAGGCCATCGTCGACAACAACAAGTCGGCGGCGCGGAAGGGCCGCGAGTACGTCGAATCGGAGTTCGACCAGCCCTTCGGCTACGATCTCGAGTGTACCGACGAGAACTACGTCCTCCTGAACGGCGACGAGGCCATCGGTATGGGCGCCATCGCTGCAGGCTGTCGCTTCTACGCGGGCTACCCCATCACCCCCGCGACCAACGTGATGGAGTATCTCACCGGACGGGTCGAGCGCTACGGCGGCCACGTCGTCCAAGCCGAGGACGAACTCGCCGCGATCAACCTCGCGCTCGGCGCCGCCCGGGCGGGCGCCCGGTCGATGACCGCCACCTCCGGTCCCGGGATCGACCTCATGACCGAGACGTTCGGCCTGATCGCGACCAGCGAGACGCCGCTGGTCATCGTCGACGTGATGCGCTCCGGCCCCTCGACCGGGATGCCGACCAAGCAGGAACAGGGCGACCTGAACACCCTGCTCTACGGTGGCCACGGGGAAGTGCCGCGGTTCGTCCTCGCGCCGACGACCATCGCCGACTGTTTCCACAAGACCGTCGAGGCGTTCAACCTCGCCGAGAAATACCAGATCCCGGTGTATCTCACCGCCGACCTCTCGCTCGCAGTCACCGAGCAGACGTACCCACCCGAGGAGTTCGACATGGACGCGGTCGAGATCGAGCGCGGGAAGATCGTCGACGAGGGGACCGTCGGCGAGTGGCAGGACGAGGAAGGACGGTTCAAGCCCCACGCGCTCACCGACGACGGCATCAGCCCGCGCTCCCTGCCGGGGACTGAGGGCGGCGTTCACATGTCGACGGGGCTCGAACACGACGAACTCGGTCGCCGGACCGAGGATCGGGAGATGCGCGTCCAGCAGGTTGACAAACGCTCCCGGAAAGTCGAGACGGCCCGGGAGCGCGAGGCGTTCGAACCCCGGGAGTTCGGCGATCCCGACGCCGAGACGCTCGTGCTCTCGTGGGGGTCGAACGAGGGGGCGCTGATCGAAGCCGAGCGGTTCCTCGACGACGAGGGGATCGACGCGCGATATCTCTCGGTGCCGTATCTCTTCCCCCGCCCCGATCTGACGGAGGCGGTCGAAGCCGCCGAGACCGTCATCGTCGTCGAATGCAACGCGACGGGGCAGTTCGCCGACATCGTCGAACACGACACGCTGACGCGCGTCACCCGGATCAACAAGTACGACGGCGTCCGCTTCAAGGCGGACGAACTCGCCGAGCGCATCGCCGCAGTCCTGACGGACGACACGGAGGAAGCCACTGCATGAGTTCCAACGTTCGATTCACCGACTTCAAATCCGACGCACAGCCGACCTGGTGTCCGGGCTGTGGCGACTTCGGCACCATGAACGGGATGATGAAAGCCTTAGCCGAGACCGGCAACAGCCCCGACGACACCTTCGTCGTCGCCGGCATCGGCTGTTCCGGCAAGATCGGGACGTACATGCGGTCGTACGCCATCCACGGCGTCCACGGCCGCGCGCTCCCGGTCGGCGCCGGCGTCAAACTCGCCAACCCCGACATCGAGGTGATGGTCGCGGGCGGCGACGGCGACGGCTACTCCATCGGCGCGGGCCATTTCATCCACGCCGTCCGCCGCAACGTCGACATGACCTACGTGGTCATGGACAACCGCATCTACGGACTGACGAAGGGCCAGGCCTCGCCGACCAGCCGCGAGGACTTCGAAACGTCGACGACGCCGGAAGGCCCCCAGCAACCGCCGGTCAATCCCCTGGCGCTCGCCCTCGCCGCGAGCGGCACCTTCATCGCCCAGTCGTTCTCGACGGACGCCCAGCGCCACGCCGACATCGTCAAGCAGGCCGTCGAACACGACGGCTTCGGCTTCGTCAACGTGTTCAGTCCCTGCGTGACGTTCAACGACGTCGACACGTACGACTACTTCCGCGATCAGATCGTCGACCTCGAGGAGACGGAGCACGACCCGACCGACTACGACGACGCCCGGTCGCGCATCCTCGACCGGGACGCGGAGTACCAGGGCGTCCTCTACCGCAACGATGACTCGGTGCCCTACGGCGAGAGCCACGGCGTCGCCGCCGACATGACCGACATCCCGAACGGCGCCCCCGACGACGCGATGGATCTCGTCCGCGAGTTCTACTGATACGGATTATTGGAACTGGTTACCGGTGGTCGCTGGGACGGTCCAGCGACCCACCGGTACTGACTGACAATAAACCGTATGAATCGGCGCCGCCGCCCCGACAAACGGAACGACTCAAGTCCCAGAGCGAAATACCTCCACTCGATGTCCACGCTGTCTCGCTTCGGCACCTCGGTAACCGACATCGTCAGCGATCTTCGGCGCGACGGCTCCGGCTGGGTCCTGCTGTTCGTCTCGCTCGGCTGGTTTCTCTCGCTCGGCGTGCGCATCGTCTACCCGGCCCTCCTGCCGCAGGTGACCGCGGAGTTCGGTGTCAGCCACGCCACCACCGGCCTGTTCATCGGCGTCCTCTGGACGACGTACGCGCTCTTTCAGTTCCCGGGCGGCGCGCTGGCCGACGCAGTGGGCGAACGAGTCGTCCTCAGCGGGAGCGTCCTGTTCACCATCCTCGGGGTCGGCGCGCTCGCGCTCTCGACGACCCTCCCGCTGTTCGTGCTGGCGACGATTCTGCTCGGCTTCAGCACCGGCCTCTACGGAACCACCCGCATCACCGTGCTCTCGGCGGTGTACGACCGGATGGAGACGACCGCGATCAGCGTGAGCCAGGCGTCCGGCAACGTCGGTAACGTCGTCCTCCCCGCGACCGCTGGGTTCGTCAGCGTCTATCTGGGCTGGCGCGGTGGCTTCGGCGTTCTCGTGCCGCTCTTGCTCCTGTCGGCCGCGGGACTCTGGCTGTTCGTCCCGCGTCGGGCCGCGACGGCCACGGCGGAGGCGTCGTTCACGCAGACGATGTCGAAGGTCGCGGCGGCGATCAGAAGTCCCCGCGTGCTCGCGGTCACCCTCCTCCTGTCGCTCAACATGTTCCTCTACCAGAGCGTGACGGGGTTTCTCCCGACGTATCTCACTGATGTCAAGGGCCTGGCTCCGAGCACGGCGGCGTCGCTGTTCAGCCTCTTTTTCGCGACGGCCATCGGCATCCAGTTCCTGTCCGGCGCGGTGGCCGACCGCTTCGGCAACCGGGTCGCGATCACCGCGTTCCTCGGCCTCAGCGTTCCTGCGTTCGTCCTGCTGACCGTCGCCGAGACGTTTCTCGCGCTGGTCGGCGTCATCGTACTCCTGAGCTGTATGCTGGGCGGGATGCCCGCGGCGAACGCCGCGGGCGTCAGTGCGCTCCCCGAGGAGATTCAGGGCAGCGGGTTCGGCCTCCTCCGGACGGGTTACATCGCGTTCGGTGCGATCGGGCCGCTCGTGGTCGGACAGCTCGCCGACTACGGGCGGTTCGACGGCGCCTTTCTGTTGCTCGGCGGCGTCGCCCTCGCGATGAGCGCCTGGGGCGCCGTGTTTCAGCGGTTCGGCGAAGGGCCGTCGGACCAGTAGCTCCGTCCCCGTTCAGCAAGACTGAATACGCTCACCCGGTATCGACGTATATGTCCGACCGTTTCGACGTGATTGTCGCCGGCGCGGGGCCCGCCGGGGCCCAGTGCGCCCGCGACCTCGCTCAGCGGGGGTACGATGTCGTCGTCCTCGAAGCCGAGCAGGAGGACGGCTTCCCCCGCCAGAGCAACAAGTCGACCGCCGGGACGTTTCCTTCGATGATGGCCTCGTTCGGCGTTCCGGACGAAGTCGTGATGAACTACACCGACGACGTGGTGCTGGAGTCGCCCAACGACCACTACGTCCAGCACCAGCCCGGTGCCGTCCTCGATTTCGCGTCGTTCAAGCGCTGGCTGGTGCAGAAGGGCCGCGAGGAGGGCGCGACCTACCGGTTCGACGCCCGAGTGAACGGCCCGATCATGGAGGACGGCGTGATCGCCGGCGTCCGGTACGCGGGCGACGAGGAAGCGTACGCCGACATCGTCGTCGACGCGACGGGGCCCGCGGCACCGCTCGCGAAGGCACTGGACGTGAGCGACCTGCAGCGCAAACACCAGGCCATCGGCATCGAGTGGGAGATGGAGGGCGTCGACATCGATCACCCGCAGTACGCCGACCTCACCAACACGATGATGCTCCGCCTGGATCATGAGTTCGCCCCTGGCGGCTACTCGTGGGTCTTCCACACCGGCGGCGACACCGCGAAGGTCGGTCTCTGTTACATCCAGAACGACAACCACGACCGGTACGGCCGTGACGACACGAGCATCGACGACTATCTCGAACACTGGCTCGACACCGACCCGCGCTTTGCCGACGCCGAGCGCATCTCGGACAAGCAGCAGCACCGCGGCTCCGCCCACATCCAGATGCCGGATAAGCTCTACACGGACAGCTTCATGGCCATCGGCGACGCTGTGCCGACCGTCGATCCGCTGTGGGGCGAGGGGATCCACAAGGGGATGAAATCGGGGCGGATGGCCGCCATCACCGCCGACCGCTGTTTCACGAACGAGGTGCCCGACACCTCGGCCGAAGCGATATCGGTGTACAGCAAACTCTGGCACAGCGAAGTGGCCCCGCGGATGCGAGAACGCCTCCTGATGACGGAACTGCTCTACCTCGCGCCGAACGAACGGTACGATACGCTGATGGACGACCTCCGTGCGGCCGACAGCGACCTGCTGGCGAAAGCCAACGCCGGGAACGTCCGCGCGATGCTCAGTCTGCTCCACCTCCGCGACATCCCCCTGCTCGGCAAGTTCGCGAAAGAGCGCCTGACGGAGTAGCGGCACGTACCCACGCTTCCCCAACGCCTTTCGGCGTCTCGGCCCTTCAATTGGATATGTCTCAGTCCCCGAACGAACCGCCGATGCTCGGTCTCGGAACGTGGCAGAACACCGATCCGGAAGCGTGTGCCAACGCAGTGGCGACCGCCCTCGAACTGGGCTATCGCCACATCGACACCGCACAGGCCTACGACAACGAAGAACACGTCGGCGACGGCCTCGCGCAGGCGGACATCCCCCGCGACGACATCTTTCTCGCGACGAAGGTGTGGATCGATCAGCTCGCGCCCGACGACGTGCTGTCGTCGACCGAGGAGAGCCTCGACGAACTCGGCGTCGACTACGTCGACCTGCTCTACGTCCACTGGCCGGCCGGCGACTACGACGCCGCGGAGACGCTCGCCGCGTTCGAGCGACTCCGCGACGAGGGGAAAATCGACCACATCGGAATCAGCAACTTCGAACCCGATCAGGTGACCGAGGCCATCGAGGTGACCGACGCCCCCATCTTCGCGAACCAGATCGAATGCCACCCCTTCCTCCCGCAGACCGAACTCCGCGACCACTGCGCCGCCAACGACATCGAAGTCGTGGCGTACTCCCCGCTGGCCCGGGGCGAAGTGTTCGACTCACCGGAGATTCAGGCGGTCGCGGAGAAACACGACGCCAGCGAGGCCCAGGTGTCGCTCGCGTGGCTTCGCGAGAAGGGCGTGACGGCCATTCCGAAAGCCACGAGCGAGACCCACATCCGCGACAACTGGGCGTCGCGTTCGGTCGAACTCGATGCCGACGACGTGGCGCGGATCGACGCCATCGACGAGCGAAAACGCCTCGTCGACCCCGACTTCGCGCCCTGGTGATCACGGGCGGTCGACGGTCTCGGCGTCGGCGTCGTCCGCGTCATCGACGGTCGCAGCGATCCGGACCCCGGCCAACGAGACGACGATGGCGGAGACGACGAAAAGCGCGAGGCGTTCGGTCGGCGGGATCGGCACGCCGAACAGTTGCAGGTGGGTGAGGACGCCCTCGCGCTCGAGGAAGTAGCCCGCGAAGCCGCGGACGACGAGACCGAGGGCGACGACGCCGAACGGGAGGTTCAGATACGGCCGCGGCACCCGATCCGCGTCGATGAGTTCGTCGAGGAGGCGCCCGGCGCTCGCGGTGAGCGCCGCCAGCGCCAGCCACGGGATGCTGCTGTAGAAAAACTGCATGATCGGGACGAGGCTGACGCCGCTGACGCTGTCGTCGACGGGGGAGACGGCGAGCACCCCGAGGAACCCCCCGACGAGCGTGAGGCCGCCCGCGACGGCGTAAGTGACGACCGACACCTGCCCCGAGTAGAGGGCCTCACGGGTCCGGTCGGGCAGGCGAGCGAGGTAGTCGTCGATGGCGAGGCCCTTGTACAACACCGCAGCACCGAGCAGCGAGGCGAGGCCCGCGAGCGCGACGCCGACGGAGAACCGCACGAGCAACACCGGCAGGAGGAGCAGGCCGACGCCGAGCGGAACCAGCACGGTCGAGCGGAGTTGCTCGTCGGCCAGGAACTGCTTCAGGAGGTAGTACGTGGACTCGATGTCGCGGGCCTGTCGGACGACGACCCGGTCGACCGAGTCGACGGGGAGGCGACTCTCGACGATGGGGAGGAGTCGTTCGTCGTCGGCGCTGTCCGTGACGACGATGGCGGAGTCGGGGTCGTGGCGGTCGAGCAGCGTATCGATCTGGGCCGCGACGGAGCGGTCGGCACCGACGGCGGAGTTACCCGCGCCGGAGACGACGGCGACCATGGCGTCCTCGCCGTCGCTACGGAGGTCCCGCGTGACGCGCAGCGATTCGAGCAGGCAGTTGACCGTCGAATCCTCGGGGTCCGCGAGGCCGACCTCCGTCACCAGCGACCGCACCGCATCCCACCCGTCGACTGGCATCGACACGCCGACGGTCCGGCCGATGTCGTCGGCACGGTCGACACACAGGACGAGCGTGGTCACGGTTCCGAGAACTACCTATGGGGATAAATATCTCTCGCCAGTCATGCGGTCGTCTGTAACCGGCTCGGGGTGTTCGTCACCCAATAGCGAATCGCTGCTGACTGCCAAAACGCGATATAGACCGGTTCAGAACCGGAGACGGAAGCCCTGCTCGTCGGCGACGACGCTCGCGACGCCCGCGCCAAAGGCGTAGACGGCGGCCGTCACACCACCCCGGAGGCGATCGGCCAGTCCGCGCTCGGGCGCGAACTCGCGGACGGACACCTCGGTGTCGAGCAGGTCCGCGACGTGGTCCTCCACGGCCGCCCTGTCGCCGAGTTCGTCGACCAGTCCCCGTTCGGCAGCATCCTCGCCGAGGTAGACGCGGGCCTCGGTGTCGCGGATCGCCTCGGGATCCATCTCCCGGCCCTCGGCCACGCGGTCGACGAAGTCGTCGTAGAAGCCGTCGACGATGCCCTGCAGGTACTCCCGTTCGTCTTCGGAGAGTTCCTTCAGCGGCATCCCGGCGTCCTTGTACTTGCCGGCGGCGAAGCGCTCGTAGGAGACCCCGAGGTCGTCGGCCAACTCGGAGACATTCACCTGCGAGCCGATGACGCCGATGCTGCCGACGACCGTCGGCCGTCGCGCCCAGAGTTCGTCACAGCCGCTGGCGATCCAGTAGCCGCCGCTGGCGCAGATGTCGGTCGCGTACGCGATGGTCGGCCCGTCGAACGCCGCCGCCGCGCGGCGGATGTCGTCGCTCGGGACGACCTCCCCGCCGGGCGTGTCGAGTTTCACCAGGAGGGCGTCGACGGCGTCGTCCTCGTCTGCGCACTCGATCTGCTCGACGATTTCGTCGGCCGTGGCGCCGATGACTCCGCCCGGGAGCGGACCGGGCTTTCCGCCGTCTCGCGTGATCGGCCCCTTGACGGCCACCTCGGCGGTGTTGTAGTCGGGAAACACCGAGTCGGCGATCCGGGTCGCGGCACGGGTGCCGACCAGTACGACGCCGACGGTCAACAGCACGCCGAGCAGTTCCGCGAACGATCCGGGAACGACCACGAAGACCACGATGCCGAGGAGGGCCGCGACGAACCCGCCCAGGCCGACGATCACGAGTCGACCGATGTCGTCGCCGTCACTCACACAGTCTCACCATACGCGATGTGGGGACCGGCGCGGTATAAATACTGTCGGCTGTGCGGTCGGGGCACTCCCGGAGTCGGGACTGTCGACGTAACGAGCCGGAGAAAAACCGCGTCAGCAGCGTCGCCGAACTACAGAAGCCCCGTTTTCTGGAGCTTCATCAGGTCCTCGGTGTCGAGGGTTTCGCCTTCCTTGAACTTCTGGTAGATCTCCTCGGCCTCCTCCTTGGCGGCCTCGCGCTCGGCTTCGCGCTCGTCCTGCTGCTCCTCTTCCTCTTCCTTGTCGAGTTCGCGCAGGCGCTTCTGGACGCGGACGAAGTCCTCGTGGTGGCGGTCGGCCGCTTCCTGGGCCTCGACGAAGAGTTCGTGCATCTCGTCGGCCTTGTCACGGATCTCGTCGGCCTCGCGGTAGGCCTCGATCATCTGGTTGTGGTGTTCTTGGGCCTTGTCCGCGAGTTCCGTCACCTTCTGGTGGTGCTGGGACGCTTCGGAGCGGACCTCTTCGGCCTCCTCGACGAGGTCTTCGAGTTCGCTCGCGTCGTCGAGTTTGTCCTTGCGCTGCTGGTACTCCTCGCGTTTCTCCTCGATCTTCTCGATGAGTTCGCGTTCGTCCTCGGCGCTCAGGACTTCGGTCTGCTGTCGAAATTCGAGCTCCTCGATTTCCTCTTCGAGTTCTTCCAGATCCTTGCCGTCCCCGAGCTCGAGGTCCTGTTTCAGCTCTTCTACCTGATCGAAGAGTTCGTTGGCCTCGGCGTTGAGCTCGTTACGACTCTCTTTGTGTTCCTGGACCTTCTCATTGAGTTCGTCCCGCTTTTCGCGGTGTTCCTGGGCCTCGTCGACCTTCTCGCGCGTCTTGGCGTTCAGGTCGTCGCGCTTCGAGGCGCGCTCCGACGCCATCTGGTTGAGTTCGTTGCGTCGGTCCCGGAGCTGTCCGGCGAGTTTGATGAGCTGTCCCTTCGAGTCGTTTTCGAGCTGCTCGTCCGTGAGTTCGACGTTGTCCGCTTCGTTGAGGGGTGCGACGTCGAATTCGTTGAGTACTTCTTCAGTTGTTACCATTGTTGAAACCTCGATACCACCGCTCCGGCGAGACTGGTGACTAATCGGCGCGCGACCAACCGTGGATAAGAATTCCCGATCATTCTGCGTGCGATGCCACCAAAACGCCGGAGGCGTGTTGGTACTAAATTGTACAGCCGACATATGTATAAACCCTTCGGTGGTCGAAACCCTGCAAAACGGTGGCACAGCCCCGGGTACAGCCGTGTTAACGGTTGACACGAGGTGCGGGAATACATATAAAACAACGCCGGGGACGCTCCAGTTTCACTTTCACCGCGGGGTTGGCTCGGCTTCTTGGTAGCTCATCCAACATGATTGGATATGCTCGAAAACCTCACCAGCACGTGCGAGGCGGCCGGCTGTGATCGACCCCTCGACGACAGCGCCCTGATGCTGACGCTGCGGACCGAGGCCGGCGAGCGGCGGGCCTACGAGTGCGCCTGTGGCGCGGTGACCGTGACGGTCGTGCGGGACTGATACGGTTTATTGTAAGTCAGTACCGGTGGGTCGCTGGACCGTCTCCGCGAACCACCGGTAAATAGTTACAATAATCCGTATGATACAGCCGACAGTATGAACCGGCACCGCTTTGAGTGAAGACCGGCGATCCGAGGCCATGCGAGAGGTCGTCCACGCCCACGGTCACGAACACGTCGCTGCGACCCACGAGAGCACGTTCGAAGTGACGACCGACGACTGGTTGACGCCCGCCGGCGACTGCATCGTCGGCATCGACGCCGACCGGGCACCGGCCGACTTCGACGACGACTTCGTCGCCGCCTGCCGCGATCCGGGATCGACCATCACGCTGACCCTCGAGGCCGACGGCACGGTCGAACGCGTCCAGGCCCGCGGCCACCCCGACCTCACCTTCGAGAGCGACCGGAGCGCCGTCGTGCGGACGAGCACGTACGCCGACGACCGCACCGTCGCCGTCGGCGCCGACGCCGCTGCGGCTGATCTGGACCGCGACCTGATCGCCGCCCTCGAAGCCGGCGCCGATCTCACGCTCACGCTGACCGTCGAGTGACGCCGCGTTTTTGCTCTCGGACGCCAACGATCAGCCATGCCCGAGGAACCAGCCGAGAACGTCAGCGGCGGCACCGACGGCGGCGGCGTCGACACTCAGTTCCCGACCGGTGATCCCGAAACGCGGGCCGAAGCCGTCGTCGACGCACTGGGCGACATGTACTGGCAGAAGGCCTACGGCGGCCGCGACGCCTTCCCCTGTCTCGTCCGCACGGTGCTGAGTCAGAACACGAGCGACGTGGCCAGCCAACCGGCGTTCGACGCCCTGCTCCAGCGCTACGACGGCCCCGACACCGACCTCGCCGTGACGCTGGTGAACGCCGACCGCGAGCGACTCGCCGAAACCATCCAACCGGCCGGCCTCCACAAGCAGAAATCCCGCGTCATCAGCGAGGCTGCCGAGGAAGTCGTCGCCGAGTTCGGCGACAGCGAGGCGTTCGACCGCTTCGTCCGGAAGGGCGACCCGGCCGCAGTGCGCGATCGACTCCTCTCGATCCGTGGCGTCGGCCCCAAGACTGCGGACTGCGTCCTCCTCTTTGCCGGCGGGCGCGGCGGCGTTTTCCCCGTCGATACACACGTCCACCGCGTCGCTCGCCGGATGGGCCTGGCGCCGCCGGACGCCGACCACGAGGCCGTTCGCGAGGCGCTCGAAGAATCCGTACCGACCGAGAAATGCGGATTCGGGCACACCGCAATGATCCAGTTCGGGCGCGACTACTGTTCGGCGCGAAAGCCAGCGTGTCTCGACGGTCCGGAGGCGTGCCCGCTCGCGGACCTGTGTGACCGGGTCGGCGTCTCACCCGAAACGGGCGACGTCGTCGACCCCGCGGACGCTACTTGAACCGGAACGTTTCGAGGTTCTTCGGGGCGAACGTCCGCATGTTGTAGTCGTGATAGAGCGCCGAGGAGAGGTCCTGCACGGAGCGCTCGTCGCCGTGGACACAGAGCACTTTCTCGGGGCGCGGATTCATCGTCTTGACGAAGTTCTCGAGGCCCTGCCGGTCGGCGTGGCCGGAGAAGCCGTCGACGGTTTCGACGCCCATGTTGAGCGAGAGCGTGTTGCCGCGCCCGCGCCCGGAGCGCCCGCGGTCGTTCATCGGAATCTCGTCCCAGCCGTTCTGGATGCGGCGGCCGAGGGTTCCCTGGGCCTGGTAGCCGACGAACACGAGCGTCGAGTCCGGATCCGGACCGAGATGGCGGAGCCAGGACATGATCGGGCCGCCGGTGACCATCCCCGACGTCGAGAGGATGATGGCCGAGTCGCCGTCGGCGACTTCCTGGCGTTCGTCCTCGCCGGCGTCGATGTGGTTGAACTCCTCGGCGAGGAAGGGGTTCTCGTCCTCGTGGAAGATGCGGTCCCGGAGGTCGTCGCGGAGATACTCGGGGTAGGTGGTGTGAATCGCCGTCGCCTCCCAGATCATCCCGTCGAGGTGGACGGGCATCCGCGGGATCTTGCCGCTCCGCATCGCTTCCTCGAGGACGAGCATGATCTCCTGGGATCGCCCGACTGCGAACGCCGGAATGACGATTTTCCCGTCCTGTTCGTAGGTGTCGTTGATGATCTCCAGGAGGTTGCGCTCGGAGTCCGCCTGGTCGGTCTGATAGTCGTTGCGCCCGCCGTAGGTGGATTCGAGGACGAGCGTCTCGACCCGCGGGAAGTCGTTGACGGCGCCGTTGAACAGGCGCGTGTCCTCGTAGTGGATGTCACCCGAGAACGCCACGTTGTAGAGGCCGTCGCCGATGTGGAAGTGAGAGACGGCGGAGCCGAGGATGTGACCGGCGTTGTGGAAGGTGAGTTTCACGTCCGGCGCGATGTCGGTCACGTCGCCGTATTCGAGCGGGACGGTGTGTTTGATCGCCTCGCGCACCATCTCGCTCTCGTAGGGCGGCGTGCGGCCTTCCTTCGAGGCCACGTCGAGGTAGTCGAGGGTGAGCAGCCCCATCAGATCACGGGTGGGTTCCGTACAGTAGATGGGACCGTCGTAGCCGTACTTGAACAGTAGCGGGATGAGCGCGGAGTGGTCGAGGTGAGCGTGCGTGAGCACGACGGCGTCGATGGAGTTCAGCGGGGCGGCCTCGGGCACCTGCAGGTAGGGCACCTCGCCCTCGGCACCGGGTTTGTCGCCGCAGTCGATCAGGATGCGCGTCTCGGCGGTCGAGAGAATGAAACTCGCGCGGCCGACCTCGCGACAGCAGCCCAGGGTGGTGATACGCACCCACTGGTCGTCGGCCATCTCCTCGCGGTGAATCTGACGACCGACACGTTCGAGGATATCCCGGCGTTCCTCGCGCTCCTGTTTCAGGAAGTTGCGGACGTTCGAGACGGTGGAGGACTCGATGGGCGGCGTCCGGACCACCTCGGGCGTCCACCCGATGGCCTGCGTGATTTCGCGGAGGGTCGAGCCGTGCCGGCCGATCACCATGCCCGGCTTCTCGGCCTCGATGACGACCTCGCCGGTGTCGGCGTGGAAATCCAGGTCGGTAACGCCCGCGTCCTCCGGAATGACATCCTGAATCCGTTCACGGGCCTCCTCGATGTCCATCAGTACGTCGGGGTCCGGGCGCACGGTGATGCGCTTGCGAAGCTTGCTCGCCAGCGACCGTATCAGGTCACCGTCGCTCGCGAACTCCTTCGGATCGCGCGTGTACACGACCAGTTCGGGGCCCTCGTATTTCACGTCGGACACCGATATACCGGGCGGTAGTTCCTCTTCGATCTCTGCTTCCAGGTCCTCGAGTTGCTTATCTACGGAGCTCATATGTTCCGGGTGAGAGCCCTCCGTCTTGCCGTCGGCGCTCGATCCCAGTCAGGGGCGACGGGAGACACCGACTGCCGACGGTCGGTGGCCGTGCCGCGGTCGTGACGTGAGAGCGCATAATGTACGGGTACGGGAGGTGCTCGGCTGCGGGAAGAGACAGCGAAAACCCGCTTGCGTCATTCTATCACCCCAACGTTATAAAAGCCTTCGCAAAACCGAAGGCGAGAGCGACCCGACGACCGCTATGGAACTCACACCGTCGGTGGTCGCGGCCGAACGCGAGTGGGTGAACGAGCGAGCGCCCACGGTCGTCCCCCTGATCAACGAGACGCGAGCGCGCCTCGGCGACTGTTTCGATGTCGACGTGGACGACGTGTCCCGAGACGCCTACCGCGACGAGGTGCGCGCCGTCTTCGCGGACGGCGACCGCGCGGTCAACGTCGCCGGCTACGTGGGCTTGCTCCGCGACCTCGACGTCGCGGGCGACTACCCCGGCTTCGTCGTCGACGAAGTGCTCGGCCGGGAACTCGCCGCGACCGTCGCTGGCGGGCAACCGCTCGCGCTCCTCGCCCAGGCCACCTTCCATTTCGCCGACGTGACGACCCACACCGACGGCGGCGCGGGCGCGGACGACCTGGACGCCGCGCTGGCCGCCGGATTCCAGACCCGGCTCCCGGGATGGGAGTGGACGGAGGGCGAAAGCCCGTTCGCGGTCGACCCGTAGCGCCCACAGTTAACTGCCGGCGGTTCGACGTTCGCGTGTGCAACCGAAGACCGTCCTCATCACGGGGAGTTCGTCCGGTATCGGCCACGCGACGGCCACGGCCTTTCTCGACGAGGGGTGGGAGGTCTACGCCACCGCCCGCAACCCCGCCGACGTGGAGACGCTCGGAGAACAGGGCTGTTCCATCGCCACCCTCGACGTGACCGAGGACGACGACGTGGAACGGGTCGTCGACCGGGTGATGGACGAACAGGGACGGATCGACTGCCTGGTCAACAACGCCGGCTACGCGCAGTTCGGCCCGACCGAAGACATCCCCGTCGACGCCGTCCAGCAGCAGTTCGACGTGAACGTCTACGGCCCGCACCGGCTGACCCGCGCGGTGCTCCCCCACATGCGCCGGCGGCGCGACGGCACCATCGTCAACGTCTCCAGCGTGGCCGGGCGGGTCTCCTTCCCCGGCGGCGGGACGTACTGCGGATCGAAGTTCGCGCTCGAAGCCATGACCGACGCGCTCCGAGCGGAAGTCGACGAGTACGGCATCGACGCCGTCCTGATCGAACCCGGGCCGGTCGAGACGGGATTCAGCGAACGCGCCGAGCGCGAACTCGAGGGAATCGAGCGATCGGGGGCCTACGACGCGTTCTACGACGTGTTCGAGGACACCCAGGCCATCGGCGGCGGGGGACTCGGCGCGGTGTCGCCCGAGCGCGTCGCCGACGACATCCTCAACGCCGCGAGCGCGACGAAACCGGCGAGTCGAGTCCCGGTCGGTCCCGTCGCCCGCGCGGCCGTCCTCGGACGGTTCGTCCCCGATGCCCTGCGCGATCGGGCGTTCTCGCTGCTGGAGCGGTTACGCTAAACACGCCGCGACCACGCGGAGGGCGTCCTCGCCGCGCACCTCGTCGGCCAGCAACGGGACGCGTTTCACGTCGCGGCCGCGGAACAGGTCGGTGGCGCGCCGGAGCGCGGTCTGTTGGACCTCCCACCGGCGCTGACAGAACTCGCAGTCGTCCAAGTTCGGCGCTACGACCCATTCGGGGTCGATGTCGGCCACGTCCGCCGGGTCCTCCATCACGCGGTTGACGACGACCGTGTTGACCGGAATCGAGAACTCGTGGAGGCGGTCGACGAGACGCTCGGATTCGACGACGCTCATCTCCTCGGGCACCATCACGACACGGAAATCGGTTCGAGACGGATCCTGCAACACCGCTCGCAGGCGTTCGATGCGGTCCCGGAGTTCGTCCAAGTCGGGGGGCTCCTCGCCCTCGTCGCCCGCCCCGAACATCCCCTTGACGCCGTCCATCATCCCGGAGAACTTCTCGCGCATGGAGAGCAGTCGCCCGACCATCGAGTCGAGCATCTCGGGGAGTTCGAGCAGGCGGAGCGTATGCCCCGTCGGCGCCGTGTCGACGACGACTCGGTCGAACCGGGGGTCGTCCAGATAGTCGAGCAACTGTCGCATCGCGGCCGCCTCGTCGGCGCCCGGCATCGACCCGCCCATCAGCGGATCCATCCCCTCCTCGCCGAGGGCGTCCCCGAGTCCACCCAGGCCGCCGAGCGGTGCGTCGCCCTCGCCCGTGCCTGCACCCAGCATCCCCTCTTCCATCGCTGCCTCGGGATCGATTTCGGCCGCCCACAGGGGGGTGTCCTCGCGAATCCGGGTCGGCGTCGCCGGGATGTCCGTCTCGAGGGTGTCCGAGAGGGAGTGTGCGGGGTCAGTCGAGACGACGAGCGTCGCGGTCCCGTCCGCGGCCGAGGAGAGTCCCGTCGCGGCCGCCATCGTCGTCTTGCCGACGCCGCCCTTGCCGCCGTAGAGAACGTATTCGGGCGCGTCGACCCCCGCCGGCAGGTCCGTGGACGCCTGCACGTCGACGCGTTCCGGGCCGTCGCCCTCCGTGTCGTCGCCGTTCTCGTCGACCTCGTCGACCGGTTCGACGTCGATATCGCTCATACCGGTGGCGAGAGGGTCCGGACACCTGTACCCGTCGGTCCGGGGAAGACACTTCACCCGGGCGTGTGATGCACCGTGCATGCGAAGCAGTCCCTCCAGTCGGCCGCTACGCGCCGCGGTCGCCCTCGTCGTCTGTGTCGGCATCGCCGGCTGTTTCGGCGGGGGAGCGCCGGCGAGTCCTACCCCGACCGCCAACACGGACTGTCCGCCCGCGCTGACGGTCTACGAACTCGACGAGGAGCCGGCCGATCTCGATTCGGCAGTCGCCTACGAGAACCTCACCGCCGCCCAGCAGCGGACGTTCCACCGCGCGCGAAACGGGAGCGTCGAGGACTTCGCGTCCGCGTGGGACGACATCGACGTCGTCGCCTACGAGGAGACGTACTACCGGGCGAGCATCGTCGTCTGTTAGAACTCGTAGTCGGCCAACCGGTTGGCCGCCGCCTCGACTCGCGGCGTGACGAGCGCGAAGCGCACCCACTCGTCGTGCGTGCCGAATGTGTCACCCGGCATGCAAGCGACGCCCGCCTCGTCGACGAGGCGCTCGACGTTCGACAGCGTCCCGGGGAAGCCCTCGAACCGGGCGAAGACGTAGAACCCCCCCTCGGGACGGATGTACTCCGCGCCCGCGTCGTCGAGGGCGTCGGTGAAGGTGTCGACGCGCTCCCGCAACAGGTCGCGCGAAGCCTCGTAGTACGCCGGTCCCGTCTCGCGGAGTGCCCGGAGGACGGCGACCTGTGACGGCCGCGCGCCGGTGACGTTGACGAGCATGTGACGCGTGCGGGCGGCCTCGGTCAGTTCCGGCGGGAAGATGCCGTAGCCCACTCGGAGCCCGGTCACCGCCATCGACTTCGAGAAGGAGTTGGTGACGATGCGGTTCGGCGTCTCGAGCGATAGCGCGCTCTCGAACCGCCCGGTGAAGTCGTAGTGGTCGTACACCTCATCGGAGATGAGGACGGCGTCGTGGTCGGCTGCGAGGTCGCCCATCGCGGCCATCGTCTCGCCGTCGTACACCGCACCGGTCGGGTTGTTCGGCGAGTTGATCAGGATGGCCGCCGTGTCGTCGCTCGCCGCCTCGCGCATCGCCGCCACGTCGAGATGGCCGTCGTCGGCGACGGGGACGAGGCGCACGTCGGCGCCGAGCATCGCCGCCTTCCCCGGATAGTACGGATAGACCGGATCGGTGAGCAGGATCTCGTTCCCGGCGTCGCGTTCGAGCGCCCCGGCCATCGCCAGGTAGTTCGCCTCGCCCGCGCCGTTCGTGACGATGACGCGGTCGACGTCGACGCCGCGCCGGGCTGCGATCTCCTCGCGAAGTTCGCGCAATCCGTCGCTCGGTGGGTACTGGAACTCGTCCGGGCCGACATCGGCGTAGTCCCGGAGGCCGTCGCGGAGGGCTTCCGGTGGTTCCCAGTCCGGGCCACCGCTCACCAGGTCGATGACATCGCGGTCGGCGGCGGCCGCATACTGCATGACGTGGAAGAAAAGCGGCGTCTCGTAGTCCATGTCGGTGCTGTGGACGGCCGCCAAATCCCTCTTTCGCTCCGCGCCGGAAGCGTGGGACCTTTTTAGGGCAGTGGGGCAACGTACCGCGCATGGAGCGGATCCGACATCCCCCCGACCCGTGGGAGCGCACGCGACGCGACATGAGGTGGCGACGGTGAACGTCGCCGTCCGCGGCGGTGATGGCGTGGAATCGGACATCGGCGTCGCCGGAGCGACGCTCGTCGACGAGCGTGACGCCGACGCCGTCGTCGTTGTCGGCGCAGACGCCCTCCGGTCGGTGGCCACGGACCCGCCCACGCCCCCGATTCTCCCCATAACGGCGGAGGGCGGTCGCCATCTGGTCGAGCGAGCGGCGCTCGTCGGTGCGCTCGCGGCCGTCGGCGCCGGCGATGGTCACGTCGAGCCCCATCCCATCCTCGGGGTTCGCCGCGACGGGACGACCGTCACGCGCGCGCTTCAAGACGTGACGCTCATGACCGTCGCTCCCGGGAGTATCTCCGAATACGCCGTCGACGCGGGGAAACGGTCGCTGGAATCGGTCCGCGCCGACGGCATCGTCGTCGCCACGCCGCTGGGAAGCGACGGCTACGCCGCCGCCGCCGGCGGGCCGGTCATCGAAGCCGACACCGGCGTCTCGGTCGTCCCGGTCGCACCCTTCATCACCCGGCCCGCGGTGCGCGTCGCGGATCCGGAGGCCGGCCTCACTCTCTCGGTTGAACGGGAAGGTGATGTCGCGCTGTTCGTCGACGGCGTTCGCCACGGAACCGTCGCGGTCGACACCGACCTCCGGATCGACCGCGTCGACACCGTCGACGTGGTGGCTCCCCAACAAAGAACGGAAACCTTCTAATGAGTTAGCGGCCCACGTCAACGTATGCAACCGCTACAGTTCGTCGTCCCGGTCGGCGCCCTCGACGCGCTCGAACCGTACATCGCGCACGTGGTGCTGGCGCTGGTGTTGGTGAACATGTTCACACGGATTCGGGGCCACGCCGTCCACGAGCGACAGGCCGAGGCGGACGACACGGAACTGAGTCGGTACACGCCGCATTCGGTGACGACCATCGTACTCGTACTCGCGTCGTTCACGTTTCTCCTCGTCGAACCGCACGGCGGGATGGTGATGTCGGTGCTCGTCGTCGGCCTGTTCCTGGCCGACTTCTTCGAGTTCGAATCCCGGAAGGTCGAGGCCCGCAACGAGATGACGTTCGAGCGGCCGAAAAGCGCCGTGGCGGCGTCGCTGCTCGCCTTGCTGTACGCCGGCTACCAGAGTCTGTTCGTCTTCATCCAGCCCGTCTGGAGCGCCATCGTCTAGCCGCGAACGGCTGCGTTCTATCTTTTGGCTCGCGCCGATCGAGAAGTGGCGTCGCCGCGCGGAGCGTACCGGAGCCATGGGCTCACGGCGGTCGAGACTGAGAGAGAGAGAGAGAACTCGACGGGAGTCTCGGGCCGTTACGCGTTGCGGTTCTCTAGCGCACCGCGAGCCTCGCGGATCGCGGGCAACACGACCCAGAACGCGAGGGGGCCGAGGAGGGTGAACCAGAACAAAGCGTCCATCATCCCGACGGCCATGAGGTTGAACAGGTCCATGCTCGCGGGGTTCGGGGAGACCGGACTCACGAGCTGTCGGGTGCTCTCGAACCCGGGCGTCCGATACCAGCCAGCGAGTATGAGCCACCCGAGGCCCGCACCGGTGAAGATGCCGAGCCCTTTGATGAATTCGTCAGCCATTGTCTGGGGATTCGTCGGCGTCCTCTTGAGGGTTTCCCATTCCGCGAGCGCGGAACCGAGTCCCGAGGATGTAGACGCCGGCGCCGAAACAGATGGCGGCGAGACCGGCGACGGCGAGGACGGCGCTCAACACGGTGGCCGGCGGCGACACGCCGACGGCTTCGAGCACCGAGAGAACGAAACGACGCAGGAGACTGAGTCGGATCGTCGCGGCATCGAGAAGGACGAACCCGACGACGACCCCGAGGATGGCGAGCAGCGTCGAGAAGACGGTGACGGTCTTGTAGAGACGCATCGGCACGACGACGTCACGTCCGCGGTGCGTCTCGGTCGACCGCACAGCCTGGTCGCCAGGACTGTCTGCATCGTCGCCGTCGGCCGTCTGCCGCGTCGAATCGTCGTCGGAAGCGTCCATCAGCCGGCGTTACTTCGGCGGCCGAAGCCGGTAGTATCGCCGGTTGAGGTCGTACATGTACCCTTCGCGCATCGTCTTCAGCACGGCGTAGGTGACGAACGCGGCCACGACGGGCAGGAGGAACGTCAGGTCGAAGAGGAGGTCGACGTTCATCGGCATCAGGTTCTTGACCGCCAGCAGGCTGATGGTGAACGCGAAGACGACGCCGCCGACGCCGACGGCGGACCAGAACGGCTGTTCGACCGGACGGCGCGCCGACCCCTTGTTCAGGAAGGGGACGATAGCGATGGCGCCCACGACGACGATGTTCGCGAGCACGCCGTAGGTGCGGTCGGCCGTGAGTTTACTCCCGCCGAGGATGGCGAGTTCGGGGTTCAGCGGGCCGAGTTTCAGCAGGCCGAACGACCAGTAGAGATACCAGTCGGGGAGGATGATCGCCGGCGTCGAACTCGGATTCGCCGGAGCGCCGATGTGCGGCGGCATCGTCGCCGAGAGGAAGAAGATCATCCCGGTGAAGAAGGCCGCGATGGAGAGGTTGCGAACCGTCTCGTGGGGCCACGTCGGGAACGCGAGCACGTCGCGTTCGACGTAATCGGATTCAGACCGGAGGTCTTGGTCCTCGCGGCGGGCCCGCTCGAAGTACTCGTAGGTGAGCCGGGAGAGACCGGTCGTTCGCTCTTTGCGTTCGCGCCAGGTCGGCGTCTCGTCGTCCGGGGCGACGATGCCGGGACCGCCGCCGTCGGTGCGCGCCTCGTCCGTAGTGGTGTCGTTCTCGCTCATGATTAGTGTGGTTCCGCGATGCCCTGCACCCAGACGATACCGATGTGGATGGCGATGAGCGTCGTCACGACGAAGGGGAGCAGGAAGACGTGGATGATGTACATGCGCTGGAGTGTCGACTGGCTGAGCGTGAAGCCGCCGAACAGGAGTTGGGCGACCCACTCACCGGCGAGCGGGATCGAGAGCGACATCTCGACGCCGATCTGTCCGGCCCAGAACGCCAGCTGGTCCCACGGGAGCAGGTAGCCCGTGTAGCCGAACACCATCGTCAGGCTGATCAGGATGATGCCGAGCAGCCAGTTGAGTTCGCGGGGTTCCTTGTACGCGCCCGTGAAGTACACGCGGAGCATGTGGAGGAACACGGCGGCGACCATCACCTGCGCCGACCAGCGGTGGATCGAGCGCAGCATGTAGCCGAACTGGAGTTCCGTCATGATGAACGTGATGGAGTTGTAAGCCGTGCTGGGATCGCCGGTCTGTGCCGGGGCGTAGTAGAACCCGAGCAACGCCCCGCTGACCGCCGCGACGACGTACGCGAGCGTCGAGAACGATCCCAGCGCGTACAGCGGATACCAGTACCAGAACTTGTTGTCGAGGTCGTACTGTTCGGTGTGACTCTTCGGCATCTGGAGGTTGACCTTGTAGTACAGGTTCTCCAGCAGCTCCAGGTAGTCGACGATGCGGAGCCGCTTGTCCATCCAGATGAGGGCCATCAGGAAGGTGGACTCGACGGGCGTCAGGTCCTGTCGTTCCATCCAGCCCTCGTGGTCCATCTCGTCTTTCTTTTCCAGACTCATGGGTTATCGCTTGTAGTATGGGTAAACCGCGCGTTTGACGGCGTCCCACGCGCCGTCGCCGATGGTCTCGCCGTCGGCATCTTCCTCACGGACGTAGAGGTCCTCCCACTTGCGACGGCGCTTCTTGACGATGACGACGTCGGGCAGGAACTCCTTGCGGTACAGCGCGAGGATGAAGCCGAGATCGACGAAGATCACGGCCAGAATGGCGCCGAGATACATGTTCCCGATTTCGGTGAGGCCCCAACCGCTCACGAGGCCGTAGGCGAACATGAACACGAACGCCACCTCGATGACCGTCAGGAGGACGATGGCGATCGCCGCTGCCGTGCTTTCGCGGGCCGGTTCGTATCGGTGAATGTCGCCGTAGGTGCTGCCACTCGATGACATGTTACTCTCCCCTCCCGGTTCCGGTGTGTGGTGACTCGCCGTATTTCAGGACGTAGAACGTGAACACGAGCGAGACGATGATGCCGAGGATGGTCGCGGCACCGACCCAGTGGGCCTGGATCGGGACGCCGAGTTCGTGGAGGTCGACCTCGCCTCCGCCGCCTCCGCCTCCGCTCCCGCCACCGCCGCCGCCGCCGGAGTCGGGGATCGCCCCGACGACGACGACGCCTTTCATGCCCATGGCCTGGTGGGGTGAGCAGTAGTACTTGGTGACGCCCTCTTCTTCGAAGGTTTGCTCGACGGTGAAGCCCGCTTCGCCCGTGAGGTCGCTCTCGAAGTCGCCGCCGTCGTCGACGACGTTGTGCTGACCGCCCTCGCCGGTCCACTCCCAGACGACGGTCGTTCCGGGATCGACCTGGACGGCCGGCGGGTCGAACGCGAACGCCCCGCCGTTGCCCTCGGCGCCGACCATCACCGTCACCTCGTCCTGGCCGGTCGCGTCGGTCACCTCGCTGTAGTTCCCCACGTCGCTCATCCATCCGTCGAACGACGGCTGGGCCGCGGCTGGCGTCGCCGTGGCAGCGGCCGTTCCGACGGCGGCGGACCCACCGGCAACTCTCAGGAAGTCCCGCCTCTTCATACGGTCGAATCTGAGGAAGGAATGCGCTTAAACCCACCGACTCCCCGACAGCCGTGTCAGTCGCGGCGAGCCGCCGAGTCGTCGGATTCGTCGCTCGCTGGCGGCGTTCCCTCGGCGTCGTCCAGCGGCGGAAGAAAGTCCGGTCGGTCGCCGTCGTCAACGCCGACGGCGCGCAACCGGTCACGGAACTCCGCGGACCGGAACCGGTCGGAGAGGCGCGCGTTCGCGACGACGGCAAAGAGGAAGACGCCGATGCCGGCGAACACGACGCTCATCAGCGGTGGCACGAGGTTGACGTAGCCGCCGGGCGTGGGAATGGCGTCGGTGAACAGCCAGATTCCGAGCAGTCCGATCCCCGTCAGTAGTTGGGCAGCGGCGATGAGTTGCAACAGGTTGTTGCCGAGTTGGCCGGTGCCCTCGGGCACGGCCTGCGGATCGGGCAACGAGACATCGTCGGGAGCGTCGGGTACCTCGTAGGAGTCCATCGAACACAGCGCCACGGTCGGTTTTACGTCGCGCAACACGGTCCCTCGGCCCTCGACGCTCCCGTCCGGGGCGACGATGGCGTACCCCTCGTCGGAGTACGCGACGAGATGCTCCTCGCCGTCCCGCTCGAACCGTTCGAGCGCGGCGAACACCTCGCGACTCGCGATGCGGTTCTTGAGGTCGGTCTCGACCCGGTCCAGTAGCGCCGGACCGACGATCCACGTCTCCGGATCGAAGGCCGCCTCCCACTCCTCGGCGCTCATCGCCGCCATGTCGCTCGGGCCGAAGTCGTCGAAGTCGTACGCCTCGGCGAGCGCTTCGGCGTCGAGCGCGTCCGATTCGGTGGCGTCGTCGGCAGCGGGTGCGGCCGACGCGTCGTCGGCGGGCGAGTCCGACGACGGTGACGAATCAGCCATCGGCCGAGATTGGGTCCACAGCGGCATACGCTTTCCGACCTCGGCGGCGAGCCGGGACGGTTTTAACCGCCGTTGCCCAACGCCAGTTGATGGCAAGCGAGGCGACGATCGCGACGCTCGCGGGGGTCGCGGTGACGCTGAGTTTCCCGTTCTACCTCTACGGTGCGTGGCTCGTCCTCGACGCCGAGATGGTGACGTGGTCGGTGCTGGTGACCCACCTGCAGTACATCTTCGTCGGCCTCGTGTTGACGACGGTGCCCGTCGTCGGGTGGATGATTCCCCGTCTCGCGGCCCAGTTCGGCGGGCTCGCGGTCCTGCACGCCCTGCTCGGCCTCCAGGCCTACGCGATGCTCGTGTTCGCGCTGACCGGCATCGTCCGCATCTTCCAGGCCAAATACGCGGCGAATCTCTATCGCGACCCCGAGCAGGACATCGACCTGAACGACCTCCACGAGAACATGGGCGCGTGGCGCGGACGCCTCCGCGTCGGCGTCTTCGGCTACGTCCTGTTCTGGCTGGGGGCCTATCTCATCGGCGTCCTGCGCTATCTCCGGCTCTATATCGGTTAGCTCCACGCCTCGCCGCTCGCGAGGTCGACATCGGAATCGAGCTTCGAGGAGGGGCAGATATCTTCGAGCACGCAGTCCCCGCAGTCGGGGTTCCGGGCGTCACACACGGCGCGACCGTGGCTGATAAAGAGATGCGTGAGCTGTTGCCACTCCGACTCGGGGACGACTTCCATCAGGTCGGGTTCGATGGCCTCGGGCGTGGTTTCGGTCGTGAGGCCGAGTCGACGGGCGAGCCGCCGGACGTGCGTGTCGACGACGATGCCCTCGACCACGTCGTGGCCGTGCTGGAGGACGACGTTGGCCGTCTTCCGCCCGACGCCGGGCAGATCGGTGAGCGCCGACATCGTGTCCGGCACCTCGCCGTCGTGCTCCGCGACGAGTTGCTCGCCGATCCCTTTCAGATAGCCCGCCTTGCTGTTGTGGAAGGTGATTCCGTAGATGTCGTCCGCGAGCTCCTCCTCGTCGGCCGCGGCGTAGTCCTCGGGCGACGTGTACGTCTCGAAGAGAGCCTCGGTGATCTCGTTGACCCGCTCGTCGGTACACTGCGCCGAGAGGACGACGGCGACGAGCAGTTCGAGCCGGTTCGAGTAGCGCAACGAGATGGTGGCGTCAGGATACTCCGCGGAGAGGCGGTCGATCACTTCTTCGACCTGTCGCTCGCGCGGTTCCAGTGGCGTTCCCATAGTCGAGCGGTCGGGTGCAGTCCCGTTGAGTCTGTCGACTGGTGGTCGCCCGACATTATTTACCCGCCGCCGCCCTTGTCGCGGCTATGGAGTTGACGCGCCGGGCGTTGCTGGCAACCGGAGCGACGGGCAGCGTCACGGGCTGTCTGTCGACCGGCGGCTCGAACGTCAGATATCCGGAGACGGCGAGCGACGCGGCGCTGGCTGACGCGGATCGGACGGCCGTCGACGCGGGCGGCCCCGAGCAACAGGAGACCCCGACGGCCAACCCGCAACTCGCGACGGAACTCCGGCGCATCTACGGCGAAATCGAATGGTTCGCGACCGACTACGACGAGTCGATCGAGCGGTATCAGCGCGTGCTGGGACAGGCGATGGCGACGGTACAGCGCGTCCGTGACACGGCCGAGTTCGACGCGAACAGTCTGGGCCTGGTACGAGAGAGCGCCGACCGGGCGGTCGCCACCGCGGACACCGAACTCGGCGGGCATTTCGGGATTCCGGGACAGATGCGCGAGGAGGTCGACGCCCATCTGGCGACGATCGAGCGGTTCAGCGACCGCGGCGACCTCGACCGCGTCGACGAGGAACTCACTCGCCTGTACGACTACCTCCGGGGGATCCGGAGCGATCACTTCGTCCGAACCGTCCTGTCGGACCGCCAGATCGACAGCGCGCTGTACCGCGACCTCCACGACGGGACGCCCGACGGAGACGACGATGACGACGACGACGAAGACGAGGCGGCGCCCGGCCTGTTCGAACTCTACCACTCGACGGGCTATGCGGGCTACGCCTACAACGGCCCCCGATACATCGAACGGGAGCCGTTCGGCGACGACGCGAGCGACGAAAACGAAGGCCAAGAACTGCTGGCGCGCCAGCGGCGTGATTTCGGTGCCGCGAGCGAGGCGACCGACCGAACCGGGTTCGCGTACGTCGTGAGTTACGCGGTTCCCAACGTCTCGAACCAGCCGACGGGGCTCGAACCGCTCGACTACCAGCATACGTCGCTGTTCGTGCAGCGATACGCCGACGCCCAGGCGGCGAGCGCCGCGGCCGACACGCTGTTCGAGACGTCAGTCACGCGCGAGGGGACGTACTCGTTCGGCCGCGATCGGTGGCACCGCGTCTACTACCAGGGCGGCGGGGACGTGGTGTACGCCTTCCTGATCCAGGCCGGGCCGTTCGTCGTGGTTGCCGCTCCCTCGGAGACGGCGTGGGAGGAGCGTATCGACTGGACCGAGCCGCTGGACCGAACGTGGCTGTGGAGTCGATAGCGTGACGGCCGGTCCGTCGGCGCGCCGACACGGCGCCCTCATCGTCGGGACGTTCGCTGTCGTCGGCGCAGCACTCGGCGTCGTCGGGTTCGTCACCGCGGGCTGGGCGCGAACGCAGTTCGTGACGGGGGCAACGGGCACGGCGCCAGCGACGTTCGGTCCCGTCTTCGTCGCGCTGTCCGTCTTCCAGACGACGGTCACGCTGTTTCTCGCCGGCCCGGTCGTCGCCGCGCTGCTCGGGCTCCTTTCCGGGTCGCGGTTCGCCGACGAGGCGACGGCCGGCAGCGTCGCCGCCGGCGGCACGCTGCTCGGCTTTTGCTGCATGGCGGGACTCGGGATCCTCGGCCTCTCGGCGCTGTCGGGAGCGGGCACCGAGCAGACGTACGCGCTCGGGAGCGCCGTCGGCCCGCTCTTGCTCGCAAGCGTCGCGACGGCGGCGACTGGCGGCGTCGCGGGTGTCCTCGGATCGCGGTTCGTCCGATAAATCGGCACACATAACTGTCCGCTCCGCCCGGATTCCGATATGTACGGCGAGGCCGTGGCACTCGGCGCGGGCACGGTCCTGAACGCCCTCGCGACGGGCGTCGGATCGGCGTTCGCGCTCGACGCGGAGACACGCGCCCGGGTCGAACTCGACGACACGGGGACCGTCAGCGGCGACATCGTCGAGGCGCCGGACGGCGACACTCGACTAATCCGGCGGTGTGTCGAACGCGTCGTCGAGCGCTTCGGCGACGGACAGGGCGGTCACGTCCGCACCGAAAGCGACGTGCCGATGGCCGCCGGGTTGAAGAGTTCGAGCGCGGCCGCGAACGCGACGGTACTCGCGACGCTCTCGGCGCTCGACGTGTCCGTCGGCGACGACGCAGCCGTGACTCGCGAGGACGCCTGTCGTCTCGGCGTGCAGGCCGCCCGCGACGCCGGCGTCACGATCACCGGAGCGTTCGACGACGCGAGCGCCAGCATGCTCGGGGGCGTCACCGTCACCGACAACACGGCGGACGACCTGCTCGCACGCGACGCCGTCGACTGGGACGTGCTAGTGTGGACGCCGGCGGCGCAGGCGTTCAGCGCCGACGCCGACGTGGAGCGGTGCGAGCGCGTGGCGCCGATGGCGCGTCTCGTCGAGGATCTGGCGCTCGACGGCCGCTACGGCGAAGCGATGACCGTCAACGGACTGGCGTTCGCCGCGGCGCTCGGCTTCCCGACCGATCCAGCCGTCGAGGCGATGCCCCACGCCACGGGCGTGTCGCTCTCGGGGACGGGACCGAGCGTGGTCGCCGTCGGCGACCGGACGGGACTGGAGCGCGTGCGGAACGACTGGAATCAACGGGAGGGCACCACATGGGAGACGACAACACGAACGGACGGCGCACAGGTGATCGAATGACCGACCCCGCCGAGGAGATGTCATTGGAGGAGCTCCGCAACGAGATCGCGGAGATCGATCGGGAGCTCGTCGAACTCATCGCCCGACGCACCTACGTCGCGGGCACCATCGCCGACGTGAAAGCCGAACGCGACCTGCCGACGACCGACGAGTCACAGGAGGCCGCGGTGATGGAGCGGGCGGGCGAGTACGCCGAGCGGTTCGGCGTCGACCCGAACCTCGTGAAGGCGATTTTCCGGTTGCTCATCGAGTTGAACAAGGTGGAGCAGCGGGAGAGCCGCTAGAGCTCTTTCAGACCGAGGCTGTATTCGAGCGCCGAGTCGACATCCGCCATTCGGTCGACGGGAACGGAGCCGATACGGTCCACGATGCGGTGCTCGATAGAGACCGTCCGTATCTGACTGCAGAGGGCGACCGAATCCTCTCGGAGAGGCCACTCGTCGGCCGAAAAAGGCACTTCGAACGGATACAGTTTGTCCCCGCTCGATGTCGTGAACGGAACGACGATCGTCGTCGGAGCGTTCTCGTTCCCGATGTCATTTTGGACGACGAGACACGGACGGGTCCCACGCTGCTCCGATCCTTCCGTGGGATCCAGATCGACAATAACGATGTCTCCGCGTCGAACGTGCATCGGCTACCAGTCCGGTGCTTCACCGAGGTATCGATCGGCCTCTCGGGACACGTCAGACATCTCCTCAGCGAGGGACTCGGACGCCGCTGCGTACTGTCGGTATCCCTCGGCGAGTTCGTCGCGGCTCACGGGTTTTTCGATGGTGATTTTCCCGTCTTCCGCGTGGACGAGTACTTCGTCACCGCCATGGATGTCGAACTTCTCCCGAAGCTCTTTCGGGAGTGTAACCTGCCCCCGTTCCCCGACTTTGCGTTCCTCGCTCCGAGTCATATATATTCATGTCATACTCATACCCAAAGCGGTTTCGGCTCGATCGGCGTGCCTGTGGCAAACCGGCCGAAGGTCCTTATGCGCGCCCGAAGAATCTGGGAGCATGGCGGATCACGAACTCGATGACATCGATCGGGAGATCCTCTACGCGCTACAGGAGGACGCGCGCAACCTCTCGTCCGGGGAGATAGCCGAGCGAACCGACGCCTCATCAAGCACGGTCCGCAAGCGCATCCAGCGACTCGAATCGGACGGGGTCATCAAAGGATACAGCGCCGAGGTCGATTACCAGAAATCCGGCTATCCGCTCCGCATGCTCCTCTTCTGTACGGCCTCCATCGCCGAGCGCGGCGACCTCATCGACGACATCCTCGACATCTCCGGTGTCGTCTCCGTCCAGGAACTGGTCACGGGCGAGCAGAACCTCCTCGTGACCGCCGTCGGCGAGACGGACAACGACATCACGTCAGTGGCACAGGAACTGCTCGACAGGGGGCTGACCGTCGCCGACGAAGTGCTCGTCCGCAGCCACGAGTCGACGCCGTTCGACGACTTCCCCCCGTAGAGAGCTACTGACGGGTGTTTCGGCCCGTAACGCCGGGCGAAAGTGATCTGCAATAACCATAACGTTCTTTCACAATGTATTTTGGGAACATTTTGATCGTATAGAAAGCTATAATTACCATTCTGTTCTACAAAGATGTGACAGAGACCAGTTCGTGTTCGTCGGCAGTGCTCCGACGCCGCGCTGGTCACGCTGGAACCCTGAACGATGGCTGACCAACCACCGAACGACACCGCACGACTCGCCGAGACAGTCGCTCCGACATCGTCGTCCGTTCCCCAACTCGCCACCGCGGCGGTCTGGGCGCTCTTTCTCCTCAGTTCGGGGGTGCTCGCCTTGTCGGTCACCGGTGAGTACGAGTGGGCGATTCCGGGTGTGCTCGTCGTCGACGGGTTGACCACGGTCATGTGGGTCGTGGTCGCGTTCTTCAGCGGGATCGTACACAGCTACTCCCGTCGCTACATGGCGGGAGACCGCTATCTCGACGGGTTCTACGGCCGGATCTTCGCGTTCACGCTCGTCGTCATGACGATGACCGCGGCCGATCACGTCGCGCTGTTCGCGGCGGCGTGGCTGGCGATGGGTCTCCTGATGGCGTCGCTCATCGGGCACGTTCGCGGCTGGGCACAGGCACAGGCGGCGGCCAGGAGCGCCCGCCGGTATTTCCTCGCCAGCAGCGGACTGCTCGCCGTCGGCCTAATCGTCCTGACCTGGACGACGGGCGCGACGTCCATCACCGGCATCCTCGGACACGTCGAGAGCGTTCCCCGGGGGGTCGGACTCGTCACCATCGGCTGTCTCGTCCTCGCGGCGATGATCCAGTCGGCGCTGTTTCCGTTTCACACCTGGCTGCTGTCGTCGATGACGGCACCCACGCCGGCGTCGGCCCTGATGCACGCCGGCTTCGTCAACGCGGGCGGCATCCTGTTGACCCGCTTTGCCCCCTTGCTCGCCGGCGAAACCGCCGTCATGTCCGGCATCGTCGCCGTCGGCGGCCTGAGCGCGCTGCTCGGACAGGCGCTGCTCCTCGTCCAGACCGATATCAAGCGCGAACTCGGCGCCTCGACCCTCGCGCAGATGGGCTTCATGATCCTCCAGTGCGGACTGGGCTTTTTCGCCGCGGCCGTGACGCATCTCATCCTGCACGGCTTCTACAAGGCGTACCTGTTCCTCTCGTCGGGTGGTGCCATCGAGCAGACGACGCCGTCGAAGGCGAATCACGGCCGCCTGACCCTCTCGAGCGCCGTCGTCAGCCTGTTCACGGCCGTCGGCGGTGGCGTGCTGTTCGCCGTCCTCACCGGCAAAGGGACGGAACTGAACAGCGGGCTCTTCCTGATGTTCGTCGTCGTGCTGACGACCATGCACGCGACGCGGGACATCCTCCGGCGCGCGACCCTGCCACCGGCGGTCCGCCTCGTCAGCGTGCCGGTCGTCGTCCTGACCGCTATCGGCGGCTACGGCCTGCTGTTCAACGCCATTTCGACGCTCATCGCCGGCGCGCCGATGGCGAAGGCACCGACCGAACTGACGGCCGTCCACCTCGTCGCAGGTGCCCTGTTCGCTCTGGCGTACGTCGCGACGGAGCTCGGCTGGCATCGGTCGAACAAGCGCCTCTACGTCGCGCTGCTCAACCTCTCGCAGCCACACCCGGAGACGATACTCACGCAGAAGTCGGACTACAATGACTCTTGAACAAGCCACCATCAGTGACAGCATCGACCGCGCGGCCGAAACCGTGGGCTCGGTCTGGCCGCTCCACTCGTTCGTTACGGCCAACCCCCTCTCGGGGTTCGAGGATCAGCCGTTCCACCGCGCGGTCGCAGAAGCCGAACGGCGGTTCGGTGGCCGAGGCTATCCACACCCCTCCGTCTTCCGCCAGGCCTGGGAACAGGGCCGGATCGACCCGGCCGCGCTGACGGCAGAGCTCGACGCTCACGGCATCTCACAGGATCCGGACACCCTCCTCGACGAGATGGAGACGGCCGAAGCGTCGCGCGAGGCCGACGCCGCGACGGACATGGTCGACCGGATCCTCTCGAAATGGCTCGCCAGGTTCCTCGATCAGGGGCAGGCGAAGTGGTCGATGCCGGACCGCGAGCAGGGGTTCTACGCCGCGTGGCGCGACCTGGCCCCGTACGACGGCGAGATACCCGGCTGTGACGACCCGTCCGACCTCCCCGAGACGGCCACGGCGGCGCTGGAAGCGGCGCTGTCCGACTCCCCGCAGGGGCGCTGGGAGGCCATCTTCGAACACCAGTTCGCCGCACTGCCGGGATGGACCGGGTTCATCAAACAGCGGGCCGCCGGGAACGGACCGTGGCAGGCGACGTATCCGATCTCGCTGCTCGAGTATCTCGCGGTACGGTTGACGCTCGCTGACCTGTTGGACGCACCCACCGAACCCGACGAGCGCGAGGACGGCGGTGACACCGACGACGTCCCGCTACCCGAAATCTGGCTGACGGCGTGGGAGAAAAGCTACCGCGACCGGCTGCTCGACGGCGTCGACCGGACGGTCACGGGCGCGTCCGCGGACGACGCTCGTCCGGCCGCACAGCTCGTCTTCTGTATCGACACCCGCTCGGAGATCATCCGCCGGCACGTCGAGGCCGCTGGCCCGTACGAGACCCACGGGTACGCGGGCTTTTTCGGCATCCCGATGCGGTATCAGGCGTACGACGCCGACGTGGGGATCGACTCCTGTCCACCGATCGTCGAGCCCCAACACCACATCACCGACCGCCCGCAACCCGCACAGCGCGGGGACAAGAGGACGCACGACCGGTGGCGCAAGCTACTGTCGACCGGCCGGAAGCATATCAAGACGCTCAAGACCAACGTCGCCGCCGCCTTCACTTTCGTCGAGGGCGGCGGGAGCGCCTACGGCGCAGCGATGGCGACGCGGACGCTGCTTCCGTCGGTCGTGGCCGACATCGCCGGCGCCTTCGACGACCGGATCCCCGCTCCCGCCGAGTTCTGTACGCCCGCCGTCGACCACGACGACGGCGCACATACCGAGGATGATCTCCCACAGGGAATGTCCCTCGCGGAGAAAGTCACCTACGCCGAAACCGCCTTCGAACTCATGGGCTGGGAGGAGTTCGCCCGGCTGGTCGTCTTCACGGGACACGCCAGCGAGACGACGAACAACCCGTTCGCCTCCAGCCTCGACTGCGGCGCCTGCGCCGGAAACGCCGGCGGGCCGAACGCGCGCGTCCTCGCGACGATCTGTAACGACGACGCCGTCAAATCCACTCTCCGGGAGCGGGGCTATGACATCCCGTCCGACACGGTGTTTCTCGCTGCCGAGCACAACACCACGACCGACGAAATCACGCTGTTCGACGGCGACATCCCCGGGAGCCACCGCGAAGACGTCGAGGGCCTCCGCGAGGACCTCTCGCAGGCACGGGCCGCGGCCGCAAGCGAGCGCACGGCGTCGATGACGGGCAGCGAGGGCGACGACGCCGTTCACGAAACGGAGCGCCGGACGGCCGACTGGGCCGAAACCCGGCCCGAGTGGGGGCTGGCCGGCAACGCGTCGTTCGTCATCGGTCCCCGTGAACTGACCGCGGACCAGAACCTCGACGGCCGGGCGTTCCTGCACTCCTACGACTGGACCACGGATCCGGACGGCGAGGCGCTCGAAGCCATCATGACGGGACCGCTCGTCGTCACGCAGTGGATCAACAACCAGTACTACTTCGCGACCGTCGACAACGGCGTCTACGGGAGCGGCTCCAAGGTTACCCAGAACCCGCGCGGCAACATCGGCGTCGTGCAGGGCAACGGCGGCGACCTCATGACGGGGCTCCCGCTCCAGTCGCTGATGGTGGACAGCGACCAACCGTATCATCAGCCGCTCCGGCTCACGGCCGTGATCCACGCGCCCGTCGAACGGGTGACCGACATCCTCCGCCGCCACGAAGAGATCGCCACCCTCTTCGACAACGGCTGGATGTCGCTCACGGTCGTGACCCCCGAGCAGGACAACGCCGCGTTCCACTACCAGGGCGGCCTGGAGTGGGAACCGGAGCCGCGAGTGTCACGGCCGCTCGTCCACTGATACGGTTTACTGTGAGTCATTGCGGTGGGTCGCTGAAACAGTCCGCCGAACCACCGGTAAATGATCCGTACGAGGTTCTCGCGCCGCAACCGCCGCGATCTACGCTCCCGAGTCGTCGCTCCGGGGAACGAGCCACGCTGGAACGACACGCGTGAGCGTGACCATCCCGACGAGTTCGACGAGCGTCTGGGTCACGACGACCGCAGGGGCTATCCGATAGCCTTCGGGGAGCGCGAGCGCCAGCGGCAACACGACAAGCGAGTTGCGCGTGACCGCGGTGAACACGAGCGCCCGGCTCTCCCCGACGCCCATTCCCAGCACCCGCGCCGCGGTCGGCCCGAGCAACGGCATGACGACGAGGAAGGCGAGGTACACCGGGACGACGACCGCTATCTGGTCGATGGATCCCCGGACGCGCGGTAGTTGCGAGGCGATGACGACGAACAGCGTCACCCCCATCATCGGGATAGGGAGCCAGCCCATCGCGGCCTGCCACGATTCGCCCGTCGAGGACCGGCCCGCCCACGCCTCCGTGAGCCACGCGAGCGCCAGCGGGAGCGCAATGATGATCAGGAACGCCTCGACGAACGGCCCGGCGTCGATGATGTGTGCGACTGCCGAACCCATGAAGAGCCACAGATACACCGGGAGCAAGAGGAGTTGCACCAGCATGAGCGCCGGCGTCGTGGCGATGATCTGTTCGGCGTCCCCGCCCGCGAGTTCCGTGAACGTGATCACGTAGTCGATACACGGCGTCAGCAGCACCATGAACACCCCGACGAGGATCGCTGGGCGGTCGGGGAGTGCCCGCGTGAGTCCCCAGACGACGACGGGGACGACGACGAAGTTCAGGCCGAGCGCTGCCCCGATGAACCGGCCGTTCCGGAACGCACGGCGGAGCCGAACGAACGGAATGTCGAGGAACGTGACGTAGAGCAGGACGGCAAGCACCGGATCGATCAGCCGCTCGACCAGCGAGGCAGCGCTCGGCCGAGCGACGCCGATGCCGATAGCCAGGATGACGGCGACGGCGTAGAACGCGACCTGGTGTCGGCGGAGCCAGTCCGGTGCGGACATCTACGGACCGGTTCGGGCATCGGATATAAACAACCGCCGCTCTCCCACAGCAGCGCTCCGGCCACCGGACGCGGCGTCGGCGTCACTCGTCGGTATCGACGGTGATGTCGTCGACGAAATGCGTCGCGTCGGCCTCCCAGATGACGCTCGTCCCGACGGCGAGATAGAGCGTCTCCGCGGAGCGGTCGGGCGTGGTCCACTCGAACGCGTACTCGCGCCACCCGTCGGCGAGCCAGAGCGGTTCGCGAAGGCCACCGTACGGCGTCTCGTCGAGGGCGGCGGTGTTGACACCAGGGTCGGGGAAGTCCGCTTCGGTCTCTGGGGGTTCGGGACCGAGGCGGACGACGGCGTCGCGAATCGTGTTGAACGACTCCGACTCGCTCCAGAACTGCACCGACACCTCGATTTCGTTCGCCTGCGCGGGGTCGATAGCAATGGGATGGACGGCCCAGGTCACGCCGTCGTCGTAGTCGCCCTCGTTCCAGATGCGCAGGGATCGTTCGCCGCCGGCCGCCTGCGCGTCGTCGACCTCGACCGTCCATTCGAACTCGTCCACGTCGACTTCGGGACCGATGGCGGCGTCGGGGGTCCAGTCCCCCATGCCGTCTTCGAAGCTTTCGTGAAATCCGTCGTCGTCGGGGACACTGAAACACCCCGCGAGGGCGGCGACACCCGCGATTGCGCCGGTTCGAAGCGCCTCCCGTCTGTGCATACCGGGCGTACAGTCGTGGACGCCTTAAGTCCGGAGTCGAATCACCTCGACGGCGACGCACAATCGTCAGCCCAGATACGTCTCCGCGAGCGCATCCAGCGCCTCGTGGTGACGGGTGGTGTGAGGTGCCGTGAGTGGCGAGACGCTGACGCGTCCCTCGACGATGGCCCGGCGGTCGGTGCCCGGCGGGTCCGGCAGGGTCCCCTCGCGCATCCGCGCCCAGACGTTGTCGGTGAGGCTGATGCGCTCGCCGTCGCGCTCGGCGCGCATGTCGTAAAGCGTCGAGGGTTCGGTGATCTCGATGGGGGCAGGGTCGTCGCCCGCCTCGTAGATGGGGGCGTTGACGTTCAGGTATTCGGCCTGTTCGAACACGCCCGCGCGGGGCGCGTGTTCGACGAGATAGGCGGCCGCTTCGGTGGCGTTGCGGTAGTCTTCCGGCTGATCGGCGGCGTGTTGCCACTCGCCATCGTCGCCGGGGACGTACAGCGAGACGGCGATGGCCGGCACGTCGAAGAAGGCCGCCTCGACGGCGGCACTCACAGTCCCGGATCGCCCGAGGACGTACGCGCCGAGGTTGGCCCCGCGGTTACAGCCGGCGACGACCATATCGACATCCGGACACAGCGCCTCCAGGCCGACGACGGTGCAGTCGGCAGGCGTCCCGTGGATGGCGTAGCCGAGCGGGTGTTCCTCGACATCGACCTCGTGGGACATCGCCCGGCCGACGGCGCTCTGATCGCCGTCGGGGGCGACGGCAGTCACCTCGGCGAACTCGTCGAGGGCGTCGTAGAGCGCGCGGAACCCGACGGAGCCGATTCCGTCGTCGTTCGTCAGGAGGACGTGTGGCTCGTCCATACCGTCCTCTGGAGGGACGGACGAAAAGGCACACTGGTTGCGGTCTAGCCCACCAGATCCACGACCGCCTCGTCGTCGACGACGAGGTTGTACGCGCCCTCGTCGTCGTTCCAGAGCGCAAGGGCGTTCTCGAACCGAAGGACGGTGCCGTAGTCGGCGGCGCCGAGTTGGCGATTCAGTCCGGACTCCCGCGTCAACACCGCGTAGTGTTCGACCCGTTCGCTCCCGTCGCCGATTTTGAACAGGGGGTTGCCGCCCTCGGCCAGATTGCGGCTGAGTTTCACCGCCAGCAGGTCGATGCGCTCGGTGACGTGACGCTCCATGTCGGCCATGCGGGCGTGACGCGACCCGTCGGCGCGCACGCCGACCCGCCGCTGCCCGTCGGTCCGCAGGAGCGCGTAGGAGAACTTCACCGTCTCGTTGCGGAAGGTGCCGGGGTCGTCGCCCGCGTCGTCCAGCTGTCGCTGAGTTCGGGGCGCCTCGACAGGCGGTCGTTCGTCGAACGACCACCCGCGGTCCGCAGGTTCGAATCCAGACCACAGGCGCAGCGTCGGCGCGTAGACGTTCGCCTCGTCGCCGGTGACCGCGCGCTCGATGCGCCGGAGGCCGGTGCTGGTTTCGAGGTCGGCGGGCGAGAGGGCAAAGAGCGTTCCGTCGTCGGCCAGGGCGGCGAGTGCCTGCTCGACGACCGCGTCGGGGTCGTCGAGTTCGCTCAGGACGCTCCCACACAGGACGAGGTCGTAGGGTGCGGCGTCGAACCCGAAGTCCTCGATGCGCTCGCGGTGGATGGTCGTCCGAACGTTCCGCCGGGTCTCGGCGAGCATCGTCTCCAGTACGTCGGCCGCGGCGCTGGGTTCGACCGCGTGGTAGTCGACGACGGCGTCGTCGGGGAGATACTCGAACAGACCGAGGGCGGGGCCGCCGGCGCCGGCGCCGATATCGAGGACGCGGAGACGGCGCGGAAGCAACGACTGCTCGACCAGATCGTCGAGAGGGTAGCCGACGGCGGCGTAGTAGTCGGGGAGGTGGTAGATGGCGTAGCCGAGCGCCACCTCCGCGTCGTACTCGACCGGGTTCTGTTCGTAGTAGTCGGCTTTCAGCCGCCGGATCACCTCGCGTAGGCGGTCACCGGCGTCGCCCCGGTGCCAGTTCGCGCCGTAGCGCTCCACGAGCAGGTCTTCGAGCGTGTCGACGTAGCGGTCCGGAAGCCGGTCGGGCTCCCATCCCGGCGCCGACACCGGCTCCGTCGCCGCGGGCACGAACGCCCCGTCGTCGCGTTCGAACAGTCCCAGGTCGTACGCCTCCTCCTGCAGGACGCGGCGAACGACCGCCGGATGCGGGTCGCCCCCGACGTACTCGCTGATCTCCTCGGGGTCGATGGGGCGCACCTGCCGGAGATATTTCGCGTTCGACCGGACGGCCTCGCGGTCGATCATTCGTTTTCCTCACGGCCCGTCATTCGCCCGCCTCCCGGTACAGGTCGTCGAACGCCTCGCCCTCCGCCTCGGCGACACGCTTCGCCGCCTCGGCGACGTCGTCGTCGCCCTCGAACGTCTCCTGAATCTCTCGGTAGACACGCGGCGTGCCGCCGGTGACCGTCTCCACCAAGTCGTCGAGCGCGGCCGAGACGGGCGTCGCGAACTCCTCGCGCACGTCGGCGGCGGCGAGCGCGTAGGCGAGAACGGCGGTGTGGGCGCCGGCCTGCACCGTCTCCATCGCCTCGTCGTGTTCCGCGACCGTCGTCTCGAAGAGGTGGTTCCCGGCGGCTGCCAGGTCGTCGCGAATGGCGTCGGTGACGGAACCGGGCGCGTCGGCGACGACGGCGACGTTACCGGGGGCGTTCGACGCGGCGAACAGCGGATGCATCGACACGCGCTCGTGATCAGGGAGCGCGTCACGCATGGCGTCGACCGGGGCGGCCATCACGCCGGTCACGTCGCACATCGCTCGCTCGGCGCGAGGGGCATAGCGGTCGATTGCGTCGGCGACCGCCGAAATCGGCACGGCCAGGCAGACGGCGTCGAACGTCTCGGTCGTGTCCGTGGGGACCGCTCTGACCCCGTCGATGTCGTCGGCCGCCCGCTCTGCCGCCGCCGCGTCGATATCCGCGAGGGCGACGGGACGGGCGACGGTCCGAGCGACCCACCGACCCATTTCGCCCGCGCCAACCACCAGCAAGTCCATGCGCGTGGGTTCCCCCTCACCGCTCAAAAGGGGTTCGGTGCGGCGGATCGGCGTCGGGATAGTGTTGGAATGAAAACGGCCACGAACTACACGACCGACGCCGCCAAATCGAGCAGTTCTGCTGCCACGGTGGAGCGGAGCACGAACAGGAGACCGACCGCGATGAGCGGGATTCCGTACAGCACCGAAGACATCGCCACCCAGCCACCGACGCCGACGAGAGTGAGACCGACGAGGCGGGCGATCCACTCGAACGCTCGACGGAGCCGCTGGTTCACCATACTGCCCCACTCTGTGGGTTCGTACTTAAGCATCGGGCGTGGCGCATCTCCGAGTTCGGTGCTACGACGCTAGCGTCAGAGCCCGAGGCGGAAGATGCGATTACCGACCAGGAGCATCAGACCGAGCCCCATCACGCCGACGAGCAGACCGTAGGCGGTCTCCCATCCCGCGACATCGGCGAGGACGCCCGTGACGACGCTGCCCGTCGCACCGAGGACCATGTACGCGGTGCGGACGAGGCCGAACGCGGCGCCTTGCTCCGACTCGCTGAATCGGTCGAAGTAGCGCGACTGGAGGGGTGCGCTCCACGTCATCGCCGCGCCGACGAGGACGACGGCAGGCAGGAGCGCGATGCGGGGGCCGGCGACGAGGAGCGCGTAGCCGGCGACGCCGAGCGCCATCGTCGCCGTCGCCGCGCCGTCGCGGCCGATGCGGTCGGACACCCATCCGATCGTCGGTTGCGCGAGGCCGTTGACGACGAAATACGCCGAAAAGAGGAGGCCGGCGTAGGTCTCGGGAAGGCCCCGAAAGGCGACGAGGAAGGTCGGGAGAAAGGAGGCCGTCGCCTGCCAGCAGAAGGCCCCGAGGACGGCGACGGCGGTGGTGAACGCGATGGGCGGGCGCGTGAGCACCTCGATCAGCGGGCCGACGGCCATCCGGTCGCGCATCGACTCCGCCGGGCGGTCGGGCGGGGTGGGTTCGACGCGCCACGCGAAGGCGACGAAGATGGGGACGGCGACGGCGGCGCCGACGGCGATGGCGGCCCGCCAGTCGTAGCGGACGGCGACCGCCGTGGCGACGACGGGCGCGATCAGTCCCGCGAGCGGTCCCCCGGCGACGTGGACGCCGATCGCTCGCCCGATGTCCTCGAACTCCTTCGTGAGGAGGGTGGTGGCGACGCTGTAATGCAGGCCTGCGCCGGCGCCGAGGACCACCGTCAGCGCGGCGAAGGTGAGAAACGAGGGGGAGAGCGCGAGCGACAGGCTTGCGAACGCGGTGATGCCGACGGCGGCGAGGATGATCCGTCGCTCGCCGAAGCGGTCGCCCAGGATGCCGGAGGGGAACTGCGTGAACGCGTACGCGGCCCACATGCCCGAGAGCGCGAGCCCCACGGCGCCGGTCGAAACCCCGAACCCGTCGGTGACATCCGGGACGACAGGGCTGATGACCAGCCGCGCGAGCATCGTCGACGCGAACGCGAGCGTACAGAGACCGAGGACCGTGTGGCGATACCGCCAGTTCACATCGGCGCTGGGCCGACGGCGAGCAAGTGCTTTGCGATCCTAGACGACCAGTTCGACCGGATACGCTGTCAGATTCTCGTAGCCATCCTCGGTGACGACCACCAGATCCTCGATGCGCACGCCGCCGACATCGGGGTCGTACAGCCCCGGTTCGACCGTGATGACGTTCCCGGGGTCGAGTTCGCCGCCGTCGGGCGCGATCCGCGGGAGTTCGTGGACGTCGAGGCCGACGCCGTGGCCGGTGCTGTGGATGAACCCCGTCTCGGCGCCGGGATCGCTGCGGAGCGTCGGGAGTCCCGCCTCTTCGTAGACGTCGCAGGCGGCGGCGTGAACGTCCTCACCCGTGACGCCCGGTTCGACGGCGTCGAGGGCCGCCTGTCTCGCCGCGTCGGTCAACTCGAACCACTCCCGGAGCTTCGGACTCGGCGTGCCCTTGACGAACGTCCGCGTCATGTCGGCGTGATACCGCGTCTCCTTGTCTCGGGGGAAGATATCGATCACGATGGGCTCGCCCGCGCGCAGGGGGCCGGAGCCGCGGTCGTGGGGGTCGGCGGCGTCGGCGCCGCAGGCGACGATGGTTTCGTCGAGGGCGTACCCGTCCTGGAGGAGCGTGAGTTCGATTTCGCGCCTGACTGCCTCGCTGGTCAGGGGCTCACCGTCGCGGTGGAGGAGCCCGTCCTCGACGGTCGCCAACTCGAGGAGGGATTCGGCGGCCGACATGGCGCGTTCGTTCGCGCGCTGGGCGCGCCGGATGTGTTCGATTTCGGTGTCGGTCTTGACCGCGCGGAGCCGGGTGACAGCGTCGTCGTGGTCGACGTCGACGACGAGGCCCTCCTCGCGCAGTCCGTCGGCCGTGCCGAGGGGGAACCGTGCGGGCACCGCCACCGCCGAAACGTCGCGATCGGCGAGGAAGTCGGCGATCACCCGCGCTCGGCCGCGCACCCGTCCGGCGTCGGCGACGCGATCCCGATAGTCGTACGCCGAGAGCCGAGCGACGGTGTCGGCGTCGGCGTCTTTCGTCGCGCGGCCGTACTCCAGTCCGGAGACGAGGAGGTGGACGCCGTCGGGCGTGTAGCAGGTGACGAAGGGGTCGGGGGCGTCGAATCCCGAGAGGTAACGCTGGGTCGAATCGGTGCCGTCGGCGTCGACCAGATAGCCGTCGTGGTCGTCGCCGAGAGCGTCGTCGAGCGGTGAGCGGTCCGATCGCATGGCTCCGACTGGGGGATGGGGAGGCAAATACGCTTGGCTGGCGGTGGACTGCCATCAGGTCAGCGACCGGATGGCGTCGAACAGGAACAGGAGGCCGAACCCGCCGAGCACGAGCGCACTGATCCCGGCGACGACGGGCGCGAACGCGGCGACGCGGCGCTGGCCCGCCCGGAGTGCGAGCGGAAAGCCGGTGATCCAGAGCGCGATGCCGAGGAAGAAGCCGAACAGGAGCACGGGGCTTCCCGTCCGGACCACCAGCAGACCGGCGAGGTCGCTCCCGACGTAGGGCGTGTACGACAGCACGTCCAGACGCCCGGGTTCGAGCAGGCCGACGCCGATGGTCAACCAGAACAGGATCTGATAGGGGTTGGTGAGCGCGAGCAGGAACGCCTTGCGAAAGCCCGTCGTTGCCCGGGCGGGCGTCTGGGCGGAGACGGAGGCGGAGGTGAACCCGACGCTCGCCTCCGCGGCCGCGCCATAGGCGAAATACAGCATGAGGAGGCCGCCGACGCCGACCATCACCGCCCGGAGCGTCGGGAATCGTTCGACGACCGTCACGACGCCGAGCAGCGAACAGACGAAGAAGACGGCGTCGGCGGTCATCGCGCCCAGGCCGGCGCGGACGCCCGCCAGAAATCCTTCGGTGACCGACTCCGACGCGATGACGGCGTTCATGGGACCGGGCGGCGCCGCGAGGGCGAGGCCGAAGACGACGCCGGCCAGGAGCGACGGGAGGGGGCTCGGCACGTCGCCACCGTGGCGTGCCGCGAGAAAAACGCTTCCGTTAGAACGCGCCAGTGATGGCCGCCGCGACGACGCCGACGACCGTCTCCCAGACGGAGAATCCGGTGACGATGCTCAGCGACGTATCGACCGCGAAGAAGGCGAACAACGCCGCCGAGAAGAGGTGGGCCTTCCGGAGGTCGAGTCGGTGCGAGAACCGATGGAAGAAGAAGGCGTTCGCGAGGCTCACCGGGATGATGGCGAGCATCTCGCCGGCCCAGATGGCGGGGTGGGCACCGTACTGGGCGGCCAGTCCGATCGTGACCAGCTGGGTCTTGTCGCCGAACTCGCCGGCGGCCATCATCGCGAAGATGGGGAGGAAGCCACCGAGCGCGTCCGGGAGTTCCCGCCCGAACACCTGCGGCTGGAAGTCGTCGGACAGCGAGGTGACCCCGCCGTCAGTCGCGCTCGTTTCGACCCGTTCCGGTTCGCCGCGGCCCGGCATCGATCGGTAGAGGAGGACGGCGAAGAGGAGGAACAGGCCCGCAGTGAACGCGTCCAGCACGGCGGGTGGGAGCGCGCGCTGGAGCGCCTCGCCGAAGAGGATTTCGAGCACGGTCCAGCCGGCGAAGGCGGTGCCCGCGGCGCTGACGACCACCAGCGGGTTGTACCGGGTCGAGAGCCCGGCAATGATGAACTGCACCTTCTCGCCCGGCAGGACGACGAGTTGGGCGACGAAAGCGACCGTGAGGATTTCGAGCCACCCGGTCATGCGTCGGCCTCCTGTTCGGCGGGCCGGACGCGGATCGTGCGCGCGACCGATTCGGGGAGGCTCTGTTCGCCGCCGTCGACCCGCACGGTCACCATGCCGAACGGCGCCACGTCGACGACGGCGAGTTCGGTCCCCGGCCGGATTCCCGCCTCGTCGAGATAGGTGAGTTCGGCTTCGTCCCGGTCGCGGACTCGGCTGACGACCACTCGGTCCCCCGTGTCGTAGTCGGTCAGCGGCGCGGTCTCGTCGCTTTCGAGTGGCCGCAGATCCGCGCCGGGGATCGGATCGCCGTGGGGATCGACTTTCGGATCGCCGAGCGCCTCCGCGACCCGCTGTTCGAACTCCTCGGAGATGTGGTGTTCGAGTGCGTCGGCCTCCTCGTGGACGTCGACCCACGAGTAGTCGAGGCGTTCGGCGAGATAGGCTTCGAGCAGGCGGTGGTGGCGGAGCACCTCCAGCGCGACCGTCTCTCCTTCGGGCGTGAGTTCGACGCCCTTGTACTTCTCGCGCTCCAGCAACCCGCGGTCCGCGAGTTTCTGGACCATGCTCGTCACCGTCGGCGCCGTCTTGCCCACCTCCTCGGCGATGGCCGAGGTCGACACCGGTGAGCCGTCCTCCGACTGAACCCGATAGATCGCCTTTAGATAGTCCTCCATCGCGTCGCTCAACATCTGTCTGCTCTGATTTTGACGCGTCTAATCTATAAACCTGTCGTGTCTAAATAAGAAGCGACGCCGGCTGTTCAGACGCCCTGGCCCATCAGATGGCTTCGGAGGACATCCGCCGTCTTCACGCCGGCATCGGCGTTGACCACTAGAACCGTCTCGTCGGCGCCGAACGCCCCGTCCTCCGCGAGCGCCCACGATCCAGCGGCGGCGGCCCCGCCCACGACGCCCACTTCGGTTCCGAGTCGCTGCGTGAGCGTCACCGCGCTCTCCAAGACGTTCTCGTCGGCAACAGCGACGGCGCCGCCGTCGCTCGACTCGATGGCGTCGAGCGCGAGCGCGCCGCCTGCTGGCGCGGGCAGTTCGAGTTCGCCACAGATGGTGTCGGGGTGGTCGATGGACTCGATCGATCCGTCGCCGCGGCGGTGGGCCTCGACGATCGGCGCACACCCGTCCGGTTGGACGGCGTAGAGACGCGGGACGTGGTCGGTCAGGCCCAGCGCCTGCAGGTCTCGGAACCCTTGTGCGATGCCGACGAGGATCTCACCGGTCCCGACGGCGATCACGGCCGCGTCGGGGGCGGTCCAGTCGCGCTCGGCCGCCACCTCGTAGGCCAGCGTCTTGTAGCCGTCGTGGCGATACGGCGTCGTGAAGGCCTGGAGGGAGTACCAGTCGCGTTCGAGACTCGACTCCAGTGCGTCGAGGGCGTCGGCGTAGCGGCCGCCGATCACGCGCATATCCGCCCCGTGGACGTTCACCATCGCCTTGTTCGGGAACGGGGCGCGCGAGGGGAGATAGACGTAACAGTCGGTGTCGATCCGGCCGGCGTAGGCCGCCGCTGACTGGCCGGCGTCGCCCGGGGCAGCGAGCGCCAGCAGGTCGGTGCCGTGACGCGCCGCCATCGTCACCGCAGTCGAGAGCCCGCGATCGAACACCGTCCCTGTCGGGTTGCGCCCCTCGTCTTTGAGCAGCAGGTCCCCGACGCCGAGGTCGGCCGCGAGCTCCGGCGCGTCGAGCAGGGGCGTCGCCCCCTCGACGGCCGAGACGGCGTCAGCGGCGTCGACAGGCAAGAGGGCGTCGTACGCCCACATCGAATCGGGGTCAGTCGGGAGCGCGCCGGCGTCGACGGCGTCGCGGTCGTAGACGGGCGTCAGCGGTGCGCCGGCGTCGCTCCGACCGGTGTGGTCCGGGGCGTATCGCTCGCCCGTCGCCGTACAGTCCAGTCCGAGCAACGTCGCGGAGAGAGCCATGCCCGCGGTTGCGTCCGGAGTGGCAAATCCCTGTCCATGAATTCTTTGTCGTCGCCGCCCGACCGTCGGGTATGGACGAAGACACGTCGGTCGTCGTCGCTGGCGCGGGGCTGGCCGGCCTCGTCGCCGCGCGGCATCTCGCGGCGGCGGGCGCGGACGTGACCGTATTCGAGCGTCGCGACGAGGTCGGTGGCCGCGTACGAACCCGCCGCCGCGACGAATTCACGCTCGACCGTGGCTTCCAGGTGCTGTTCACCGCCTATCCTGCGGTCCGCCAAGAGCTCGACCTCGGAGCGCTCGACCTGCGATCGTTCTCGCCCGGCGCCGTCATCGCCCGTCCCGGCGAGCGCTCGGTCCTCTCGGACCCCCTTCGGGACCCGTTCTCGCTCACGAACACCCTGTTCAACCGGGAGGTGACCACGAGCGACAAACTGCGGACGCTCGCCCTGCGCCAACACGTCGGAAGCCGCGACGAAGCCGACATCTTCGAGAGCCCCGACGCCCCCATCGCCGACTACCTCCACGAGTGGGGATTCTCGGAGGCGTACATCGACAACTTCGTCGCCCCGTTCTACGGCGGCATCACGCTCGACCGGTCGCTGTCGACGTCGAAACGCGTCTTCGAGTACACGTTCAAGGCGATGAGCGAGGGGCGGGTGGCGCTCCCCGCCGACGGCATGGGGGCCATCCCCGCGCAGTTGGCCGCTCGGGCGCGGGAGGCGGGGGCGACGATCCGCCTCGGCGAACGCGTCGAGGCAGTCGAGGCCGAGGGCAGTCCCGTCACCGTCGACACCGCGGCGCGGACGGTCGAGGTCGACGCCGCCGTCGTCGCCACCGATCCGCGGAGCGCACGGGCGTTGACCGACGTGGAGTCGATCCCGACCGCGGCGCGACCGTCCGTCACGCAGTATCTCTCCCTCCCCGGCGAGGACCTCGACGAAGGGAAGAAAATCCACCTCAACGCGGCCGGCGACCGGCCGAACGCGGTCGCCCCCCTCTCGGCCGTCGCGCCGAGGTACGCGCCCGACGACCGGACGCTCCTCGCGGCCACGTTCGTCAGTAGCGAGGCGGCCGGAACGGACGGCGACGCAGCGATCCTCGATATCGACGACGACACGCTGGCCGAGGCGACGCAGTCGGCGCTCGAATCCTGGTATCCCGAGCGCCAGTTCGGCGGCCTCGAACACGTCCACACCGAGCGGATCCCGTTCGCGCAGTTCGCCCAGCCGCCGGGGATCCACGACGACCTGCCCGACGCGCGTGATCCGGCGGGGGACGTGTATCTCGCTGGCGACTACACCGCCTGGTCGTCGATTCAGGGGGCGATGCGGAGCGGTCGTGAAGCGGCCGAAGCGATCCGGACCGACCGGTAACTACGCGAAAAGCGTGCCGTAGCCGTCCGGGAGTTGCGTCCGGCTGATTGCCCAACGTCTAGCGCCACACGCTACGTGTCGAATCTGGAGGAACAGCGATCGCTCGCCCGACGATCAGTCGGCGTGCTCTTTTGCGGTGGTGTACGCCTCACGAAGGCGGCGAAACGCCTCGCTGTCGCCGCCGTGGTCGGGGTGGACATCTTTGACGCGGCGCCGATAGGCGGCTTTCACCTCGTCGGCGTCGGCGGTCGGTGACAGCCCCAGCGTCGCGAAGGCCGCCCTGGCTGATCCCGTCGCTTCCCTGTCGGCCGTGTTCCGGGTCGGCGTCTCGAAGGGGAGCCGGCGGCCGAGCTGGTGGCCGGGCATCTCGTACTCACAGAGGACGGCCGCGGTGCCCGCGCGCTCGATGCGAAAGTACGCCTGCGGGTCGAACGTGATGGCCACGTCGCGGTCGGGCAGGTAGAAGGCCACGGCGTCGTCGCGGACCGTCGCGTCCTCGACGTACCGCTCGCCGATGGTGTCCAGATAGGTCCTGATCTCGTCTCGGCGCCTGTCGGTGCCGTCGACGCGGTGTGTCGTCGACGACGGAGGCGGCGGCAGGAGACGATCACCGGCGACGAAGAGGCCAGCGATCAGGGCGGTGATGACGCCGGCGCCGAGAACGCCCACGAGCAACCAGGACGGCGACGACTCCAGCACGCGCCCCGCTTCGGCGCGCGCGATAAAGAATCTCTCGCCGCGATCAGCCGATGTATCGGAGTTCGTCGTCGGTGGGCATCTGGGCGCCCTGGTTCTGCATCTCCTGGATCTTGCCGACGACCTCCTCCATCTCGTCGGCGCGGTCCTCCAGCGACGCGTAGTCGAGATCGAATCCGACGACGGTCTCCAGCACTTCGAGCACCGCGCGGGCGCTCTTCGGATCGACCAGGTAGCCGCTGGTCTCGCCCATCAGACAGGTGGCGTCGAGGCCGCGGCGCGAGCCAAGCCCCAGCAGGAGGCCGCTCACGCCGACGATACCGCCCGCCGGTTCGTCCTCGCGGAACTCGACGCCCTCGTCTTCGAGTTCGGGGATCAGGTCGGCGTCGGTCACCGCGCCGAGGACGTGGTACTCCTCGATGAGTTCGCCGGTCGGCACGCCGCCGAGCGCGTACACGCGTTCGACGCCGAACGAGTCGGCGACGTCGAGAAACGCCTCGGTGATGTGGTAATGGCCGGCGTTGCTCCCGGCCTGGTGATCGCCGGTGAGCACGAGCACGTCCTGGCCGCCCGTCTCGATGGCGTAAAACTCCGCACAGACCAGGTCGGCGACGCCCTCCTCGTCGATGCTCACCTGGGGCGGGAACTCGTCGGCGTAGACGCGCCGGACGAGTTCGCTGTCGAACTCCTCGATCAGATACTCGGCGGCGAGTTTCCCGACGTGACCGACGCCCGGAAGCCCTTCGACGAGCACGGGGTCGGAAAGCGTCGGCTCCGCAACGGTCTCGACCTCGATAGCGTCCATACCCCTTAGTCCCGGCCGCGGCGCTTAAGAGCGCGTCGGTACTCACCGTAGGGATCCGCGGGGTCGAACGGCGCTGGTGCGCTGTTGACCGCCTCGGCGCCGCAGTCGGGACACGTCGATCCCAGCGTGTACACCGGGCGGTCGTGGGCCGACTCCCACGCGGAACATACCCGGATGTCGGCTTTCATTCGGTCTCTGTCTCGCGCTCGCGGTGGTAGCGCCCGGTCCCGCCGGCGTCGGCGATGGCCTGGCTCGCCCGCTCCGCGCTCGCTTCGAGTTCCGACTCTGCGCGCTTGTAGTCCGGGGCGCGGACCTTGATGCGGTACTCCGGCGACCCGACGTAGGACACCGAGAGTTCGATTTCGTCGCCGACGTCGCCCTCACCTTCGGCGGCCTGCAGCGCTTCTTTGATGTGGTCGACGCCGTCACTGGACGGGCATTCGAGGTCGACGTAGCCCGTGACGTTGACGTAGGGCACCGAGACGTTCTCGCGGGCCGTGTCGACGATGGTGTCGATCGCCTCGTCGTCGAGGTCGACCGAATCGAGCGCCTCGTCGCCGTGGATGGCCGCGGATTCGAAGGCGTCGTAGAGGGTCTCGAACTCCTCGAGGAGGGCGTCGGCTATCTCCTGGTAGCGCTCGTCGGCGATGTCCTCGCCGAAGGCGATCGACATCCACTTATCGGCCTTCTGCTCGTTTTTCCACTCCTGAATCTTCTCTTTGTGCTGGTGTTCGTTGACGTCCTTGATCGAGAGATCGATCTGCTGGGAGCTCTCGTCGACGTCCAGCACCTTCGCGACGACCGTCTGTCCCTCGCGGACGTGGTCGCGGACGTTCTTGATCCAGCCACTGGCGACTTCGCTGATGTGTGCGAGACCGCGCTTGTCCTCGTACTCTTCCAGGTCGACGAAGACACCGAAGTCGGTGATTTCGTCCACCTTGCCGACGACGAGTTCGCCCGGTTCGGGCCAGCCACTGTATTTCATGTGCGTCAGCGTGCCTCGACGGTGCCGGTCACTTCACCCTCGAAGGCGGCGTGGCCGCCAGTGGGGCGGGCCAGCGTGCTCCCGCAGACCGCACAGTTCACCGTCGTCGACGCCTTGTCGAAGACGGTCTGTTCGTTACCACAGTCCGCACACTCGACGGTGACGAAGTTCCCCGTCATTCCTGGAACTCCAGTCGACCCGCGCGCCATCCCTCGCGCATGTGGGCCTTGCCACATTCGGCGCAGCGGTACTTCAGGTGGGTCTTTTTCGTCGGCTTGTCGCCACCCGGCACCTTCGAGAACTTGCCCGCGTTCCCGATGGTGGACGTGGCTCGCTCGCGCTGTCGGTCGATCCACTTCATCCCCGTTTCACGACCGCGACGCACTTTCTCGACCTCGTGCTCGAAATGCCCGTTGCAGTGCGGGCAGTACGTGTTGAATCGGCGTGGCATCTGCATAGATAATCTACCTTACGCGGTCTTTCGCGCCGCGCGTTAAAACCCGTTTGGTTCGCCGTCGGGCAGCGGCGTCGCTCCAGGTTCGGTCACGGGCCGCTGGATGTGACACGAGACGCCAGCGACGGATCATCGAAGCGATTAAGCCCGGACTGGCCGAACGGCGGCGTATGCAACAGCTCATCGTCAGGGGTGACCCCGGCATCCGCAAGGACGCCGTCATCGAGTACGACGGCGACGAGCAGGTCTGTTTCTCGATCCAGCGCCAGGGCGACTACCACGGCCCCGATGAAGTCCAGCTCTGGTGTACCATCGGAACCCCGGACGAACGCGAGGCCTTCGAGAAGCGTCGGTTCGTCCCCCACTGGCTCGATGTCGACTCCATCGACGCCGACGCGCTCGATGTCGTCAAAAATCGCGGCGATTAAACGGTGTCCAGTCTCTCCTCATCGACGCGATAGATCGTGACCACGCCGTTTTCGAACACCGGCGTCAGCCCCGCGACGCCGTCGAACGAGACGTTCCCGTAGCGCGCGCGCTCCGCCGGTCCGACCCAGACGTAGTCGACGCCGTACGTCTCGATGACGGCGACCGTGCGCTCCGGCGGACCGGTGTACGCGGCGTCCACGTCACGCACGCGCTCGAGATACGGTTCTCGGCCGCGATACCCCACCTCGTGGTGCCACCCGGCGACCGTCGGCACACCCGTGAGACTCGCGGCCGGACTCGACTCCCAACTGTACATCCCGGGCACGGGGGCGCCGCCCGATTCGGGTTCTCGACCCGTCGCCGGCGCGGAGAGGAGCGTCGGTTGCCCGGAGAGGTTATCGACGAAGGCGATAGCTGGCGCCTCGTCGGGATGCTCGCGTTCGACGAACGCCGTCGCGTCGAGGGTCGGATCGGTGGCTCCCTGGAAATGTGACGAGAGCGCGAGCCCCGCGTAGGGCACCGTCGAGAGAACGACGGCGAGCGCGAGGCCGGCCCGCAGCCATCGTGACCGCGTGCCGGGCACCGAGACACCGCCGAGCCAGCGGACGAAAGAGGGAAGCGCGACGCCCGCGGCCGTCCCCCACAGCACCCACACCTGCGTGTACGTCTTGAACACGGTGTTCATCCGAAGCGGGCCGGCCAACTCCTCGACGTACACGAGTTCGACGATGCCGACGAGGCCAGCGCCGGCGACGATCAACACCGTCTCGAAGCCGACCGGGCGGTCGGTTCGGTGGGCCACCCATCCGAAGACGATGAGCGGCCCGACGAGGATGGCGACGGGGAGGTTCGCCGTGATCGCGAGTAGGCCAAGCGCCAAGAGCGCGCCGAGCAGCGGCCAGGGCCGATCGACCGCCAGCCGATCGGTCAGGTAGGCGTAGAAGGTGGCGAGGAAGGCGCCGTGGACCAACAGGAGCGCGGGGAGGCTCGACCGCTCCGCGGCCGCGAGCAGGGCGACCTCACGGCCGCCGCTCGCACTGAGCAGGAAGGGTAGCGCGAGCGCCCCACCGAGGACGCCAGCGACGACGGTGACCGCGAGCGCGCCGCCGAGGTGGCCGAGTTCCTCACCGACTGGACCGTCGTCGCGGGCGTGACGCCACGCCGCGACTCGGCGCGAGAGGATGGGCCAGGGATCGGTCGATCCGAGCGCAAGGGCGAGCGCGAGAAGCCCGAAGAGAGAGGGGAAACTCCACGTGTCGACGATGACCTGGAAGCCGGCGAGGATGGGTACCGCGACGAACGCGAGCAGTCGCCGGCGGCGTAAGCGGTCGGGCGGGGGTCGATAGACGGCGAAGGCGATGGCGGCGCCGAGCAGGAGGAAAGGCGTCCCCATCATGTGGGCGTGGAGGTCGCCGTTCAGCCACGCGAACAGGGGGAACTCGTTGATCGTCCCGGGGATGACGCGGCTGGCCGTCCAGTAGGAAAACGGGTCGACGCCAGCGAGGACCTCTTCGGGGGCGTACCGGGTCCGGGCGGCGACGATCCGGGCGATCTCGGTCCGAAGCGACGAGGGCAGGGCGCCGACGGCGAGGCGGCCGGCAGTCACGAGATTACTGGCGAGACCGACGAAGAAGGCGGCGGTCAGCCCGGCGAGGCGTCCCGACTCCGCGCGGTCCCGGGCGACGGCGCTGGCGAGGCCGTAGGCGGCCGACACCAGCGTCGCGTAGAACCCGGCGAGTGAGAGGTTGTACGCGTAGCGGGGCGCGGTCCAGGTGAGGTCGCCGAGCACCGCCGTCAGCAGGTGGCCGCCGTAGTAGTAGACGACGGGTTCGCCGGCGAACCACATGTCTTCGGGGGGAAGCTTCGTCGCCCGATTCAGGGATTTCAGCAGGCCGAAATCGAGGAACTTCTCGCCGCCGAGGGGATGGACCGCGGGGTCGACGGCGCGGACGGCGACGAGCAGGACGAACGCGGCGACGAACACGACGGCCACCTCGGCGGTCGTGCGGTCGGGGCGCGCGGCGTCGGCGAGGCGAACGCGGCGGTCGGACAGCGCGTCGCGGTCCAGCGCGGCGCCGACGGCGAGGGCGACGAGGACGAGAGCGGCAGCAGCGAGGGCGGCGGGGCCGAAGGTGAGGTGGCCGATCCAGTAGATGGCCGTTCCGAGGACGACCAGCGCAGTCGGGAGCGCGAATCCGGCGCCGCGACCGGGAAGGGTCGCGAGCAGACGGCCCGCGAGGGGGCGACCGAGCGCGGCGAGTGCGCCGTAGGCAACCAGCCACCGGAGGACGAGCCCGTACTCCATTGACCGGACGACGGCCCAGCGCGCCTAAACCGTTTGTGGTGTGGGGCAGGGGAAGTCGTTCAGTTTTTTACGGCGGTGGCGAAAGTAGTCTCCATGACCCGCACCGTCGGGGTGGTGATTCCCGCGTACCACCCGGACGTCGACCGACTCGCGGCCTACGTCGATGCCCTCCACGAAGCCGTGGATCCGACCGTGATCCGCGTCGAACTCGACGCCGCCGAGCCAGCGGTCCGCGACCGTATCGAATCCCTCCCTGTCACCGTCAACGAGGCCGCGGCCCGTCGGGGAAAGGGGGCCGCGATCACCGCTGGCTTCGAGGCGCTGTCGACCGACGTGTTGGCCTTCGCCGACGCGGACGGGAGCACGCCGGCGTCCTCCCTCGCGGACGTGATCCAGCCGGTCGTGGCCGGCGACGCCGACCTCGCCGCCGGCTCGCGCCGACATCCCGACGCGACCGTCCAGTCACACCAGACGATCGCGCGCCGGTATCTCGGCGATGGGTTCGCGTGGCTGGCCCGCCGCCTGCTCGATGTAGACCTCCACGACTACCAGTGTGGCGCGAAGGCGCTCAGCCACGACGCCTGGACGCGGATCCGGTCGCATCTCCGCGAACCCGGCTTCGCGTGGGACATCGAACTCATCGCCGTCGCCGACGCCGTCGGCTGTCGCGTCGTCGAGATCCCCGTCGTCTGGGAGGACCGTCCCGAGTCCACCGTCTCGCCGGTGGGGACGACGCTCCGTCTCGCGAGGGGGCTTCTCGTCGCGCGCCACCGAGCGCGCCTCCTGCGGAACGACCCGTTGCACTCCCTGCTCGACCGCCCACGGGATTCGGCGCCCGCACTCGTCGAGCGTGACCACCGATGAGCGGGAGTGGTCGGCTCGGCGACCTGGCGGAGCTCTATTCGGGGCTTCGGTTTGGGAAGTTCGTCTCGGTCGGCGCGGTAGGAGCGACCGCCGAGACGATCGTCGTCGCCATCCTGACCGCCGGCTACGGCGTCATTCCGCAACTGGCCAAGGCCGTGGGCGCCGAGGTGTCCATCACGCTCATGTTCCTCATCAACGACCGCTGGACCTTCGCGGACTCCGGCGCAGTCGGCTGGATCCCGCGCGGCCGTAGATATCTCAAATCCCACGTCGTGCGCGCCGGAGGCCTGGCCGTCGGCTTTCTCGTGCTAACGGTGCTGACATCGTGGACGGACATCACCCTCGTCGTCAGGGGCGCCGACCTCTGGCCGACGGTGGCGAACGCCATCGGCATCGGCTGTGGGATGCTGCTCAACTACCTCACGGAGGGGCTGTTCACGTGGCGCGTCGGTAGCGACTGAATACGGGTCGTTGTGATTGTGTCCCGGCGGTTCGCCAAGACGGTCCAGCGACCCACCGGTACTGACCTACGATAACCCGTATGAGCGCAGGGGACGACGCGGGCCTGATTGCCATACGGTACGCGAATCACAATCCTTAATGCTCGCACCGGATTCGAATACTCATAGCGGGATGGGATAGCCAGGAGATTCCGCCGGGCTCATAACCCGGAGATCGGTAGTTCAAATCTACCTCCCGCTATTTTCTGACCGAACGACGTGACTGACGATCGGGAGGAGCCGTTCGCTCGAAACGCCTCGTGGAGATTTGAACCAGAGAACGGCGAGCGAAGCGAGCCGTTCGCGTAGTTCAAATCTCCCTCCAACGGACGAACCGCCGGCCAAAAGTTATCCACTACCCCCGCGACAGTCACGGCCATGGTCCCCCTCCAGATCGGACTGCCCGGCGGTCCCGAGTTGTTGATCATCGGCCTGTTTTTCATGCTGCTCCCGTTCGTGATGTCGTACTGGGTCTACACGGACGCCACGAAGCGAGGTAACGACAACGCGGCGTTCTGGGCGCTCGCCGTCGGCGGCCTCACGTTTCTGACGGGGCCCGGCGGCTTCCTCGCCCTGGCGGTCTACGTCTGGCAGCGCGGCTAGAACTCGTACGTCGACGTCGGAGACGGCCCGTCGTCGCCGTCATCCATCGGCCCGGCGGCGACGAACGCGTAGTCGTCGTCGGTCAGATACACGTCGTCGTCGGTGACGGCGACGTCGACGCCTTCGAGCGTGGCGCCCTCGCAGGGGCCGAAGGTGCAGTGGCCGGTGTCGGCCTCGAAGTACGCGCCGTGGTTGGCACAGACGAGTTCGCCGTCGCGCATCGGCGCGCCGGAGCCCTTATCGAGTCGCACGTCGAGCAGGTGACGGCAGTAGTTCAGCCAGGCGCGCACCTCGCCGTCGGGTGTTCGGACGAGGACGGCCTCCTGTGGGTCGGCGGCGTCGACGTGACGGACGGTGAAAATCGTGGTCGTCTCCGCGGGAACGGCGTCCAGCGACGTGATTCGTCGGTCCGAATCCACTTCCATCGCCCCGGAGTATTCGGCGCCGAGACTTATACGCCGCGCTGGCCGGCGGGTAGCGACCGGCGAATCATACGGATTATTGTAACTGTTTGCCGGTGGTTCGCTGGGACGGTCAACGAACCACCGGAAATGACTTCCAATAAACCGTATCAGTGATCCTTGGCGCGGTCGATCCAGCGGCCGACCCGCTTCGGCGAGAGGTCGATGTCGGCGGCGAGTTCCTCCGCGTCCGCGGCCGCGAGTTCGGCCACCGTGTCGACACCGGCCTCGGACAACCGCCGTGCGTACGCCGGACCGACACCCTTGATCACGTCGACGGACTCCGGTTGGGAGCCTTCGAGGTCCTGGGCCTCGTGTTCCCCGGTCGTCTCGCCTTCCGATTCGGCGTCGGCCGTGTCGAGTTCGGTCTCCACGTCCCCGGCGTCGGGGCTGGCCGCCTCGGCGGGTTCGGCGGCGTCGGTCGGTCCCTCCTCTTCGACGAGCGACTCCGTGGACGCCGCTGCCTCCGTCTCGGCAGCGACCGACTCGTCTGCCTCCGTTCCCTTCACCGCGTCCTCCGTCTCCGTCTGCGGTTCGTGCTCGACACTCACGGTCGTCTCCCGCTCTCGCTCTCGATTCTCCGACGACTCGCCCAGTCCCAGCACCGATCGCAGCGTGTCCAGTAGTCCCATTAGTGATAGGTACAAACGCCCGATATTTAAAAACATTCGCGGCCGCGTCATACGGATTGTTGTAACTGTTTACCGGCGGTTCGCCGAAACAGTCCGGCGAACCACCGGTACTGACTTCCAATAAACCGTATCAGAGCCGCGATCGGAGCGCGTCGTTCATGGCGTCGACAGGGGCGTCGCGGCCGGTCCAGTGCTCGAACGCGACGACGCCCTGGAACAGGAGCATCCACCCGCCGTCGATGGTCGTCGCCCCCGCGTCGGCAGCGTCACGGAGGAGTCGCGTCTCGATGGGCGAGTACACCGCGTCGAGGACGGCCACATCCGAATGCAAGTGGTCGGCGGGGACGGGCGTCTCGTCTTCGTCCATCCCGACGCTCGTGGCGTTGACGAGGATATCGGCGTCGGGGACGCGGTCGGCGAGCGTCTCGAGGCCACCGCTCGAAACCGTCGCTTCGGGGAGTTCCGTCCGGACATCCGCGGCGAGGGCGTCGGCCCGATCGACCGTGCGATTGGCGATGTGGACCGTCTCGCAGGCGTCGGCGAGGGTGAACGCGACGGCGCGAGCGGCCCCGCCAGCGCCGACGACGACGGCCTCGGCGCCCGACAGCGAGACGCCGTGGTGATCGAACGCGCGACGGACGCCCGCGGCGTCGGTGTTGTACCCCCGCGGCGGGCTGGTCGAGAAATCGATGGTGTTGACCGCACCGATCCGTGCCGCGAGCGCGTCGGGCTCGACCAGGTCGAGGACGTCCTGTTTGAACGGGATGGTGACGTTGAGCCCGTCGACGCCGAGAGCTGCCGCGCCGTCGACGGCGCGCGAGACGGCGTCGGGGTCGGGCTCGAACGTGACGTATTTGGCGTCCATCCCGAGTTCGTCGTACGCCGCCTCGTGCATCGGCGGCGACAGCGAGTGACCGACCGGGTTGCCGATCAGCCCGAACACGTGCATCGTCATCACCGGAAGCCCACGGCCGGCATCAATAAAACACTGCGCGTTCGCGGGCGGATCCGACCGTTATAACCCGCGGGGCGCACATGCCCCGACTATGCCGCGAGAGCCGACGTTCGAACTCTACCGCGATAACGCCGACGAGTGGCGCTGGCGCCTCGTCGTTGCCAACGGAAACATCATCGCCGACAGCGGCGAGGGCTACGCGTCCAAGCAGGGCGCGAAACGGGGGATAGAGAGCGTGAAACACAGCGCACCGGAGGCGCGGGTCGTCGTCGACGACGACAGCAGTCGGTGACGGCGGGCTCTCTACGCCCTATTCGGCGGATATCGGGGCCGAAAGGGGGCTATACCCGACGAGTTACGCATCTGCCGCCAATATGGCGTATCGGCCGCCAACCCCCACTTAACCCTCCGAATTCGCGGGTCTAGCGGATAACTTGTGATTTATTATCCGGGAGAGAGCTACCCACTGGTACACCACCGCAATGATTCTGACACTGCGAACTACTGCCGCCGACACCGGGAGGACCGACCGATGAGACGACAGGCGCTCGGCGCCGTCGCCGGCGCCGTCGCCCTGACGGCTCCCTGGACCGTTCTCTGGGCGACCGGCAACGCGCACGCCTTCTCGACGCTCGCAACGGTCGCGGTGAGCGGTCTCTCCGTCCTGGGCGCGTCGTTCCTCCTGGCCTGGGGGGCAGAGACGGCCGAGAAAGACGTTCCACGGGCGTTCGCCATCGCCGTCCTCGCGGTGCTGGCGGTCGCCCCGGAGTACGCCGTCGACGCCCTCTACGCCTGGAACGCAGGACAGTTCGCGGGTACCCCACGCGGCATCGAGGCGGGAAACCTCGCCGTCGCCAACATGACGGGAGCGAACCGCATCCTGATCGGGATCGGGTGGGCCGGCATCGCCCTGTTCACCGTCCTTCGCAACGGCTCGGAGGACGACCCTGCGGTGAAACAGCGACCGGGGATGTTCCGGAACGCGGTCTCGCTCGACCGCGACATCGGCCTCGATATGGTGTTCCTGCTGCTCGCCACGCTCTGGGCGTTCATCGTCCCGATCAACGGCGGGATCGACATCCTGGACATGATCGTCCTCGTCGGTCTCTACGTCGCGTACATCGTCATCATCCTCCGCGGCGATGTCGAAGCGGGGGAGGAACACGTCGGCGTGCCGGCCTATCTCCAGTCGTTCTCGCGGCCCTACCGTATCGCGACGGTCCTGCTCCTGTTCGTCTACTCCGGCGTCATGATCTTCACCGCAGTCGAGCCGTTCGCGCACGGACTCGAGAGCCTCGGGCAGAACATCGGCATCCCCTCGTTCTTCATGATCCAGTGGATCGCACCGCTGGCCTCCGAGTCGCCGGAACTCATCGTCGTCGTGTACCTAGTGAACAAGGCGCGGTCGACGGCCGGCTTCAATGCGCTCATCTCCTCGAAGCTCAACCAGTGGACGCTGCTCATCGGGACGCTCGTCGTCGTGTACTCCATCGCGCTCGGCCAGTACGGTGCGCTCCCGTTCGACGAGAAGCAGATGGGTGAGATCTGGCTGACAGCCGGCCAGTCCTTCTTCGCGCTCGCCCTGCTGGTCAACTTCGAAATCTCGATCCGGGAGGCGCTGGTGTTGCTGTTCCTGTTCCTCACGCAGGTGCTCTCGGAGTTCCTGCTCATCCGCAGACTCCTCGAACTCCCCATCTCGGATTACGAACTCCTCCTGGTGTTCACGGGCGTCTACCTCGTCCTGGGTATCGGCCTGTTCGTCGCTCGTCGCAAGGCGGCGGCTCGCCTGCTCAGACAGGCGGGCGGGACGGTGAGCGAAGCCTTTTCGGACGACACCGGCCAAACCGGAGGTGCCGACTGACATGTTCGAGCGACTCCTCATCCCGGTCGACGGTAGCACCTGTGCCCAGTACGCGGCCAAACACGGTCTCGAACTCGCAGATCGCTACGGGGCCACCGGCGAGGCGATCTACGTCGGCGACGATGACGCCGACGGCCAGGCGATCCTCGACACCGTCGACGATATGGCCGAAACCGTCGGCACGACCGTCGAGACCACACTCCTCCAGGGAAACCCCGCAAAGCGCATCGCGGAGCGGGCCGCGGAGCGTGATCACGACCTCATCGTCATGGGTCGGTGCGGACGGGCCGGCGTGACAGAGGTCGTCCTCGGAAGCGTCACGGAACGCGTACTGCGCCGGACCGACGTGCCGGTGTTGACGGTCCCGGACGAGGACCTCGCCGGCGCCACCGGTGTCGAGTACGGGTCCGTGCTCGTCACGACCGACGGGAGCGAGATCGCCGACCGCGCGGGACCGTACGGCGCGGACATCGCACGGCGCTTCGACGCGGCGCTGCACGTGCTCAACGCGGTGGACGTGCAGGCCTCGGCCGGCGTGTTCGACGCCGGCGGCGTCGGCGAGGAGTATATCGACCGACTCGAAAGCGAGGGCGAGAAAGCCGTCGACCGACTCGTCGAGGACATCGACAGCGCGGAGCTGGACGTCCACCGGGCGGTCGTGCGGGGCGCCGCCCGCGAGGTGATCCAGGAGTACGTCGACGACCACGGGATCGACCTCGTGGTCATGTCCTCGGAAGGCCAGTCCAACCTCGCGAAACAGCGGATCGGCACCGTCGCGGGGCAGGTCCTTCGCTCGCTGGACGTTCCGGTGCTGGTCGTCCCCGAGGCGTAGCGATCGGCGGCGACGGTCCCACATCGTTTTCGTTTTCAGGGCTGGCCGCGAGCGTTCCGACGTGATCGCGATCGTCGTCAGCCGCGCCGACAGCGCCTCCGAACACATCGGCGAGCAGTTGCTCGACTGCGCCGAGTGGACCGAACACCGGGACGACGCCCGTCCCGACGCCGACGGCGGCGGCATCTACTACCGGACCGAGGGGTTCGAACTCCGCGCGTTCGACGACCTGCATATCCATCTCGACCGTCCGGACGAGGCCTTCACCGACCCCGATCTCCTCGTCGTCGTCTCCCGCCACTCCGGCGAGACGGACGCGCTCCTGACCGCCCATTTCACGGGTAACTTCGGCGAGGCGGAGTACGGCGGTGCAGCCGGCGAATTCGCCCGCGCCTGTCCCAACGCCGCCAACGAGGTGGTCGACGCCCTCGCCCGCCACGCCCCGCCGGCCTACGAGGTCGGCACGGAGTGTACCCACCACGGTCCGACGGACATCGGCGTCCCCTCGATGTTCGTCGAACTCGGGAGCGACGAGGCCCAGTGGCAGGATCCCGAGGGCGCCCGCGCCGTCGCCCGGGCCGTCCTCGACCTCCGCGGCGTCGACGCCGACCGGGAGAAACAGGTCGCGGGCTTCGGCGGCGGCCACTACGCGCCGCGCTTCGGCCGCATCGTCCGCGAGACGGCGTGGGCGGTCGGGCACGTCGCCGCCGACTGGTGCATCGAGGCGATGGGCAACCCCGCGACCAACCGCGATGTCCTCCGCCGTGCCGTCGAGGCGAGCGGGACGGAGTACGTCGTCGTCGAGGGCGGCCACTCGGGGCTCGAAGACATCCTCACGGATCTGGGCTACCGGAGCGTGAGCGAGACGTGGCTCCAAGAGACGGGCGTCCATCCGCTTCCGCTGGTGGAGGCCGTCGAGGCCGAACTCGACACCGTGGCGGAGGGCCTGCGGTTCGGCGACATCGCCCCGTCCATCGAGGACCGCGATCCGGCCGCGGCCGTCGTCGTCACCGACCTGCCCGCCGACCTGCCCGACGCGGCCCACGGGGTCGCCCCCGAGGCGACGCGAGCAGCCGTCGCCGCGAACACCGTCGCCTTCGAGACGACGGAGGGCGGCACGCGGCCGCGGGGGCGAGTCGCGCTCGCGGCCGACGATCCGGCCGCCGCGGCCGAGGCGCTGACGGACGCGCTAATGTCGATCCTGGAGGAGTCGTACGACGAGGTGACCCGCCGCGACGACGAGGTGGTCGCGCGGACGGAGACGTTCGATCCGGCGGCCGCCCGCACGCTCGGCGTGCCCGAAGGCCCGGCGTTCGGTCGACTCGCGGAGGGCCAGGCCGTCGAGGTCGACGGGGAGCGGATCGAGCCGTCGGTCGTGCGGACGGAGCAGACCGAACGGTTCGACGCCGTCACGCCGCCAGAAACGTAAGAATGTTGACATTCGTCAGACGCGCGCATGACGCCAGCAGCGGCGCTATTCCGGCCGGCGTCAGACGCGCGCGTGACAACGGGCGGAAGGATAATGTGGCTGCCTTCGAAACGCGTGAACAGACCATGGATTCCATCGTGGAGGATGCAATCGAGGATGCCGAGGAGCCGGGGGATGGGACCACGGCCGAGGTAGACGCCAGTCGAGAGCCCACGCCCGACGCGAGCGAACGATCAGGGAAGATGACCGACGAGGAACTCCAGGACGTGCTGGAGGACCTCCAGACGGACATCACGGTCGTCGGCTGTGGGGGGGCCGGCGGCAACACCGTCAACCGGATGGCCGAGGAGGGAATCAAAGGCGCCAACCTCGTCGCCGCCAACACGGACGTGCAACACCTCGTCGACGTCGAGGCCGACACCAAGATCCTCATGGGCGAGGAGAAGACCGGCGGCCGCGGCGCCGGGTCGCTCCCGCAAGTGGGCGAAGAGGCCGCCATCGAGAGCCAGGAGGACATCTACGGCGCCATCGAGGGCTCCGACATGGTGTTCGTGACGGCCGGGCTTGGCGGTGGCACGGGCACCGGATCCGCACCGGTCGTCGCCGAGGCGGCCCGCGAATCCGGCGCGCTCACCATCGCCATCGTGACGACGCCCTTTACCGCCGAGGGGGAAGTGCGACGCACCAACGCCGAAGCCGGGCTCGAACGCCTCCGCGATGTGGCCGACACCGTCATCGTCGTGCCGAACGACCGCCTGCTGGATTCGGTCGGCAAACTCCCCGTCAAGCAGGCGTTCAAGGTGTCCGACGAGGTGCTGATGCGCTCGGTGAAAGGCATCACCGAACTCATCACGAAACCGGGGCTCGTCAACCTCGACTTCGCGGACGTGAAGACGGTCATGGAGAAAGGCGGCGTCGCCATGATCGGCCTCGGCGAGAGCGACTCCGAGCAGAAAGCGCAGGATTCGGTGCGGTCGGCGCTCCGCTCGCCGTTACTCGACGTCGACATCTCCGGAGCCAACTCCGCGCTCGTCAACGTCACCGGCGGCACGGACATGGCCATCGAGGAGGCCGAGGGCGTCGTCGAGGAGATCTACGACCGCATCGATCCCGACGCCCGCATCATCTGGGGCACCTCTATCGACGAGGAACTCGAGGGCAAGATGCGGACGATGATCGTCGTCACGGGCGTCGAGTCGCCACAGATCTACGGTCGCGGCGACGAACCGGCGCCCGCGGAGGGTGCCGGCGACGACATCGACTACGTGGAGTAGCGGATCTCACCCCGGTCGAGCGTCTCGCCGGTCGGCCCCGGCAGAACCGTCGCTCATTTCTCAGACGCTCTCTACCGCCGTCGCTGCGGGGCCTATCAATAGATAGAAAAAGCCCGCTCGCGTAGCACCGGATATGGACGTCAAGTACGACCTCGCAAGCTACGTCCGCGTGCTCAAGATGGCGAGCACGCCGTCGTGGAACGAGTTCTCGCAGATCGCCAAGGTCGCGGGGGCTGGTATCTTTCTCATCGGCCTCCTCGGGTTCATCATCTTCGCCGTCATGACGTTCCTCCCCGGAGGTGCGTAGCGTGGGAATCTTCGCCGTCAAGACCACCGCCAGCCAGGAGCGCACCGTCGCCGACATGATCGCGAGCCGGGAGGAGGACGAAGTGCACGCCGTGCTCGCGCCCGACTCGCTCACGAGTTACGTGATGGTCGAGGCCGACAACAGCGCCGTCCTCGAACGCGTGATGGACGAGATTCCGCACGCGCGGAGCATCGTCCCCGGGAAGTCCTCGATCACCGAAGTCGAGCATTTCCTCTCGCCGACGCCGGACGTGGAGGGCATCGCCGAGGGCGACATCGTCGAGCTCGTCGCCGGCCCGTTCAAAGGCGAGAAGGCACGCGTCCAGCGCATCGACGAGGGGAAAGACCAGGTGACGGTCGAACTGTACGAGGCGACGGTCCCCATCCCCGTCACGGTTCGCGGCGACCAGATTCGCGTGCTCGACTCCGAGGAACGGTAGCGGTGTCCGTGCGGTGGCTCGACGCCCATCGAGTCGGGTCGCCGACACGCAGCTTCGGGAATAGCAACCACTAACTGCGACGTGCTGTGAGGGAGTACTGTGACGACGGCAGGACCGACGCGGGTCGACATGCACGTGAAAGCGCTCGACGAGAACGTCGTGGCACACGCCAAGGACCGCGGCCTCGACGCGCTCGTCTACGCCCCGCATTTCACGCGCTTGCCCACTATTCGCGAGCGGGCGGCTCGCTTCTCCGACGACGATCTCCTCGTCGTCCCCGGGCGCGAAGTGTTCACCGGACCGTGGAACGCCCGGCGCCACCTGCTCGCCATCGGTCTCACCGACCCGATTCCGGATTTCATCACGTTCCGCGGCGCGCTCGCCGAACTCGACCGGCAGGACGCCGCGGTTCTCGTGCCGCATCCGGAGATGCTGAACGTGAGCTGTTCGCGAGCGGACGTCGCCGCCGATCCCGACGCGTTCGACGCCGTCGAGACGTACAACGCGAAGGCGCTCCCACCCCAGAACCGGGCCGCCCGGGACGTCGTCCGCGACACCGGTCTGCCCGGGTTCGGGTCGTCGTACGCCCACCTCCGGTGGACGGTCGGCGAAGCGTGGACGGCGTTCGAGACGGCGATCGATTCGCCGGCCGACCTCACGGCGGCGTTGCGATCCGAGACGCCGCGCCGGGTCGTCCACCGGACCGGGCTCGATCACCACCTGCGCGGCCTCGCGGAGTTCGCCCACCTCGGCTACGAGAACTCGTGGGGGAAGGTCGATCGCCTCTTTCTCTCCGGAACCGAACCGACCCATCCGAGCCATATCGCTTACGACGGCCGGTTCGACGACGTGGCCGTCTACTAGCCGAGGAGAACCGCGTTCATCGCCCCGGCGGTCTGGTCGAGCGACTGCACGTAGAAGTGAAAGCCGGCGAGGAGGGCGATTTCGATGCCCGTGACGATCACCGTCACCATGTCGGCGTATTTACTGCTGGTGGTCACGCCGGACGGGAGCCCCCACTCCTGGCTCGTGAACGGGTAGAACAGCGCGATGCCCCGCCGACTCCCGACCACGTCGAGGACGTAGTGGGTGGCGATGCCGATCCAGACGAACTGGAGGTTGTCGAAGACGAAGGGGAAGCCGACGAACAGCGCGAGCACGAACAGGTTGTGCAGGGTCTTGCGGTGTTTCCCGAAGGCGGTGTCTACGTCCGGAAAGAGCGCGCCGAGGACGACCGGGACGGAGAGTTCCGCGACCGTTTCGGCGGTAGCGAGCGCGGTCGACACGGTGAGCGTCGTCGGCGCGACGAGCACGACGCCGAGGCCGACGCTCAACAGCGCCGCGTTGAGTACGTGTCCTTTTTTGTTCATTCCGCTGGAGGTTCGTCGGCCCCCACTACAAGGCTGTCGGCGTGTGGGCAGGCGGTATGACTCCGGGCGACAGCCGGTCGGCCGTGTCGGTTCGTACAGCGGATGGATGGCGACGGCCCGCCCGGACCGACGCACCTCCCCCTCACTCGTAGGTCGTGGTGTAGCCGCCGTCCCAGAGCAGATCTCCGCCGTTGAGGTGTCTGCCGTGGCTGGAGAAGCCGAAGACGAAGAGGTTCGCCACCTCGGCCGGCGTCATCAGTTCCGTGGTTCGCGCCTGACCGAGCATCACGTCCTCGACGACCTCTTTGGGTGAGATTCCGCGCTCCGCGGCGGTGTCCTCGATCTGGTTCACCATCAGGGGCGTGAGGACGTAGCCGACGCTGACCGAGAAGCCCCGGATCGCTCCCTCGCCCTCGGCGGCGATAGCGCGTGTCACCCCGTTCAGACCGTGTTTCGCGGTGATGTAGGCGGCCTTGTCCTGCGTGGCGTACCGTCCGTGAACCGACGACATGTTGGCGATGGCTCCCGACCCGCCGTCGGCCGCCGAGCGGATATGTGGCATCGCGAACTTCGCGGTGAGAAAGGGCCCGCGCAGCATCACGTCGAGCAGCTGGTCGTATTTCGCCACCGGGAACTCGGGGATCGAAGCGATGTGTTGCATCCCCGCGATGTTGGCAACGTAGCGGAGGTCGCCTCGTTCGGCCGCCGCGTCGACCATCGCCTCGACGGCGGCGGCGTCGGTGAGGTCGGTCGGGGCCGGCTGGATCGCGCCCGGTACTCCGAGGTCGGCCGCGATATCGACGGTTTCGTCGAGGCCATCCGCGTCGATGTCGGCCCCGACGACCGTGAGGCCGTTCGCGGCGAGGGCGACGGCCGTGGCTCGGCCGATACCCGACGCAGCACCCGTCACCACGGCGACGGTGCCGGCGTCGAAGTGGTCGTCGTCGAGGACGAGGAGGTCCTCGGTGGTCAGTTCGGGGTCGGTGAGTTCGAACGCTTCGGTGGACATGCGTCCGCACGGTCCGTGCCGAGGGATAAAACCGTGTGCGTGGATCGGACACTGTTTTCCACCACGACCGCGTAGCCGGGGTATGGCAGCGTGGCGCGGTCTCGCCTCGGGGGCGACGCGACGCCGGTGGCTGTTCGTCGGCGCGATGCTCGGCGCGCTCCTCGTGGCGTCGGTCGTCCGACCACCGGGAGCCGAGTCGGCGGCGACGGGGTGGCTCCCACCGTCTGCGTGGTTCCACGCGGCCGGCTACGCCGGGGTGACGCTCGTACTGTCGTACGCGCTTCGAGCTGCTCGCGACGACTGGCGACGGCTTCTGGGCGCGTTCGCGTGTGCGACGGTCGTCGGGGCGGGAATCGAACTGGTGCAGATGGGGCTTCCCTACCGCACGTTCAGTGTCGGCGACGTACTCGTCAACGCGGCCGGGGCGGCGCTCGCGGTGGTCGGCTGGCGACTGGGCGGGCCCCGAAGTGACCCGTCGGAGCGGTGACCGCAGCGTAACGTCACCAACCTATATCCCGCCGCCACCCACGTTCTAGGTGATGGCGCCCTACGAGGCCTTCGACGACGGGGTGGAAGTGCACGGCCGGACCATCATCACGGTCGTCGACGACGCCCTCGCCCGATTTTCCGAGGCGTATCGGGAGACCGCGTACGACGCGCTGGCGGACCACGGAATCGAGGATCCCTCCCCCGACGAGTGGTACCCCCAGCAAGCCTGGCTCGATACGTTTGCCGACCTCGCGGCGGAACTCGAACCGCATATCCTGGACCGCGTCGGCGAGCAGATCCCGGACGCCGCGGCGTGGCCGACCGACGTCTCGTCGGTCGAAGCGGGTCTACAGTCGATCGACGACGCCTACCAACGCAACCACCGCGGCGGCGACATCGGGTTCTATCGGTTCGAGGCGGTGGCGGACCGGAGCGGTCGCGTGACCTGCAGGAATCCGTACCCCTGCCCGTTCGATCGGGGGCTGATCCGGGCGACTGCCCGTCGGTACGCTCCGGTCGAATCCTTCGTGTTCGTCGAGGAGCGCGGTGACCGATGTCGGCGGGACGGCGACGACACCTGCGTCTACCGCGTCTCCTGGTGACGGCGGCCGGGCTCAGACGGTTCGTCGGCACAGGTTACCGTCGCTGCAACGTCGTCCACGGTCGAAGCTGACGAACGGCAGTCACTCCTCGCGGTCGTACTGTTCGATGGCGTCGATCAGTTCCGCCGTCGAGTGGTCCATCGTCAGGTTTAGCAGCGTCTCGAACTCGTCGTACGTCTCCGCCAGGTCACGAATCCGTTCGACCTCCGCTGCCGCGTCGCCGTCGGCGTCGTCGAGGCGGGCGAGCGCCCGATCGAGCGTCCGGCGGGTCGTCGCCATCTCACGAGCGACGTACTGCTGGAACACGTCCTGCACGACGAACCAGAGGTCCGTCTCGGGTTCAAACCGGACGCGTCGCCCCCCGCCGCCCGACGACCGACGGCGAATCAGACCGATCCGGGTGAGCTGTCGTGTGACGTTGCTGATCGTCGATTTCGCGTACCCGGTTTCTTCGACGAGGCCGGGGATGGAGAGCGGTTCCGACGCGAAATAGAGCACGCCGTACACCCGTCCGGCGCTCCGACTCAACCCGTACACCTCCGCCGACCGCTCCATCGATTCGATGACGTCGGCCCGAACGGCTGCGCGCTCGTCATCCCCCGTCGGTTCGCCGTTGGTCACACGCGCATTTGAGCGACCGTAACTATTAAACTGTTTTGTCTGTTTGTTCGGTATGAGCCGAACAAACGAAACAGTCGGCTCAGCACACGGTCGGCGAACGACGGCACCGGTCCCCCGACGCTTCGGTACCCTCCACCGCTGATCGCCCTCCAACCGATCGAACACCCCCGCTGACGTGCCATTCAATGAGACACGCGACGCCCCTCACTCGCTCGCGGTGTGAGCGACTCACCGACTTGACCACGGGCGGCCCCGCCGTGCCCGTCCTCTCGATCGCGCTGGTCCTCGGCCTCCTCCATCCGGCGCTGGCGCTTGGCTCGCTCCTCCTGCTCGGGGGTATCGTCCCCCTCACGAGACGCTCGCCGGCCCGTCTCGGCGGGACTCGTTGACTGCCGAGACGGCCTCGGCCGACCGTTGCGGCCGAAGGACGTGCCCGTCGTAACGCCTAAGAGTCGAACTCCCTTTTTTTCGGTAATGAGAAACGCACGCGTACAACGGAGGTGGGACTGTGGGGATTGAAATAACGGAGTCCGCCGTCTCCGACGAGGAGTTCGCGGACATGAAGCAGTTCGTCTCCGACTATCTCGAGGCCAGCGTCGAGAACGAGGACGACGGTGGTCGGATGCGCTGGTATCCGTGGCACAGCGCCGAATACCGCTTCAACCACACGCTGAACGTCGTGAACCTGGCGACCGACCTCGCGGAGCGAGAGGGCGCCAACCGCGACGTGGTCCGGGTCGCCGCGCTCTTTCACGACATCGCGAAACTCGAAGCCGAACAGGACCGGCACGCGGACGAAGGCGCACGCGTCGCCCGCGAGTACCTCCGCGCCCACGGCGACTACCCACAGTCGTTCGTCGACGAGGTGGCGGGCGCGATCCGGGATCACTCCTATCAGGGCGAACTGGACGATGTCTCGCTGGAGACGCAGTGTCTCATCGAGGCCGACATCCTCGACAAAGTCGGCGCGAACGGCACCGTGTTGATGCTGCTCCGGATGGGCTACGAATCACGAACGCATATGGACGCGGGAGAGATGATCGACCGCGTCATCGAACGCGGACACGACGCCGCCGATCGGATCGAGAGCGACGCCGCCGAGAGCATCGCCCACCAGCGCCTGAAGCGGGTGCGCTGGTTCCGTGAATGGCTCGACGCAGAAGTGCCGGGACTGGACGATACCGACGCGGATACGGACGCGGACCCGGCGTAACGCGGCACCGGTTCCCCTCTTCAGACGGATTACTGCCCCCAAGACGGATCGGCTATCCACCGGTACTGACGTACGATAACTCGATCAGTCGTCGCCGGTCTGGACCGTGCCGGCGTCGACCTCGCCGCCGCTGACGGCCGACGCGGGTTCGGGGAGGTCGGTCCGCACGTCTTCTCGCCCGTCCTCGGCGATGACCTCGGCGTAGGCGTCGGGCATCACTTTCGTGAACTTGTGGACTTCGGCGCCCCAGTCGTCGAGCAGCGCCGCCGCGCGGTCGCTGTCCGTGTATTCGACGTGGTTCTCGAGGAGGCGGCGGAGCATCGCCTCGTCGGACTCCGCCAGGTCGTGGTGGATAGTCACCATGCCGGTGTTGGCGCGTTGCTCGAAGTCGCCGTCGGGGTCGTAGACGTAGGCGACGCCGCCGGACATCCCGGCCGCGAAGTTCCGCCCCGTCTCGCCGAGCACGGCGACGACGCCGCCGGTCATGTACTCGCAGCCGTGGTCGCCGACGCCCTCGACGACGGCTTTCACGCCACTGTTGCGGACGGCGAAGCGCTCGCCGGCCAAGCCGTTGACGTAGAGTTCGCCCTGCGTGGCGCCGTAGAGACAGACGTTGCCGACGAGGATGTTCTCTTCGGGTTCGTAGGCGGCCGTCTCGGGCGTTCGGACGATGACCTTGCCGCCGGAGAGCCCCTTGCCCACGTAGTCGTTGGCGGCGCCGACGAGTTCCATCGTCACGCCGTCCGCGAGGAAGGCACCGAAACTCTGGCCGGCGATGCCGTCGAAGGTGCAGGAGATGGTGTCCTCCGGAAGCCCGCTCTCGCCGTAGCGCTGCGAGATGCGGTTCGAGAGCATCGCGCCCACCGCGCGGTCACCGTTTTCGATGTCACGACGGAGGTGGATGGGTTCGCCCTCCTCGATGGCGTCGGACGCCGCCCCGATCAGGTCGCGGTCGATGTGGGTCATGACGTCCTCGTGTTTCTGGTCGCGGACCTTGTGGCGCTCGCCACCCTCGGGGTCGGCGATGATGGCCGACAGGTCGAGGTGTTTGGCCTTCGGATGGTCGGTGTCGACCTGTTCGAGGATGTCGGGCCGTCCGATCATCTCCTCGACCGTGCGGAAGCCGAGGTCGGCCATAATCTCGCGCAGTTCCTCGGCGAGGAAGGCCATGTAGTTGATGACGTGATCGGGCTGACCGGAGAACCGCTCGCGGAGGTCGCCGTCCTGCGTGGCGACGCCCGTCGGGCAGTTGTTGGTGTGACAGATGCGCGCCATCACACAGCCGGAGGTGATGAGGCTGGCCGTCCCGAAGACGTACTCCTCGGCGCCCAGCAGGGCGGCGACGGCGATGTCGCGGCCCGTCATCATCCCGCCGTCGGCGGAGACGCGGATGCGGTCACGCAGGCCCGTCGCGCGGAGCATCTGGTTGGCCTCGGCGAGGCCGAGTTCCCACGGGAGGCCGGCGTTCTTGATGGACGTCTTCGGCGACGCGCCGGTGCCGCCGGAGTGGCCCGAGATGTGGACCACGTCGGCGTTGGCCTTGGCGACGCCGGCGGCGATGGTGCCGATGCCCGCCTCGGCGACGAGTTTCACGTTGATGTCGGCCTCGGGGTTGGCCGTCTTCAGATCGTGGATCAGCTGTTTCAGATCCTCGATGGAGTAGATGTCGTGGAGCGGAGGCGGCGAGATGAGGCCGACGCCGGGCGTGGAGTACCGGACGTGAGCGATCATCTCGTTGACCTTCTTTCCGGGGAGGTGGCCACCCTCGCCGGGCTTGGAGCCCTGGGCCATCTTGATCTGAATCTCCTCGGCGGAGGAGAGGTAGTTCGACGTGACGCCGAACCGGCCGGAGGCGACCTGCTTGATGTTGCACTCCTTCTCGGTGCCGAACCGCTCGGGCGGTTCGCCGCCCTCGCCCGTGTTGGACTTGCCGCCGATGCGGTTCATCGCGATGGAGTTGGTCTCGTGGGCCTCTGGCGACAGCGACCCGAGGGACATGGCGGCCGTCGAGAAGCGCTCGACGATCTCGTGGACCGGCTGGACCTCGTCGAGCGGAACGGGATCGCGGTCACTGTCGAACTCGAGCAGGCCACGGAGCGTCTGCAGGTTCTCCTGCTGGTCGTTGATCATCTCCGCGAACTCGGTGTATTTCTCGTAGTTCCCGGAGCGGACCGCCTGCTGGAGCGTCCCGACCGTCTCGGGGTTCCACTGGTGGTGGATGCCGTTGGAGCGGTGTTCGTACTCGCCCTGGCGCTCCAGGTCGGGGTCGTCCTCGTAGGCGACATCGTGGCGCGTGAGCAGGTCCTCTTCGAGTTGCTCGACGCCGATGCCCTCGGTCCGGATTTCCGTCCCCTCGAAGTATTCGGCGACGAAATCGGAGGAGAGGCCGACGGCCTCGAAGATCTGGGCGCCCTGGTAGCTCTCGACGGTGGAGATGCCCATCTTCGCCATCGTCTTCAGCAGGCCGTCTTCGAGCGCCTTCGTGTAGTGGGCGATGGCCGCCTCCTCGTCGGCGCCGTCGGGCCCGGCGACGATGTCCGTGATGCTCTGGTAGGCGAGGTAGGGGTTGACGGCGTCGGCGCCGTAGCCGACCAGCGTCGCGAGGTGGTGGACCTCGCGGGGGTCGCCGGACTCGATCACGAGACCGGCGTGGTTGCGGAGGCCGTTACGGACGAGCGCGTGGTGGACGCCGCCGGTCGCGAGCAGGCTGGGGATCGGAATCCGATCCGGTCCCGCGTTGCGGTCCGAGAGCACGACGATGTCGGCGCCATCCTCGATGGCCGCGCGGGCGTCGCGTCGCAGTCGTTCGACGGCCGTGCGCAGGTCGCCATCCTCCTCGTAGGTCATGTCGACGACGGCGGAACTGAACTCGCCGTCGAGGGCCTTGATGTCGGCCGTCTGGGCGTCGGTCAGCACCGGCGAGTCGACGACGAGTTGGCGGGCGTGTTCCGACGACTCGTCGAGGAGGTTGCGCTGGGGGCCGAGCCGTGACTCCAGGCTCGTGACGAGTTCCTCGCGGATGTAGTCGATCGGCGGGTTCGACACCTGGGCGAACAGCTGCTTGAAGTAGGTGAACAGCGGCCGGTTGAAATCGGAGAGCACCGACAGCGGCGTGTCGTCGCCCATCGAGCCGACGGGATCCTTGCCGTCCTTGGCCATCGGTTCGATGAGGTGGTCGAGCTGGTCGTGCGTGTAGCCGAAGGCGACCTGCTGGGCGCGGAGCGACTCGACGCCGTCGCGGGGTTCGTAGTCGGTCGCGACGGAGTCGTCGAGATGGCGCTGCTCCTCCTCGACCCACTCGCCGTACTTCTCGTCGGTGAGGTCGTCGAACACTTCGTCGTCCGGGATGACGCGTCCCTCCTCGGGGTCGGCGACGAGCAACTGACCGGGCTGGAGCCGGTGGCGCTCCTCGATGTCCGCGGGATCGATATCGAGCGCGCCGGCCTCGCTGGCCATGATGAGGCGGTTGTCCTCGGTCACGTCGTACCGGCAGGGGCGGAGCCCGTTGCGGTCGAGCGCGGCGGCGATCTGCTCGCCGTCGGTGCCGACCACGAGCGCGGGGCCGTCCCACGGTTCGACGAGACTGGCGTGGTAATCGTAGAAGTCCTTGCGCTCCTGACTCATCTCGTCGTCCTTGCGGAAGGCCTCGGGAATGAGCATCCGGAGCGCGTGGGGGAGCGTCCGGCCACCCTGAACGAGGAGTTCGAGCGCGTTGTCGACGGAGGCGGTGTCGCTCTGGTTGGGGTCGTTGATGATCGGCTTCAGCGTGTCCAGGTCGTCGCCGAAGTCGGGGTGTTCCAGGTCCGTCTCGCGGGCCCGCATCCAGTTGATGTTGCCGCGGATGGTGTTGAACTCGCCGTTGTGGATGATGTTGCGGTAGGGGTGGGCGAGATGCCACGCGCCGAGCGTGTTGGTCGAGAAGCGCGCGTGAACCAGCACGAGCGTCGACTTGACGCGTTCGTCGACGAGGTCGGGATAGTAGTTCGGTAGCTGCGTGGCCTTGAGCAGGCCCTTGTAGACGAGCGTCTTGCGGTCGAGCGAGCAGATGTAGAAACGTCCGGCGCCGGCCGAATCGAGGTCCTCGACGGTGTTTTCGACCGCACGGCGGGCGACGTAGAGCGCGCGGTCGAACGCGTCGTCGTCCATGTCCGTGGCGGGGCGCACGAAGGGCTGATACACGTCGGGTTCGGAGTCCAGCGCCGTCTGACCGAGGTCGCTGTTGTCGGTGGGGACGTCCCGCCAGTGGAAGACTTCCAGGTCGTGTTCGGCGAGCGTCCGCTCGAAGATGGTCATGAGGCCCTGGCGTGCGGCGCCGTCCTGGGGCATGAACACAGAGCCGACGGCGTAGGTCTCGGGCAAGTCGGTGTCGACGACGCCTTCGAAGAACTCGTCGGGGCGCTGAATCATGATCCCCGCTCCGTCGCCAGTCGCCTCCTCGGCGCCGGTGGTTCCACGGTGTTCGAGGTTGATGAGAAGGTCGACGCCGTCGGCGACCGTCTCGTGAGAGTCGCCGCCGTCGAGGTCGAGGACGACACCTACACCACAGTTCGATCGTTCGTCGCTGGGGTCCGCCAGCCCCCGCTCATCGGCGTGGGCGTCTCTCCGCGGCTTGGTCATACCCCCCCTTCAACATACCCACTTATCAGCCTGTTCCTCTAAGAGTAATGGTACCATAACCACATACAAGGTAATATATATCATACTTACTCTACCGAAGACTTCACCAGAAATATATAAGGATCGTTGTCCGGTGATTCGTCGGAGCTGGCGGGTACGCGTACTGTCGACTGTGCGTCGAGACGAATAATCGCCACTCAGGGTGCAAATATCTCGAAACGGGGACCGCCGACAGCCTCAGACGGTTTATTGTCAGTCAGTACCGGTGGGTCGCCGGGCGGTCAGCGACCCACCGGTAAACAGTCACAATGATCCGTATCAGTACGACTTCGCGAAGTAGGCCGTCTCGACGGCGGCGTCGTCACAGAGGGCGCAGGTCTCGCCCTCGTGGATGGGGTCCGTGTCCGCGCCGTCCTCGAAGGGTACGAGCACGATTTCGGCCGCGATCTGATCCTTGATCTCCTCTTCGCAGTCCTCGTCACCGCACCACGGCGCCTTCACGTAGCCGCCGTGCTGGCCGATAGTGCCGAGAATCTCCGCTCGGTCCGACGCCTCGCGGACGTTTTCGGAGAGGTTGTCCTCGGCGGCGGCGTAGAGTTTGGCGTACACCGTGTCGAACGCGGATTCGACGGTGTCGACCAGTCCCTCGCGGTCGGCGACGGTCGTCTCGCCGTCCGGCCGGTGGACGAGCGTCAGTTCCTCGTCCGCGACCTCGTTGGGACCGATTTCGATGCGCAGGGGGACGCCCTTGAGCTCCCACTCGTTGAACTTGAAGCCGGGATTGCGCCCGTCGCGGTCGTCGAGTTCGACCCGGATACCCGCCGCGCGGAGGTCGTCGGCGACGTCCTCGGCGTAGTCGAGGACGTCCTCTTTGGTCTCCTCCTGCCAGATGGGGACGACGACGACCTGTTCGGGCGCCATCGTCGGCGGCAGAACGAGCCCCTGATCGTCGCTGTGGGTCATGATGAGCGCGCCGAGTGCGCGCCAAGAGAGCCCCCACGACGTGGTGTGGGCCACCCGCTCTTCCTCGTCCACGCCGGTGTAGGTGATGTCGAACGCCTCGGCGAAACTCTGTCCGAGATAGTGGCTGGTCGCGCCCTGAACCGACTTGCCGTCGGGCATCAGCGCCTCCACCGTCGTCGTGGTGTCCGCGCCGGGGAACTTGTCGTGTTCCGGCTTCTTCCCGCGGAGCACCGGAATAGCCAGCACGTCCTCGTAGAGGTCCTCGTACTGATCGAGGCGGGTCATCGTCTCGTCCCACGCGTCGTCCTCGCTCGCGTGGGCGGTGTGACCCTCCTGCCAGAGGAACTCCTTGGTGCGGAAGAAGGGCTTGGTCTCGGTGGCCTCCCACCGGACGACGCTACACCACTGGTTCACGCGCAGGGGCAGGTCGCGGTGGCTCCGGATCCACTGGCTCAGATATGGTGCGATGATGCTCTCGCTGGTCGGGCGGACGGCGAGGCGCTCGTCGAGTTCCTCGTAGCCGCCGTGAGTGACCCACGCCACCTCGGGGTCGAACCCCTCGACCACGTCCTTCTCGCGTTCCAGATACGACTCCGGAATGAGCATCGGGAAGTAAGCGTTCTGGACGCCCGTGGCTTTGAACCGGCCGTCGAGTTCGTTCTGGATACGCTCCCAGAGCGCATACCCGCGCGGGCGCGTGATGATGAATCCGCTCATGCCCGCCGGGCCGTAGTTCGCCAGTCCGGCCTTCTGGACGACTTCGGCGTACCACTCGCCCGTGCTGTGTTCTTTCGACTCGGTGATACCGAGTTCCTGACTGTCGCTCATTACCCTGAACTACAGGAGATGCGGCTTAAAACGTGCGAAGCGGGGCTACGTCAGGTCGGTCTTGCAGTCGTCGGCGTACCCGTCGGCCAACCGGGTCGGCTCCGGGAGTTTGTAACCGTCACAGAGGCGTTCGACCAGATCGACGGTCGTCTCCGCGCTGACCCGGTGTCCCGGGCTGACGTAGAGCGGGTTGATGACGGGGTTCGAGTCGTACTGTCGCGACTGGTAGGCGTAGCCGATGACGGTGCCGTTCGGCGCGGTCACGTCGTCGTCGGCGACCACGGGTGCCTGCCAGCCCTCGGGGCGTTCGTCCACCGCGTCCTCGACGCGGCCACAGAGGAGGTTCTTGGCGACGCCGATGCTCGGCACGTCGAGGACGACGCCGAGATGGGTGGCGAGGCCTGCCTGTCGGTAGTGGATTCGGCCGCTCCCGTCGAAGACGACGAGATCCGGCGTCGACTCCAGCGACTCGAACGCCGCGAGGATGGGACCACCCTCCCGGAAGGAGAGCAGACCGGGGATGTATGGAATCGAGAGATCAGTCACCGCGTGCGTGCGTTCGACGACTTCGCCGCCGCGCAGGCAGACGATAGCGCTGACCGCGCGGCCGTCGAGGAAGGCCTGATCCACGCCGGCGACGAGGGGGCGGTCACCGCCGAGCGTCGTCTCAGAGGAGAGCGAGACGGCGGCCGGGTCGAACCCGAAATCGTCGGTGAATTCGGCGGCGTCAGCCACCTCGCGCTGGAGCGCCTCCATCTCCGCACGAGACTGTGAAGGGTCGGGGACGAACTCGGGGCGGACGGGCGTCACGTCAGCGCCTCCGGCCGGGACCGCCGGGTCCGCCAGGGCCGCCCGGACCGCCCGGTCCACCACCGCCGCCACCGAAGGTCAACTGGTCCGGGACGTTGCGCGGTCGCTTGATGTGTTTCCCATACGCGAGGCCGATGACGAGGCCGATGAGATGAGCGAGGTGGGCGACGTTGCCCTGGCCCGCAGAGGAGGCGGTACTCGGCGCGAGGAAAAACAGCACCGAGATGGCCGCGAAGCCGATAGTGAACAGCCAGAGCGGGATGGGGATGATGAAGTAGAGATAGATGCGAAGCTTGGGGTTGAGAACGGTGAGAACGCCGAGAACGGCGAAGATGGCGCCGCTGGCGCCGACGACGCTCACGCTGGCCGACGGGGTGAGGAGGATGCTCGTCCCCACGAATCCGAGGCCCGCGAGGACGCCGCTGACCAGGAACAGCGCGGCGAACCGCTTCGAGCCGACGTAGCGCTCGACGAGGGGGCCGAAGAAGTACAGCACGATGCTGTTCCCGGCGATGTGATAGAGGCCGCCGTGGGCGAAGATAGAGGTGACCCACGTCCAGACGTAGAGCAGATAGTCAGAGCGGAGGACGAAGAGGGTCTGCATCGCGCTGTCGCCGACGAATATCCCGACGATATACTGCAGCGCGAACGCGACCCACATGAGCGCGAGCAGGGTGTACGCGACGTTGCCCCGGAAGTAAGCGAGGGCACCGCCTCGGCCGGTCAGCGACCCGCCGAAGGAGGGGAGGCGGTCACGGAGGCCACCGGAGCGGTCCTGCCGGACGCTGTCGTCGAAACCGCTGTCGAAGACCCCGTCCGGGTCGTTCCACTCGTCGAGCCCCGGACAGTCGTGGTTCTCCGGGAGACGGTGGTCCGCACAGAACGTCCCGCCGCAGCGACCACACTGGTACGGCAAGTTCTCGTGCTGACCACACACGTCGCACTGAGCCATTAGCTATCAGTAGCGGGGTGGCGGGCAAAAAGGGTGCGTTCGCGACCTGCGCTCGATACGAGACACTGCAACCGAGGCGGACATCGGCTGACGGCTGTCAGCGCGGATGAGGTGGGCGCGCACCGTCCGTCTCAGCCGCGTCGTCGTCCGACTCGCCACAGTTCGCCGGAACGACCGTCGGATGCTGGAGGCCGGGATGCGGGGTGTCACTCATACGTCGATGTACGCCCCTCGGCCCCAAAAGATTACCCATACGCATAATTCATGCGCGGTGGCGGGGAGATAACTCGTGGAAATCACGGGGCCAGCGACGGACTACCGCGGTGGCTCACCACACCCCGACCGAAGAGGGATGAGGCTTCGGTGTGAACCCACGACCGACATGCTCCGAGGGTTCTACATCGGGCGGTTCCAGCCCTACCATTCGGGACACCACGCCGTCGTCAAACAGATCGCGGACGACATCGACGAGGTGGTCGTCGGCGTCGGCAGCGCGGACCAGTCCCACACGGAACGGAACCCGTTTACCGCCGGCGAACGGGTCATGATGATCACGAAATCGCTGCGCGAACTCGACGCGACGACCTACGTCGTCCCCATCGAGGACCTGAACCGCAACGCGGTCTGGGTCAGCCACGTCCAGTCGATGAGTCCGACGTTCGACATCGCGTACTCGAACAACCCGCTTGTGGTCCGTCTGTTCGAAGAGGCGGGCGTCGAAGTGCGCCAGTCGCCCATGTTCGACCGGGGCGAACTCCAGGGGGCCGAAATCCGACAGCGAATGACCGAGAGCGGAGCGTGGCGGGAACTGGTCCCGGATGGCGTCGTCGAGGTAGTCGAAGAGTGCAACGGCGTCGCCCGACTCGGCCACATCGCGGAGTCGGACGTTCCGTCAGGCGACTGACCGGCGCAAGCGCGCATCGGACCCTTTTAATCGGAGCACCCCCTAGCGTAGGTATGGGATTTGGGAGCTACGACGAGTCCGAACAGCAGAACCAGGCGGTTGACACGGACGACGACAGCGAGGGCGTGAGCGTCCACGAGAACGAACACGAAGGCGAAGTCTCCTTCGAGACGGAGGCGTCGACGGACGATCTCCTCGATCAGCTGGGCGACATCAAGGACGACGCCGACGAGGAGTAGCGCGCCGCCGGACCGCCGTCTCGCTGTTTTTTCGCTCGTACAGGAACGCAGTCAGCGATGCTCCGATCGTGTCAGTCCGTGCCCACCGGACGGTGTGCGATCTGGCGGGCGAGTTCCAAATGCGACGATAACCGGCGGTGACGGGGCGCGCAGCCCGATTACGCGAACTTCTCGTCGTAGAGATCCAGCGCGTGTTCGATGGCGCCTTTTGCGGCCGCCTTGTCCTCCCAGCCCAGCGTCTCGACTTCCTTTCCTTCCTCGAGGTTCTTGTACGTCGAGAAGAACTCGTCGATCTCGTCGATGGTCTGCTGGGGGATGTCGTCGAGGTCCTGGAGGTGGTCGAACCGCGGATCCTCGGTCGGGACGGCGATGACCTTGTCGTCTTGCTCACCGTCGTCGTCCATCTTCATGAGGGCGATGGGGCGTGCCTCGACGACACAGCCCGGGAACGTGGCGTCCTCGACGAGCACCATCACGTCGAAGGGGTCCTCGTCGTCGTAGTACGACTGCGGGATGAACCCGTAGTCGTACGGGTAGTGGACGTTGCTGTGGAGCACGCGGTCGAGGACGACGGCGGGAATGTCCTTGTCGTACTCGTACTTGTTGCGCTCGCCTTTGAGACACTCGACGACGGCGGTGATCGTTTCGGGCGGGTTCGAACCGGGTTCGAGGTCTTCCCACAGGTTCACCATGCGGATATGTCGGCCGAACCACTAAATAGGCCTTTCGAGACGGGGCGACTAATCGGGACTCTCGTCCCGTGGAGAGATCCGCGCCGGAACGGGCCGGCGAGGCTCCAGTAACACGAATGAAAAAGTACATGAACGGCCGACACCGAGGGAACGTGACACCCACGACGCGCCGGCCGGACCGCCCCCCTGTCCTCCATCCGGGCAACTGATGAACAGGGACGACCGGGCCATCGGCGCCACGAGTGGCGGGACGATCTCCGATCCGGTGAGAGATATGTCCAATTCTGGGGATATCATTATTTGTCCGCAGGAGCGCTATGAGTGCCGCTGAGGGTCGAGTTGAGAAGCGTTAAATATCCCTATGACATGTCGTTATGTATGTCAGAGGCACAAACAGTCAGCAGCGATCCCGGTATCGTTCGTGATCTCACCGCCTTCCAGCATAACATCCTCGTCATCCTCTCCGAAGAACCCATGTACGGCCTGGCGATCAAACGCCAGCTCGAGGAGTACTACGGGACCGAGGTGAACCACGGGCGTCTGTACCCCAACCTCGACGATCTCGTCGAGATGGATCTGGTCGAGAAGAGCGAGCTCGACAAGCGGACGAACCAGTACGAGCTGACCGAGACGGGGCAGGACGCCGTGCTCAACCGACTCGAGTGGGTCCTCTCGAAGTTCGTCACCGACGACGACCGCGCCGACTCGGTTCGCGACCTCATCGCTCAGCGGTAATCTCGGGCGGCTCCGTTTTCGTGACGGCGAAGACGTGTTCGAGCGACTGCGCTACCGCGTCGCGTTGCTCGTCGCTCGGCCACGCGTTGCGGGGGTAGTAGTCGGTGAGAAACTCCCGCACCTCGTCCGTCGTCGCCGTCTCGACACGGCGGGCGTAGTGGTTTCCCATGAAATCGGCGAACGCACGGGCGTTCGCGGCGTGGATCTCTCCCGCCCGCTCGCGGACATCCTCGACGACCGCCTGGTTGTGGGCGTCCACCTCGCTCCAGGCGTCGGGGTCGCCCGGGCCGGAGAGCGATATCTCGACCGCCCGGCCAGTGTCTTCGATGCGCTCGATGCGGGCGGTGTCGCCCTCCAGCCACTCCGCAGGGTGGAGAACGAGCGTGTCGTCGGCCTCGCGGACGCGCGCAGTGTAGCCGTATTCGGCGAGTCGTTCGTCGCGGTCACGCTCGTAGGCGGCTGCCTCGGCGTCGTCGGCGGACTGTCGGGCCAGTCTCGTCAGTCGTTCGGCCTCGTCCTGCAGATCGGATGGGAGATCAGACATCGTCCAGCGCCTCGTTCGCCAACTCGTCGGCGCGGTCGTTTATTTCTCGCGGTACGTGCTCCAGCGACCAGCGGTCGAACGCCGTGAGCAACTCCCGGACCCGAACCCGTCGCTCGCGGAGACCGGGATCGTTCGCGTCCCACTCGCCGCGCACCTGCTTGACGATGAGTTGGGAGTCTCCGCGCACGTCGACTTCGTCGAACCCGTGGTCGCGGGCGACTTCGATCGCCCGCACCAGCGCCTCGTACTCCGCGCGGTTGTTCGTCGTCTCACCGATGGTCTCGCCGCCCTCGTCGACGATGCCGTCGCCGGAGACGATGACCCAGCCGATGGCGGCTGGACCGGGGTTCCCGCGGCTCGCGCCATCGAAGTAGACGTGGGCGCGCCCGCCGGACTCGGTGAGCAGCGCAGTCAGATCCGTCGGCCGAGCACCCTGAACGACGACGCTGTCGTCGTAGGCGACGGCGACGGCGTCGCCACGCTCCGCGCGCCACCGCTCGTGAGACGTATTGCCTGGTTGGATCTCGACGCCGGCTTCCTCGAGCCGTCGCCGGGCCACTTCGGAATCGCACTCGATAGTCGGCATTGCCGTCCGTTCGCGCGAGCGATTCAAAGGCCGTTCGTTCCACGGTCGCCGGCCGACGACACGTCGATGACGCCGCTCCTGACCGTGAGCGGGAGTCCCGGCAGCGGCCGATTCACACCGACAATGCAGCCCATAATTTAAGTAGTTGGAAAATGCGACTATAAAAACGCGATGACACGGCCCACCCGCCAGCGGGAAGACCGGACGCAATGGCAGGGCGAGGACGAGCAGGAAACGGAGGACGACATCGACCTCGACGATCTCGATCCCGAGGATCTCGTCAGGACGGCCGACGGAGAACTGATTCACGAAGAAACCGGACTCATCATCGAGGAAGAACAGATCGATCCCGGTCCGGAGTGGCGGGCGTTCAACCACCAGGAACGGCAGGAGAAATCGCGGGTGGGAGCCCCGACCACCCAGACGATGCACGACAAGGGGTTGACGACGACCATCGACTGGAAGGACAAGGACGCGTACGGACGCTCTATCTCCTCGCGAAAGCGGTCGCAGATGCACCGTCTGCGCAAGTGGCAAGAGCGCATCCGGACGAAGGACGCGGGGGAGCGCAACCTGCAGTTCGCGCTGAGCGAAATCGATCGCATGGCCTCCGCGCTTGGCGTGCCACGATCGGTCCGGGAGGTGGCCTCCGTCATCTATCGGCGCGCGCTCAACGAGGACCTCATCCGCGGGCGTTCCATCGAGGGCGTCGCCACCGCGGCCCTCTACGCCGCGTGCCGGAAGGAGGGCATCCCCCGTTCGCTGGAGGAAATCTCCGAGGTTTCGCGGGTGGAGCGCAAAGAGATCGGTCGCACCTACCGCTACATCTCGCAGGAACTCGGCCTGGAGATGAAGCCGGTCGATCCGAAGAAGTACGTCCCGCGGTTCTGTTCCGAACTCGAACTCTCGGAGGAGGTGCAGTCGAAAGCCAACGAGATCATCGAGACGACGGCCGAGAAGGGGCTGCTATCGGGCAAATCACCGACCGGCTACGCCGCGGCGGCCATCTACGCCGCCTCCCTGCTCTGCAACGAGAAAAAGACCCAGCGCGAAGTCGCCGACGTGGCGCAGGTGACCGAAGTCACCATCCGCAACCGGTACCAAGAGCAGATCGAAGCGATGGGCATCCACAGTTAGGTTCCCCATCGGCTTCCAGCCGACAGTATCAAATCCCGTCCGGCGCTACCACCGCTATGCGCCTCGACGAGTTCATCGACATCGAGGCCAACGAACGCGCCGAGCGTCGCCGCCTCGCCAAGGAGAAGTCCTACGCTATCCTCGATCACGTGGAGTCCGTCGCCGACCAGGTGGAACAGACGGTTTCCGGCGACGCCATCGTCGGGAGCGTCTCCCCGTCGATTTTCGTCGGTCAATCGAACTACCCGAACGTGTCGACGGGTATCCTCTCGCCCGTCGGCAACGAGGGCGACGCCGCCCGCTTTGCCACCAGCGGCGCGTGGTACGACGAGGGCGTCGACCTGACCGAGGTGTTCCGCCGGCGGACGAGTTTGCTGAACTCCCGGCGCTCGTCGCCGGTCGACGCCGTCGACACCTGGGACGGGTTCGTCGGCGTCGGTCGCGAAGTCGCCATCGCCGACCGCCCGGTCGACGTGGAGATCGGTCTCGACGGCGACCCCACCGTCGATTTCGACGCCGACGGCGTCTCCACGCCGACCGGCCCCCGAGCCCCAGCCCGGTCGGCGACGCTCGGCGAGAACCCTCACGTCCCCAGACCGGTCGAGAAGACCCTCGAAGACGACGACTGGCGCGCCGAAGGCGCCATCAACTACCTCTATCGCCGCGGGTTCGACGTGTACGACATCAACAACATCCTCTCGGTTGGCGCGCTGGGTCAGGACGAGAACCGCCGCCTCGTCCCCACGCGGTGGTCCATCACCGCCGTCGACGACACCGTCGGGCAGTTCCTGCGCGGATCGCTCCGTGACCGACAGAGCGTCGACGAGGTGGAGGTGTGGCGCAACGAGTTCCTCGGCAACGCCTACTGGGTGATCCTCGCACCGGGCCAGTGGGAGTACGAACTCGTCGAGCTGAAGGCGCCGGGGAGCGTCTGGAACCCCGACCCCGAGGCGGGGATGTGGCTGGCGGCCGACCGCGAGGGCTACGAGGGCCGCACCGGCTACGTCGAGGAGACGGCCGGCGCGTACCACGCCGCCCGACTGGCGGTGCTCGAACACCTGGACGAGCGGAGCCGACAGGCGAAATGTCTCGTCCTCCGGCACGTCTCCGACGACTACTGGGGGCCGGCGGGCGTCTGGCAGGTTCGCGAGGGCGTCAGACACGCCTTCGACGGCGACCACGCCACGGCGGAGACGCTCGCCGGCGCGGTCCAGGGCGTCGCCGACCACCTGCCCACGTCGATGGCGGCGCTCCGTCGCAAGTCCGCGATGGTCGCCGGCCTGCAGACGACGCTGACGGAGTTTTAGCGCGCCCGGCGCCGCTGGATCCCGATCCACACCAGAGACACGATCCCGATCAGGAGAAACGCCGCGCCGAAAAACGCGGCCTGGCTGTCGAGAACGCCGCCGAGGAAATCTATCCGGTTGAGATAGCCGAGGCCGAAGAAGATGCCGACGACGACGGCCGCTGCCCCGAGCCGCAGCCTCAGGTCCCGAAGGAAGTTCCGGAGGGTCAGATCACGGGCCATACGGGATCGTGTGAGGGGACACAGTTGGTTCTTTGGCCCCCCGTCTACAGCGCCGCGAACGCCTCGTCGACCATCTCGCCCGTCGCCGCGACGATGTCGGCCATCTCCTCGTCGTCGGGAGCGAGGCCGATCAGGCGCCCGATTTTCATGATGCTGACGTGGTAGACGGTCTGGACGCCCGGTTCGGTCTCCCAGACGACGACGTTACACGGGAACAGCGCACCCATCCGGCCGTCGCTGGCGTCGAGGACACGGTCGGCCATCGCGGGGTTGCACGCACCGAGCACGTAGTAGGGGTCGCGGTCCGCGTCCACCTTCTCGTTCAACAGGTCCGACGGCGAGAACTCCACGGGAATCCCGAATCCCGCCGCCTCGAACGTCTCGCGGACGTGTTCGACGGCCGATTCGTGGCCCATCTCCAGAGTCGTGCGCTGTTCCCCGACTGCTTCCGGGTCGATGGTCGACGGATCGATTGGGAGTGACATCGGTGCTGGTAGGCGGGCCGTGCGGAAAAGCGTCGCTCCGGCTGAGCAGCCAGGAAGGTATCAGACCGTATGCACCGGAATGGGCGATGTCTGCACGACGCGGCGCGCCGTGTTGCCGACGAGTGGCTTGTCCGGATCCCGCTTGCCGTATTTCCCCATCGCGATGAGGCCGATGTCGTTGTCGACGGCGTAGTCGACGATGGTCTCGTCGGGGATGCCCGTCACGCCGGCCGTCTCGCAGTCGACACCCGCCTCGCGGGCCATCTCACAGACCTCCGCAGCGAACTCCTCGCCTTTCTTCCGAATGCGCTCTTTGGTCTCCGCGATGTCGCTCGGCACCGCCACGTAGTCGGCGTCGCCCATGTCGATGACGTAGAGCGCCGTCACCCGGCCGCCGGTGTCGTCGACGAGGTCGATGGCGTGTCGTGCCGCGTTCCGTGCCGCCTCGCTCCCGTCGGTCGGGACGAGAACATGATCCACCATAGTCGTCTCCATCCCTCACGGCGTGCAGTCTTAAGTTGGGGACCTACACGGGAAGGAGAGCGACGGGACCGCCGTCGGAGGCGCTTGATCAGTCCTCGGCCGTCGCGACGGGGCGGGTCCCGATGACAGCCCTGATTTCCGACAGGAACGTCTGGCGCGTATCGAAGTAGGTCTCGTCGACGGCGTCGAGAATCGAACCGAGCGTCTGCGGGCCGTCCGGCGTCCGGATCGTGGCGTCGCCTTCCTTGGCTCGGACGGCGCTCGCTTCCTGTGGCCAGGTGAGTCGCGAGGCCACGCGGGCAAGCGGCGCACCCTCCACCGGAGTCCCCTCGCCGAGTTCGACCGCTGGCCCTTCCTCTTCTGCCTCGTCGTCCGCCTCGTCTGCCATATCGCGCGTTTCTGCCGCCCGGGAGTTAACGTCTTCGAACCGCGCGGCAGGGCGGCGGCGTCACACGCCCGTCTGACGTAGGGTTTTGTGGGTGGGTTGTGTAGCGCTTTCTATGACCAGTCTCGGGGAGGTCTACCACGGGGACGACCGGAGCGGTCCGAGTCTCCGGCAGATATACGCGGGGGGGAGCCTGTTCCTCGTCGGCATCGTCCTCGTCGTCGCCGGCATCGTCGTCGCCACGACCGATCTGCTGATCGGCGGTGGAACCACCCTCTTCGACATCCGGGAGTACGGGGGGATCCTGGCCGGTCTCGGCGTCCCGGCGGTGTTCCTCGGCATCTCGGCGGTCCTGCCGGCCGAGCGCTCGACGCGCGCCGCGGCGGGCATCGGCGCCAGCGTCGCCGTCCTCGGCGTCGCCCTGTTCGCCCACGCCTACCCCTGCCGGTGGTCCGGCGCCAGCTGTGCGCCAGGGATGGTCGACCTGACTCTCCCGACCGTCGGCGTCTACTTCCTCGGCGCGCTCACCACGTTCTGGTGTCTGTTCGTCGGCATCGCCAACTTCAAGACGCGAAACGATCCCGGCGGCACCGTCACGATGGACGTGACCCGCCAGGGGCAGACGAAAGTGATCGAAGTCGATCGCTCGTCGGCGAAAGGCAGCGTCGGCCTCGGCGGGAGTGCGTCGACGCCGACCGGCACCGTCAGCGGGCAGGTGAGCGACGGCGGATCCACCGACGACGACATCCGCGAGGTTGCGTCGGTGTCCGGTGACGCTGGTGGCACCACCGGCCAGACGAGTACCCAGTCGCCGACATCGCCGTCGGGACCGTCCGCCGGCGCCACGACCGACGAAACCTGGAAATCCACGGAAGTGACCGCCGACGCCGCCGACCAGTACTGCGGCAACTGCGAACACTTCGAATACGTGCGGACCGAACGCGGCATCCAGCCCTACTGTGGCTTCCACGACGGCGTGATGGCCGACATGGACGCCTGTGAGGACTGGAGCGGGCGCTGATCAGGCCAGCCGTCGCCGCACGTCGTCCCAGTGACTCCCTTTCCAGAAGTACTGTCCACAGTCCCGACACCGATAGACCGCCGTCTCCGACGGGTCCGGAGCGTACGCCGGCGTCGAGTCGTCGACGGGGTCGAGCGGTCCGTTACACCGACCACACCGCGTCGGCGTCTCGGGCAGGGTGAGCGACACGTCCGCCGCCCGGAGTTCGTCGAGCTGGGCGCCGACCGACCGTTCGGAGAGCAGGATGGCGTCGTCGGTTCGGCTTGCGAGGTCGGCGTCCCGCGTGAGCAGCGTCCGCTCCTCACGACGCGCCAGGTCGTGGACGGCGTCGTCGGCCTCGACGCCGCGGTCGAGGGCGTAGGCCGCGTCGTGGCCGCACATCCGGAGATACGTCGCCAGTTTGCCGAGCATCGCGTCGAGCAGGAATCGACCCATCAGTGACAGAAGTCTCCGAGGGCGTCGGCCGACCGCGTGTTGATCACGTCGGCCGCTTCGGCCCAGCCACGCCGGGCCGTGTGGACGCCGTAGCGACGGAGCGCCAGTTCGCCGGTGCCGTGGGCGTCGGTGCTGATGGCGATGCGCGCGCCGGCCTCGGCGGCGGCCCGGACTGCCTCGTCGCGCAGGTCGAGGCGATGGGGGTTGGCGTTGATCTCCAGGGCCGTCCCGGCGGCGGCCGCGGCGGCCGCGAGGCGGTCGATAGCCGGATCGATCCCGGGACGGTCGTTGATGCGCCGGCCCGTTGGGTGACCCAGGATATCGACCGACGGATGTTCGACGGCGCGCACGAGTCGGTCGGTCGCGGCGTCGGGGTCCTGTCCGAGGGCGCTGTGGGGGGACGCGATCACGATGTCGAGGGCTGCGAGGAGGTCGTCGGCGACGGAGATGCCGCCCTCGCTGTCGATGTTGGCCTCGACGCCGTGGAACACCCGAATATCGGTGTCGCGAGCGTCGGCGACGGCGTCCATCTGCTCGCGGAGCCGGTCGTCGGTGAGGCCGACGCCGCCGACCATCCCCGGCCCCGTGGCGTGGTCGGTGATGGCGATGTAGTCGTCGCCGCGGTCCGCGGCCGCCGCGACCATCGTGGCGATGGAGTCGGTGCCGTCCGACCACTCGGTGTGGATGTGGAGGTCACCCCGGAGGTCGTCGGTGTCGAGGAGATCAGGGAGGTCGTCTCTGCGGGCCGCTTCGATCTCGCCCCGGTCCTCGCGGAGTTCCGGCGGAATGTGGGGCAGGCCGAGCGCCGCGTACATCTCCGCTTCCGTCTCGCCGCCGACGCGTCGGCCGACGCGCTGGCCGTCTCCGTCGCTTTCGGCGTCGCTCTCGACACCGCTCACGTCGAAGACGCCGTACTCGTTCAGCTTCAGGTCGCGCTCGATGGCGATGTTGCGCAGGTGGACGTTGTGGGCCTGGCTGCCGGTGAAATACTGGAGTGCGGCGCCGAACTCGTCGGGCGCGACCACCCGGCAGTCGACGCGCATCCCGCGGGCCCGGACGCTGGCTTTCGTCGTCCCGGATTCGATGACGGCGTCGGCGGCGTCCCAGTCGCGGAAGGCGTCGATGGCGTCGACGCCCTCGGCGCTCGCGACGAGGACATCCACGTCGCCGATGGTCTCGCGCCACCGGCGGAGCGACCCCGCGACCTCCGCGCGGGCAACCGGGTCGGCGGCGCGGAGGTGGTCGAGCAGCGCCTCGGCGACGGGACGGGCGACGCCCAGGAGTTCGCGCTCCTGGGCCTGGCGGGCGAATGGAATGTTCTCGAGGATGTTCGACTCGGTTTTCGCGCCGAACCCCGACACCTCGCGGATCTCGCCGGCCTCGGCGGCCGCCTCCAGTTCGTCGAGCGTGGTGATGCCGAGCGCCTCGTAGAGCGTGCCGACCGTCTTCGGACCGACGCCTTCGACGCTCGTCAGCGCGGCCATCTCGACCGGGAGTTCGTCGCGAAGGTCGTTCAGTTCCGCGATCTCCCCGGTCTCGACGTACTCGACGATCTTCGACGCGAGCGCCTCGCCCACACCGTCGATCTCCTCGACGGCGTCCTGTCCCTCGGCGACCAGCTCCTCGACGGGACGGGGATAGTCGCGAACGTTCTCGGCGGCGCGGCGGTAGCTCTGCGGTTTGTACTCGACGCCTCTCGCCGCCAGCAGGTCGGCCATCTCCTCGAACCGGGCGGCGACATCTTCGTTTCGGGTCACGGCCGCCCTCGCGTGTTGTGGCTGGTGTCGTCGTGACCCAGCGCCTTCCGGAGGAACTTCATCCAACGCTTGCGGTCGGCGGCCTCCTGTGCCTCGGCCTCCCGTTCGAGGTCCGACGGGCCGAGCCCTTCGAGAGCGGTGAGCGCGCGGTCGATGCCGATGATGCTCCGGACCAGTCGCTCGCCTTCCTCGTAGCTCACCTCGCCGTCCTCGATCCGTTCGAGACGTTCGAGGCGTTCGCGTCGCAGGTTCTTCTTCGCGTTCTCCACGCGTTCGCGCTCGCCCTGGGGCACCGTCTCCCGGCGTCTGATCTCGAAGACGAACGCCTGGAGATCGACCTCCTCGCTCTGTACCGTGATGGTCTCGGGGATGTCCGCGCCGACCGTGGCCCCCTCACGGTTGACGCGTTCGAGGAGCTGCTTGCGCTCGTACTCTTTCACGCCCCCTCGTAGGGAGCGTCGTCACTTCGCTCCTTCGCTGTCGGCGTCCGTATAGGGCTCCTCGATATCGGGGTCGCCACCGAGGGCGGCGCCGGCGCGTCGCGTGACGAAATCGAAGACGACGACGACTGGCCAGAGCAGTTTCTGGACGAGACGAACCGGGCCGGCGACCACGAGCGCCCACTCCTCGGCGTTGCCCAGGCCGTACGATTTCGGCAGGATCTCGCCGAAGACGAGGACGACGCTACTCGCGACGACGGTTGTCAGCGCAACGGCCGCCCCGCCCGAGACGTACTCGACGAGGATCACCGCGAGGATGCTGGAGATGGCGATGTTGACGACGTTGTTGCCGACGAGCAGCGTCACGAGGAGTCGGTGGGGGTCGTCACGCAGCGCCGACAACACCGTGGCGCGGTCGTCGCCGGTGGCGACGCGGTCGGCGAGCCACTCCCGCGAGAGCGAGAAGATGGCGATTTCGGTGCTGGAGAAGAAGGCGCTCAGCGACAGCAAGGCGACCAGCGCACCCACGCGAACGGCAGTTGAATCGAGGGGTATCACACTAGATTACACGGGAAACGGCGACAAAAGCGTAGGGACGCCGAGACAGAAAGTTCTTGTCTCGGGCACGACCATCCCCGGGTAATGGATCGTTCCGGCGACGACGCCGGCGTTGAGGTGAGCGTCGTCCTCCCCGCGTACAACGAAGCGGAGACCATCGAGGCGACGGTGGAGACGACGCTCTCGACGCTCGCGACGTTTCTCCCGTCGGGCACGTTCGAGGTGCTCGTCGCCGAAGACGGCTGTGACGACCGGACACCGGAGATCGCCGACCGCCTCGCCGCGGACGACGACCGGGTTCGCCACATCCACAGCGACGAACGCCTCGGCCGCGGTGGGGCGCTAGAGCGGGCCTTCTCGGCCGCTCGCGGCGACACGCTGGTCTACTTCGACACCGACCTCGCGACGGACATGCGCCACCTAGCGGAACTGGTCGAACGGGTCCGGTCGGGCGAGGCCGACGTCGCCACGGGGTCGCGCTGGATGCCCGGCCGAGTCGCCGACCGCCCGGCGAAACGGGGGGTTCCCTCGCGGGTGTACAACGGCCTCGTCCGGTTGGTGTTGCGGTCGCCGCTCCGCGACCACCAGTGTGGGTTCAAGGCGCTCAGCCGCGAGGCGTTCGAGCGCCTTCACCACGACGTGCAGGACGAACACTGGTTCTGGGACACGGAACTGCTCGTGCGCGCCCAGCGCGCGGGCCTGACGGTCGACGAGTTCCCCGTCGAATGGGAGCCACAGGGCGACACCAAGGTCGACCTGGTGCGAGACGTCTTCGGCATGGGGAGTCAGATCCTCAGACTGTGGTGGCAGCTGTCGGTGAGCCCCCGCATCACGCGGCGGGTGAGCGTCGGCGCCGGGGCGCTGTTGACGGCGCTCGCGCTCGCGCTGATGACGCTGTATCTCGACCCGCAAGCGGTGCTCACGGAACTCGAAGGCGCCGACCTGCGACTGGTGGCGCTGGCCGGTGGCGTCTACCTGCTCTCGTGGCCCCTCCGGGGCGCCCGCTACCGCGACATCCTGCGCGAACTCGGCTATCGCGAACGGCTCGGCTTTCTCACGGGCGCGGTGTTCATCAGCCAGACGGGGAACCTCGTCTTCCCGGCACGCGCCGGCGACGCCGTCCGAGCCTACGTCGTGAAGGCGCGGCGCGGCATCCCCTATCCGACCGGGTTCGCCTCCCTGGCCGTCGAACGCGTCTTCGACCTCCTGACCATCACGGTGCTCGGCGGGACCGTCCTCGTCGGCTACGTGCTCACGGGCGCGACGGGCGACGTGGTCGCGGCAGTCTCCGAGGGCGTCCCCGGCGTCAATCCCCGGAGCGCGCGGATCGCCCTGACCGTCGCGGCCGGCGTCGCGGCGGCGGCCGTCGTCGCCGTCGCAGCCATCGCGGTCAGCGCGCGCCGCGACGGCAACCTGATCCGGCGGGTCGTCACGGGCGTGAGTTCGGACTCCTACGCCGACTACGTAGCGAGCGTGCTCGAACGGTTCGTGGCCGACGTACAGACGGTGGCGGCCGACCGCGGGGCGTTCGCGCGGGTCGGCGTGAGCAGTCTCGTCATCTGGGCGCTCGATGTCGTGACCGCCGTGCTCGTCCTCGCGGCGTTCGAGGTGGCGCTCGCGCCGGCGACGCTCGTCGCCATCGGCTTTTTCGCGGTGAGCGTCGGCAACCTCGCGAAAGTGCTCCCGCTCTCGCCGGGCGGAATCGGGCTTTACGAGGCGGCCTTCACCCTCCTCGTCGCGGGACTGACCCCCGTCACTGGCGCCACCGCCTTCGGTGCGGCCGTCCTCGATCACGCAGTCAAAAACCTCGTGACGGTGATCGGTGGCGTCGTCTCGATGCTCGCGCTCAACGTGTCGCTGACGGCCGCCGTCGACGAGACGGCGGGGACGGCCGAGACCGATCCCGAACCCGACACCTAAGACGGATTCGTGTAACTGTCTTCCGGTGAGTCGCCAAGACGGGTCGGCGACTCACCGGTACTGACTTACACTACTCCGTATAAAACAGGTCGGCGAGGCGCTCGGCGCCGTCGAGCAGGTTCGGACTCGGCTGGTTCAAGAGCGCGTCGTCGACGGCGTGGACCGCGGGGTCGATGTCCCATTCGCGGTCGGTGAACGTCGTCGGATCGACGCGTGACCCGTACCCGCAGAGATGGAGAACGACGTGGTCGGGGGCGGCTTCCTCGACCGCCGCACGGGAGACTTCTCGGGAGCGGTCGCCGCGATCGACGAAGGGGTGGTGCCCCCCAGCGGCGGCGACCACCTCGGGCACCCAGTTGCCGGCCGCCATCGGCGGGTCGGCCCACTCCTCGCAGTAGACCGTGGGTCGGGCGTCATCCGGCGTCCGGTCGCGGAGACGGTCGAGGCGCGCGCGACTCCGGGCGGCCAGGCGCTCACCCGCGTCGGGACGGCCGACCGCCCGTCCGAGCGCAGCGAAGCCCTCGATGACCTCGTCGAGCGTCCGCGGATCGGCGTGATACACGTCGAACCCGCGGTCACGGATCGCATCCCGCACCTCGGCCTGGAGCGCGTCGCTGGTACAGATTAGATCGGCGTCGAGCGACGCCAGACGGTCGAGGTCGGGGTCGAGCCATCCGCCGAGGACCGCCGGGTCCACGTCGTGACCGTCGAGTTCCGACGGACAGTGGGCCGTGACGCCGACGAGGCGGTCGGCAGCGCCGAGGTCACGGAGCGTCGCGGTGACGGCCGGTGCGAGCGAGACGATGCGACGGGGCATGGTCAGGGCGACGGGGCGGACGGGTATGAACGTCGCGGCGGGCGGCGAGACCGACACCGATACTTGCCGGGGAGCGAGAGAGGGTGGTGATGCGGACCACGCACGACCTCCGGGTCGGGGATGCGGCGGCGATGGACGACGTTGCCGACGAGTCGGTGAACCTCGTCGTCACGTCGCCGCCGTACCCGATGATCGACCTCTGGGACGACCTGTTTGCGGCCCGGGATCCCGACGTGGAGGCGGCGCTTTCGGCGGGCGACGGCGACGCCGCCTTCGACCTGATGCACGACCAGCTCGACGCCGTCTGGGCGGAGATCGAACGGGTGCTGGCGCCGGGCGGCGTCGCCTGTATCAACGTCGGTGACGCGACCCGCACCATCGGGGGCGAGTTTCAGCAGTTCCCGAACCACGCCCGCGTCGTCGACGCCCTCCGTCGGGAGGGCCTGACCCCGCTTCCGGACGTGCTCTGGCGCAAGCCGACCAACAGTCTCACCAAGTTCATGGGGTCGGGGACGCTGCCGCCGAACGCCTACGTCACGCTCGAACACGAGTACATCCTCCTCTTCCGGAAAGGCGGGACGCGCTCGTTCCCCCCGGGCGACGACCGCCGCTACGAAAGCGCCTTCTTCTGGGAGGAGCGCAACCGCTGGTTCTCCGACCTGTGGGAGATCCGGGGCGAGGAGCAGGCGCTCGCCGACCACGAGGAGCGCCGGGACCGCTCCGCGGCCTTCCCGCTCGAAATTCCGCTTCGCCTGATCCGGATGTTCTCGGTCCGGGACGACCGGGTGCTCGACCCCTTCGCCGGGACGGGAACGACGGCGCTCGCGGCGATGCACGCCGCCCGGAACTCGGTGGGGTACGACCTCGACGAGGACCTGTTCGCGGCGCTCGACGACGAGGTGGACGGCCTCCCCGCGGCATCCACCCGGCGTCTCGCCGACCGTCTCGACCGCCACCGCGAGGCCATGGCCGACCGGGACGGTGGCTACGCGGCCGAGTATTACGACTTCCCGGTCGTGACGAAAGCGGAGCGACGGATCCGCCCCTACGCGGTGGCGTCGGTTTCGGAGGAGTCCGCAGGCGGGGGGCGGCGGTACGTCCTCGACCACGCCCCGTTCGACGGGAACGACTTTACCGACGCTCACGAAGAGTGAAGCATGGAGTTCGATTCGCTGGTACTCGCGGCGGCGACGGCCGACCTCGGTGACGAACCGGCGGCGCGGCCCCACGCCGACGCCGTCGAGTTTCGGATGGATCTGGCGACCGAGCCGCTGGCGGCACTGAACGAATACGACGGCGACCTGTCCCTGATCGCCACGAACCGCGATCCGGCCGAAGGCGGCGAGGCCGACGGGGCGGAAGCGGAGCGACTGGCGGCTCTGGAGTCGGCGAGTGCCCACGACGCGGTCGGCGCGGTCGACATCGAACTGTCGAGTCTCCGCACGGACGCCGGCGCGGCCGCGGCGACGACGGCGCGGGCAAACGGCGCGAGCGTCGTCGCCTCGGTCCACGACTTCGAGGGGACCCCGCCGGAGTCACGGCTGGTCGACCTGCTGGCGACGGCCGCCGACCGCGGCGACGTGGGGAAACTGGCGGTGACGGCGACCGATCCCGGCGACGCTCTGGCGGTGCTGTCGGCGACGCATACGGCGACGCAGCGCGGGAACCGGGTCGCGACGATGGCGATGGGGGAAGCAGGCCGTCACACGCGGGCGGTCGCTCCGCTCTACGGGTCGAAGATCGGGTACGCGCCGGTCGACCCCGCGGAAGCGACGGCGCCGGGCCAGTACGACCTGGCGACGCTCGCGGATCTGATCGAGCGACTTGGGCCAGGAGTATAAGCGGATGCGCACCGATACGGGAACCCGATGGGCAATCGGAAGGCGGTGATCGCGGTGGCGGTCAGCGTCGTCGGCGCTACCGCGGGTATCGCGGGCGCGGGCCACGCCTACCTCCGGGAGTGGGGTCGCGCGTTCGCGTGGTTCTCGTTCGTTATCGGGACGGGGCTCGTGCTGATCGCGACGTTTTCGGACCCGGAGACCGCGACGGTGGCGACGCTCCCGCCCCAGGTGACGGTGCCAGTGATCGGTCTGCTGGCGCTGAACACGCTCGATGCGTACCGCGTGGCCCAGTCGTCACCGTCCGAGGGGACGACCGCGTCGTGTCCGACGTGCGGCCGTGATCTGGACCCGGAGCTGTCCTTCTGTCCGTGGTGTGCTGGGTCGGAAGAGAAGTGATCGCGACTACGTTCGCAGGAAGTAGACCTGTTTCCGGGCGTCCTTGAAACTGTAGCGCGAGCCGACGATGTCCGACTCCTCGAGTCGGTTCAGCGCGTACCGAACCGTCCGGTCGGGGAGCAGCGACTCTTCAGCGAGTTGCCCTTGCGAGAGCGGCGAGTCGCTTTCCAGCACTTTCGCGACGAGTTTCGCGCTGGGCGGCAGTTCGCTCAGGCGTTCTCGATATTCGGTGGTAGTCAGCCGGTCATCGCCGATCGAGTCCGCTGCTGTGGTGCTCATACCCGAACGTCCGAGTCGGTAGTGGTAAAGGTTATCTCCATATGCGTGAAAACACACGAGATACCTTATATGTCATTAATTACAAAAAGGGATCGCTCGGCGCGGCATCCAGTACGTTTTAATCTCCGGGCGAAAAGACGGCTAGCGTGAAAGGAGAGGAGTGGTATCAGGCCGACGAGGTCGCGCAGGAGTACGACGCCAAGCGATTCTCACGGGGTGGGCGCCTGATCGACCGCCGCGAGAAGCGGGCCGTCCTCGAAGCGTTGAGCCCGATCGAGGACCGAAAGGTGCTCGAAATCGCGTGTGGTACGGGCCGGTTCACGGTCATGCTGGCCGAACGCGGCGCAGACGTCGTCGGTCTGGATATCTCCTCGGCGATGCTGTCCCAGGGGCGGGAGAAGGCTCGGTCGGCGGGCGTGGCCGACCGCATCGAGTTCCTGCGCGGGGACGCCGCCCGACTGCCGTTTCCGGACGATCATTTCGACACCGTGTTCGCGATGCGCTTTTTCCACCTGGCGGACACTCCCGCGAAGTTCCTCGCGGAGATGTCCCGGGTCTCGAAAGAGCAAGTCTTCTTCGATACGTTCAACGACCGGAGCACGCGCGTCATCTACAACTGGCTGCTCCCGATGGGGTCTCGCCTCTACGGACGAGCTGAAGTCGAGCGCCTCGTCGACGGCGCGGATCTGACGCTCGACGACGACAGCCACGACTTCGTCCTGCCGTACGGGTTCTACCGAAAGATCCCCAACCGACTCGCGGGCGCGTTCCGGAGTCTCGACACCGCTATCGGTGAGACGCCGCTGGGCGACCACCTCGCGTCGGTGTCCTACTGGGATACGCGCGTCTAACGGGAATCGTTATATTCGCGGAGTCGGTGTGGTCGGATATGGACCTCTCGGTAGTGATACCGACCCTCAACGGTCGGGACCGACTCGCGGCCTGCCTCGACGCGCTGGCCGCCCACGTCCCGGGCGCGGAGGTCGTCGTCGTCAACGGGCCGTCGACGGACGGCACTACCGGGATGATTCGCGAACGCGACGACGTCGACGTACTGGTCGAAGTGTCGACCCGGACGGCGAACGTCGCCCGCAACGCCGGCCTAGAAGTCGCCACCGGCGACGTGGTCGCTCTCTTGCAGTACGATCTGGTGGTCGAACCGTCGTGGCTGGAGGGGCTTCGGGAGGGGGTAGAGACCGCAGCGGTGGTCACCGGGCCGACACACCGCACCCTCGGTGGGGGGATGACGACCGAGGAGTCAGAGCACCAGCGGGTCGGCACCCGCGAGGTGACGTATTTCAACGGCGGCAACGTGGCCTTCCGGCGCCCGGTTCTCGACGCGCTGGACGGCTTCGACGAGTATCTCGAAACGGGCGGGGACCGTGACCTCGCGCACCGACTGGCCGGCCTCGACTACGAGGTGGACTGGCGGCCCGAGATGGGCGTCCGGCAGGAGTACTCCGCCGACGGCGGCGTGACGGTAGACGACCGTGGCGCGGAGTTCCGGTCGCTCGCCTATCGCCTCGTCAAGAACTACGGCATTCGGCCGGCCGCGGCGACGGGGACGGCCAGTCGAGCGGCGCGAGACGCCCTGACCGCCGCGCGCGACGTCCTCCGCGGCGATCTCGAACCGACCGAGTGGATCGGCGCGGGCCGCGACGTGATCAGCGGCGTCGCCCGCGGCGCGGCGGACGGCCTCCTCGCTCGCGTGAAAGACCGGTCGCCGGCCCGCAATCCCAACGGCATCGCCGACCGATCCGACCGGATCGTCGCCCGCTACGACTGGCGGTAGGTATCGACGGGACGGAGACGGACGCGGTCCCCGACGGCGAGACCGAAGCGTTCGTCGCCGCGGCCGTCGTTGACATCGCATTCGACGTAGCCGTGGCTCCCGACGGTGACCAGCGGGTCGCCGGGAGCCACGACCGCGAACGTCTCGGCGACGGGGACGCGGTCGCCGTTGATGGTCACGGCGTCGTGACCAGCGAGGAACGCCCCGGGGACGTTCGTGATGACGTTGCCGAAGTCGTCGACGGCGAGGACTTCGCCCACGGCCTCGCCGGCGTCGACGGTCGCGTCGGAGAGGCGGCAGTCGACGGGCGATCCGATCCGCGTCAGACGGTCGTGGTCGGTGAGCGTCCCCTCGCGAACCGCGTCGTGCATCTCGGCCGCGAGCGGGGCGAACACGTCCCGGCCGTGGAACGTGGTGGATTCGGGCGCACCGGGGTCGGCGTGGAACCACGTCACCTCGGCGTCAGCGTCGGCGGCGATGCGACGGACGGCCGGCACGAGGAGGCCGTTGTCTGGGCCGACGAACGTGTGTTCGCCCGCGCGGGCGACGAGGACGCCGCGGTCGGTCCCGACGCCGGGATCGACGACGGCGAGGTGTGTCGCCGGGGGGAAGGTCGGCAGCGTCTCGCGGAGCCAGAACGCCGATTCGCGGACCGACCCCCGGGGCAGGTCGTGACTCACGTCGACGAGGCGGGCGTCGGTTCGCCGGAGGATCACGCCCTTCATCGCGGCCGGGTACGGCGAGCCGAAGTCGGAGGCGAGCGTGATCATACGTCGTTGGCGTCGGTCTCGCTCACGCGCTGGATGCGCTCGATACCGTCGATTTCCTCGATGACGCCGACCACGGGGTCGGGGACGAGATGGCGCCACTCGCCGCCCTCGATCATGCGCTCGCGGAGTTCCGACCCTTCGAGCACTTCGCGGTTGAACATGGGGGACTGCCGCACCTCGACGCCAGCCTCCTCGAACAACTGGATGACGAGCGGGTTGTTGGAGTACGCGACGTCGAAGGTGGGAGACATGCTTCGGACGTGACTTGCCCAGACGGCGTTGCGGTCGAGGTCCTCGATGGGCACGGCGTAGGTCGTGAGGTCGAACTCGGCGAGAGCTTTCGTGACCATCATGACGCGTTCGCCCGCCGTGAAGGGGTTGTGCGTCGAATGGGAGTGGCCGGCGCTCCCGATACCGAGGACGAGTTCGTCGACCTCGGAGACGATCTCCTCGACCATCCGGTGGTGACCGTCGTGATACGGCTGGAACCGGCCGATGTAGAACCCCCGCATGGTGCCGACGTGGACGCGCGCATTTATAAATTCGACGAGTCGGTGACTATCCAGAATTACGGGCGTACACCCGTGTCAGCGCCCCATCTTTCCACATAAGCGGTGCGGACAGTGGGGAGAAAGTATATCAGTTCCGACCCCTTCAGTTCGACCAACGAAACCGTTCTATGAACGACGACACGAACACGGACGAGCGCCTCGCCGACGAGGCGGAGCGGGTCGACGACCCGCCCCGAGAGCGCGGTGAGGACGACGACTGGGAGGAGAACGTCCCGACGCCGTCCGATGGGCCGGAGTCCGGCGACGGCCCCGGCGACGATACGGACGAGAAGTCCATCGAGGACTTAGGGAGTGACGTCGAAATCGACGCCGAAATCGACGAGGACGCGGAGGACGGCCTCCTCGGTGGGCTGCAGATCGACTCCACCGCCGAGATTCAGGTCCCCGACCGCCTCGTGGATCAGGTCATCGGGCAGGAACACGCCCGCGACGTCGTGATGAAGGCGGCCAAACAGCGCCGTCACGTCATGATGATCGGCTCGCCCGGGACGGGCAAGTCGATGCTCGCGAAGGCGATGAGCGAACTCCTCCCCAAAGAGGAGCTACAGGACGTGCTGGTCTATCACAACCCCGACGACGGCAACGAGCCGAAGGTGCGGACGGTGCCCTCGGGGAAAGGCGACCAGATCGTCGAAGCCCACAAGGAGGAAGCCCGGAAGCGCAACCAGATGCGCTCCTTCTTGATGTGGATCATCATCGCCATCGTCCTCGGCTACTCCCTCATCATCGCCGGGAACATCCTGCTCGGTATCCTCGCGGCCGGGATCATCTATCTCGCCTTCCGCTACGGCTCGCGTGGGTCGGACGCGATGATTCCGAACCTCATCGTCAACACCGCCGACCAGCAGACGGCGCCGTTCGAGGACGCCACGGGTGCCCACGCCGGCGCGCTGCTCGGCGACGTCCGCCACGACCCCTTCCAGTCCGGTGGGATGGAGACGCCCTCCCACGACCGGGTCGAACCGGGCGCCATCCACAAGGCCAACAAGGGCGTGCTGTTCATCGACGAGATCAACACGCTCGACGTGCGCTCCCAGCAGCATCTCATGACGGCGATTCAGGAAGGCGAGTTCGGCATCACGGGCCAGTCCGAGCGCTCCTCGGGCGCGATGGTCCAGACCGAACCCGTTCCCTGTGACTTCGTCATGATCGCCGCCGGGAACCTGGACGCGATGGAGAACATGCACCCCGCGCTCCGCTCGCGGATCAAGGGCTACGGGTACGAGGTGTACATGGACGACACCATCGAGGACACCCCGGACATGCGCCGGAAGTACGCCCGCTTCATCGCCCAGGAAGTGGAGAAAGACGGCCGCCTTCCCCACTTCACGGGCGAGGCCATCGAGGAGGTCATCCTCGAGGCGCGGCGTCGGGCCGGCCGGAAGGGCCACCTGACGCTCAAACTGCGCAATCTCGGTGGCCTGGTGCGTGTCGCCGGCGACATCGCCCGTGCCGAGGACGCCGAAAACACCACTCGCGACCACGTCCTGCAGGCGAAAGGTCGCTCCCGCAGCATCGAACAGCAGCTCGCGGACGACTACATCCAGCGCCGGAAGGATTACGAACTGGAAGTCAACGAGGGGTTCGTCGCCGGCCGCGTCAACGGCCTCGCCGTCATGGGCGAGGACTCCGGTATCGTCCTCCCCGTGATGGCCGAAGTGACGCCCTCGCAGGGTCCGGGCGAAGTCATCGCCACGGGGCAGCTGAAGGAGATGGCCCAGGAGGCCGTCTCCAACGTCTCCGCCATCATCAAGAAGTTCTCCGACGAGGACATCACCCAGAAGGACATCCACATCCAGTTCGTTCAGGCCGGTGAGGGCGGCGTCGACGGCGACTCCGCCTCCATCACCGTCGCGACGGCGGTCATCAGCGCCATCGAAGACGTCGGCGTCGACCAGTCGCTCGCGATGACCGGATCGCTCTCGGTCCGGGGCGACGTGCTCCCCGTCGGCGGCGTCACGCACAAGATCGAGGCCGCGGCCAAGGCCGGCTGTGACCGAGTCATTATCCCCCAGTCCAACATGCAGGACGTGATGATCGAGGACGAGTACGAGGAGATGATCGAAATCATCCCGGTCAGCCACATCAGCGAAGTGCTCGACGTGGCGCTCGAAGGCGAGCCCGAGAAGGACTCGCTGGTCGACCGGCTCAAGACCATCACGGGGTCGGCGCTCGACAAACAGAGCGTCAATCAGGGACCGAGCAGCCCCAGCCCGCAGTAGGGGCACCGCTTTTCGTCTCACACGCCAGATGAGCGCACCGCCACGGCTCGACTGATGCCCGCGTGGACGGCCTTCGCCGGCTTCGTCGTCGTCGTCGTCGTGGGCTTGCTACTTCTCGCGCGTGCGTCCGCCGGTGTGATCGATACGAGCACTTCCCACACCGGTACCGAGCAGTATGCTGCGGGGACGGACGCCCCGCCCACCCTCTCGAAGCGCGTCGTGGGCGAGTCGTCGACACCCTCGACATCGACGCTGCTGGTGAACGTCCTCCTCTCGCAGGGACTGTTCGCCGCGCTCCTGCTCGTCGGCGCGTGGTACGCGTCGATTCCGGCGGCAGCGCTCGGAGCCGGGGCGGACGCGTTCACGCCGGTAGCGCTTGGCGCCGGCGTCGCCCTCGGGCTTGCGCTCCACGCCGTCAACGTCGCTGGGTCGCGGCTGAGCGACCGTTACGACCTCGGCGACCCCGGGGCGCTCCGCCGGGCGATGACCCCCGAGACGACGGCGGGGTGGGCGCTCCTCCTCGGCGTGGTCTTACCGCTCGTCGCGGGGTTCGAGGAGCTGCTCTTTCGGGGCGTGCTGGTGGGCGCGTTCGCCGTCGGCTTCGGCGTCTCGCCGTGGCTCCTGGCCGGTGTGTCTTCCGCCGCGTTCGCCCTCGGCCACGGCGCTCAGGGATGGATCGGCGTCGTCGTCACCGGCGCCCTCGGGTTCGTCTTGGCCGCGGCGTTCGTCCTCACGGGGAGTCTGTGGACGGTCGTGATCGCTCACTACCTCGTGAACGCCCTGGAGTTCGTCGGGAGCGACGCGGACCGAGATAGCAGGTAGCTGATCGGGCTACGACGATTCGAGTTCTCGCAGGCGCTCGGCCACGTCAGGAGGCGTCGCCCCCGGGCCGGCGACGCGATGATCGGGGATGAACAGCGGGACCGGGTTCGCCCGGAGCCCCGCGCGGACCGTCTCCAGATCGCCCTCGGTCTCGTCGTCGAGCCCCGCCAGGCGCGCCACGCGAGCGACGTCGACCGTCTCGCCGTAGGGGACGTTCCGGACGGCTTCGAGCACCTCGCGCTGGTCGGTCGGAACGGTGAGCGCGACGGTCACGTCGTCGAAGTGGTCCTCGGCGCCGTCGAGGTAGTCGAACACCCGGTCGAGCAAGGGATGATCGGGGTCGGCGTCGGCGGGCGGCGACTCCGGAAACGACACGCTGATGACTCGACCGCCGACGACGCCGAGCTGGACTGCACGACCCAGATACGACGACTCGCGCGCGTAAACTCCCTCCATGGTAGTCGGATGGACCGGTTGCCTGATAGGGGTTGTCGTCCCGGCCGGGACGCAAGGCTTATGTCCAAATAAGACCATCAGTGTACAACAATGGACTCTAATGGTGAAGAACTGGCTCCGGCGGTGCGGTCCATTCTGACCGCCGCCCGCGAGCGGGCAGGTGGCGACGAGCACGTGTCGGTGACGCCTCGCTCCCTCACGGACGCCATCGCGGCCGCGGAGGCCGATGGCCGAGTGCCGGTCATCGCGGAGGTGAAACCGACCAGCCCCACGACCGAGGGACAGCGGGACGACGACCCGGCCGAACTCGCCCGGGCGATGGTCGCGGGCGGAGCGACGGCGATTTCGGTCCTCACCGAACCCGAGCATTTCGGCGGGTCGATCGCGGCGCTGACGCAGGTCCGCAACGCCGTCGACGTGCCGGTGCTCCGCAAGGACTTTATCGTGACGGAGTCCCAACTCGACCTCGTGGAATCGGATCTCGTCCTGTTGATCGCGCGGTTCGTGGACGACCTGGAGCACCTCGTCGCGGCGGCGAAGCGACGGGGCTTCCAGCCGCTGGTCGAGGTCCACACCCGCGACGAACTCGACCGGGCGCTCGACGCCGGTGCGGAGATCGTCGGCGTCAACAACCGCGACCTGGGCCGTCTCGAAGTCGACCTCGACACCTTCGAGTCGCTGGCGCCCCACGTCCCCGACGACGTGACCCTCATCGCGGAGAGCGGGATCGCATCGACCGACGACGTCCAGCGGATGCGGTCGGCGGGCGCCGACGCCCTGCTGATCGGGAGCGCGATCATGGACGGCGACGTGACCGAGAACGTGCGGCGACTTACGAGAGCATGAGTTCTGACACAGGCAAGTTCGGCGAGTACGGTGGACAGTACGTTCCCGAGGCGCTGATGCCCGCCATCGAGGAACTGGAGGACGCCTACGAGCGGTACGTCCTCGCGAACGAAGACGGCTTCATGGACGAGTTCCGGGAGCGCCTGGCCGATTTCGGCGGGCGACCGACGCCGCTCCAGCACGCCCAGCGCCTCTCCGAGCGCTACGACACGGACGTCTATCTCAAGCGGGAGGACCTCCTGCACGGCGGCGCGCACAAACTCAATAACGCGCTCGGGCAGGTGCTGCTGGCGAAGTATATGGGCAAGGACCGCATCATCGCGGAGACCGGCGCGGGCCAGCACGGCACCGCGACGGCGATGGCGTGTGCCCACCTCGGCATGCCCTGTGAGGTGTACATGGGTCGCCGAGACATCAACCGCCAGCGACCCAACGTCTTCCGGATGCGCCTCAACGGCGCGGAGGTCACCCCGGTGACGGTGGGCCGAGGCACGCTGAAAGAAGCCATCAGCGAGACGATGCGCGACTGGGCGACCAACGTCGAGGACACCCACTACGTCATCGGGTCGGTCGTCGGGCCGCATCCGTTCCCGGCGATGGTCCGCGACTTCCAGCGGGTCATCTCCGAGGAGGCGCGAGAGCAGATTCAGGAGAAGGCCGGCCGCCTCCCCGACTCCATCGTCACCTGTGCCGGCGGCGGGTCGAACACGATGGGCGTCTTCGCGGAGTTCGTCGACGACGCGGACGTCGACCTCTACGCCGTCGAGGCCGGCGGCAGCAGCCTGGAAGTCGACGAGGAACGCGGCGTCGCCCCCAACTCGGCGACGCTCTCGACGGGCACGGAGGGCGTCCTCCACGGCTCCCGGACGCGCGTCCTGCAGGACCAGGACGGCCAGATCATGGAGTCCCACAGCGTTTCGGCGGGTCTGGACTACGCCGGCGTCGGCCCCGAACTCGCCGCCCTCGTGGACCGGGACCGCGTGACCGCCGTCACCGTCGACGACGACGGCGCGCTCGAAGGGTTCCATCGCCTGTCGCAGTTGGAAGGCATTATTCCGGCGCTCGAATCCGCCCACGCGCTCGGCTATCTGGAGGATCATTACGAGGACCTCGGCGACGTGGTCGTGGTCAACGTCTCCGGCCGCGGCGACAAGGACCTCGAAACGGTGCTGGAGGAGACCCACGACCGTGACATCGAGAACGCGCCCGACATCGACACCTTCGCGGCGACGGGGGGGTTCCAGTGAGCTCCATCGACGACGCGTTCGCCGGCGGCCCGGCGTTCATCCCCTATCTCGCGGCGGGCGACCCCGACTACGAGTCCTCGCTCGCGTACGTCGAGGCTCTCGAACGGGGCGGCGCCGACATCATCGAACTCGGCCTGCCGTTCTCCGAACCCATCGCCGAGGGACCGACTATCCAGAGCGCCATCGTGCGCTCCCTGGAGGCGGGGATGACGCCGACGCGGTATTTCGAGTTCGTCGAGGACCTCTCGGTCGACGTGCCGATCGTCTGCATGACCTACTACAACCTCATCTACCAGTTCGGCGACGAGACGGGGCCGGAGGCGTTCGTCCGCCGAGCGGCCGAGGCAGGCGTCGAGGGCTTCGTCGTCCCCGATCTGCCCGCGGAGGAGGCCGACCCCCTGCGCGAGGCGTGTGACGAACACGACTGTGACCTCATCTTTATCGTCGCGCCGACGACCCGCGGCGAGCGCTTGGAGCACATCATGGCCCAGGTGTCGGGCTACGTCTACGTCCAGGCGCGTCTCGGGACGACCGGCGCGCGGGCCGACCTCTCCGATCGGACGGCCGAGAGCCTCGACCGCATTGCGGAGTGGGACGTTCCCAAGGCCGTCGGCTTCGGCATCTCGACGGGCGAGCACGCCCAGGAAGTGATCGAGGCGGGCGCCGACGGCGTCATCGTCGGCTCCGCGCTCATCGACATCATCGAGACGGGCGTCGAACGGGGCGATCCCCCCGTCACCGTGGCCAACCGCCTGGAGTCGAAGGCCCGCGAACTCAAGGAAGGGGCGCTCCGAGGGGCGGACGAACGAACGCATCCGGAACGTACATAAAAGCGCTACTGGTACAGAATACCATACTGATGAACACGGGAACTCGCGCGCGTCTCCGGCGCATCTCGACGGACGACCGATACCTGATCGTCCCGATGGATCACGGCGTCACGATGGGACCTGTGAAAGGGCTCGTCGACATCGAATCGACCATCGACGCGGTGACGGCCGGCGGTGCCGACGCTGTGCTGACACAGAAGGGCGTGGCGTCACGCGTTCACGAGCATAAAAACGACGCGGGCTACATCGTCCACCTCAACGGCTCGACGAACATCGGTCCCGACGAGGACGACAAGCGACGGACCGGCACCGTCGAAGCCGCGCTCCGGGCCGGCGCCGACGCCGTCTCCTTCCACATCAACGTCGGCTCCGAGTACGAACCCGAGCAGATGACCGACCTCGCGCGGGTGACCGAACGCGCCGAGGAGCTCGGCATCCCGACGCTGGCGATGGCGTACGCCCGCGGGCCGGACATCGCGGAGGACGACCCCGAGGCGCTGGCGCACGCCGTTCGCCTCGCCGAGGAACTCGGCGCCGACGTGGTCAAAACGGGCTACAGCGGCGACGGCGACAGTTTCGCCCCCGTCTGTGCGGGGACGCGTCTCCCCGTCGTCATCGCGGGCGGCAGTCGCGGCACCGACCGCCAGACCATCGAGATGGTGCGCGGCGCGATGGACGGCGGCGCCGCCGGCGTCTCGATGGGGCGCTCCATCTTCCAGCACGACGATCCCGGGGCTATCACGCGCGCCATCGCCGCCGTCCTCCACGACGACGCCGACGTCGACGAGGCGCTCACCCGGAGCGGCCTGCTCGAAGCCTAGCCCCCATCCGCCACGTTGAAGCCACGTCGCGTCGAGTTGCGTGTAATGACACGAAGCGTGTGGCTGAAGGCCGACGGCGACGTCGGCGACTGGGAGTCGCGAAAGGAGCGCATCACCGCGGGCCTAGAGGCCGGCGTCGACTGGGTCCTCGTCGACGAGGCCGACGTAGCGCAAGTACGCGAACTCGGCGACGTGAACGTCGCGGCGTTCCGCTCCGACGCCGACCTCGTCGAGGACGCCGAACCCGACGGCGCAACGGCGGACGCGTACATCGTCGGCAAGAACGGCGAAGGCGACGGTACGGTCGACCTCCCGCCGGACTTCTCGGGATCGGCCGACCTCTCGACGCTCCGCCGCGACGACGACCGGGCGCAGGGCGCCTACGTCCGCATCTTCGACGAGGACTACGAGGCCTTCGCGGAGGCGGCCGCACAAGACGGCGACTACACCATCGTCGTCGGCGAGGACTGGACCATCATCCCGCTGGAGAACCTCATCGCCCGCATCGGCGACGAGACGGATCTGATCGCGGGCGTCACCTCCGCCGAAGAGGCCCAGACCGCCTTCGAGACGCTGGAAATCGGCGCCGACGGCGTCCTCCTCGATTCGGGCGACTCCGACGAGATCCGGTCCACCTGTGAGATGCGCGACGCCGCCGAGCGCGAACACCTCGATCTGCAGTACGCCGAGGTGACCGCTGTCGAACGCACCGGCATGGCCGACCGCGTCTGCGTCGATACGAGTTCGCTGATGGAACACGACGAGGGGATGCTCGTCGGCTCCATGTCGCGGGGCCTCTTTTTCGTCCACGCCGAGACCGCGGAATCGCCGTACGTCGCCTCGCGCCCCTTCCGCGTGAACGCGGGCGCGGTCCACGCCTACGTCCGCTCGCCCGGCGGCGGGACGCAGTACCTCTCGGAACTCACGAGCGGCGACGAGGTGCAGGTGGTCGACACCGACGGCGACACCCGCGAGACGGTCGTCGGCCGCGTCAAAATCGAGAAACGGCCCATGTTCCGGATTCAGGCGGCGGTCGAAACCGAGGACGGCACCGACCGCATCGAGACACTCCTCCAGAACGCCGAGACCATCAAGGTCCACACCCACGAGGGCCGGACCGCCGTGACCGACCTCGAGGCCGGCGACGAGATGCTGGTCTACTACGAGGACGTGGCGCGGCACTTCGGCGAGGCGGTCGAAGAGAGCATCATCGAGAAGTAATGGAGCGCGTTCCGGTGCCGACGGAGACGACGGCGCCCGGCGGCCGGACGAACGCCTATCTCGGCGGCGGCGTCCTCGTCGACCCGGCGGGGCGCACGCCGGAACTCGACGCCGCCGTCGCCGACGGCGAGGTCGACCATGTCGCCATCACGCACGCCCACCCCGACCACGTCGGCGGCGTCGCTACCTACGCCGCCGAGACGGGCGCGACCGTCTGGGCGCGGCGCGGTCGCGAGGAGCGCTTCGCCGCCGCGACCGACTGCGACCCGGACCGCACCTTCAGCGAGGGGACGACCGTCGGCGACCTGACCGTCCTCGATACGCCCGGGCACGCGCCGGATCACGTCGCCTTCGAAGGCGAGACCGGCATCTGTTCTGGCGACCTCGCCGTCGCGACCGGGAGTGTCGCCGTCGCCGCGCCCGAGGGGAATCTGCGGGCGTATCTCGTCGCCCTCCGTCGCTTGTACGCCCGCGATCCATCCCGCCTCTTTCCGGGCCACGGGCCGGTCATCGGCGACCCCCGCGCGACCATCACGCGACTCATGGCCCACCGCGCGGAGCGCGAGCGAGGGGTCGAACGCGCCGTCCACGAGGGCGCCGAATCGGTCGAGGCCGTCCTCGATGCGGCGTACGACCGCGACCTCACGGGCGTTCGTGACCTCGCGGCGGGCACCGTCCATGCCCACCTCGACAAACTCGACCGGGAGGGGCGCGTCCGGTTCGACCGCGAGACGGGGCGCGTCCGCCCGGCGTGAACCGAGCGGGACGACGGCGTTTTGCGTCTCGATCACTCACTGGCAGTATGGAGTCGCTAGAGGCCGAACTCGGCCGTGCGAAAGCCCTCGACGTGAGCGACCTCGCCGACGCCATCGAATCCATCGGGTTCGAATGCACCCGTTGTGGCGCGTGTTGCAAGGCGGACGCCGAGGATCCCCACACGGCGACGGTGTTTCCCGACGAGGTGCGGGCGCTCCAGGAGTCGACCGACCGCGACTGGCGGGACGTGGCACGGCCGATGCCATACGGCCTCGAAGAGGGGTCGGAGGGGCCGGAGGGGGAGACGTTCGAGTGGGCGCTGGCGACCGACGGCTGCGGCGACTGCACCTTTTACGCCGAGGAAGACGGTGAGGGGACGTGTACGGTCCACGACGACCGGCCGCTCATCTGTGAGACCTACCCGTTCAGCGTCGCGCTCGGCGGGACGAGTCAGCCGATGGGCGAGGCCGTCGACGAGTCAGGGATGGTCCGCGCCCACGAGTGCGAGGGGTTAGGCCGGGACATCTCCCGGGACGACGCCGAGGACCTGGCGGCGGCACTCAAAGAGCGGGCGATCCGGGAACTCGAAGAGGCCATCGACGTCCGCGACGAGTACGCGCCGGTCGACACGGACCCCGGCGAGGTTGTCGTCCACGACTCGGAGGGCGCGAAAACACGTGACGGACGCCCCCGATAGCGGCGATACACCTTTACCGGTGCCGCCACAGGTTCGCATCGAGGTTTACGATATGGAGATCTCAGATAAACTGCTGTGTCTGTTCAGCGAACGTGTTCGCTCCGAAGACGGAACGTACGTGATCGAAGTACCCCAGCGAGAGATCGAGCGGGGCTCTATCGATCCCGACGAAACCTACCGAGTCGCACTCATCTCCCGCGAGCGGACCGAAGAGGAAGAGCTCGCGGAGCCGGAGACGTCCGCCTCGGAACCCCAACCACCGGTCGAAGTCGGCGAGATTCGCTACGTCGAAATCGAGGACATCGGCAAGCAGGGCGACGGCATTGCGCGCGTCGAGCGGGGCTACGTCATCATCGTCCCCGGCGCGGAGATCGGCGAGCGCGTCAAGATAGAGGTGACCGAGGTCAAGTCCAACTTCGCGGTTGGCGAGATCATCGACGAAGACCTCTAGCACAAAACCCATCCGCTCGGCGCGCGTGGTGTCCGTATGCACCGCCGTGCCCTCCTCTCGGCCGGGCTGACGGGCCTGGCCGCCACCGCCGGCTGTCTCGGTCCCGGCTTCGGTAGTGGCTGCACCCGCGGGACCGACTTCCGTCTCCAGACGACCAGCGACGCCGATACCGCCGACGCCGCCAGCGACCCGCTCGAAACCCTCTCGCCGCCCGAACGCACCGCCGTCGACGACGCGCGCCGCGGCGCCCACCCGACGCTGTGGGTCCCCGACACCGGCTCGGAGCCCTTCGAGGACGCCGACTACGTCGCCACGGGCGGCGCGTATCTCACCGTCGAGACATCCATCGTCGAAACCGTCCAGCGGACCGGCTACGACATCTCACTCGACTACGACGCCGAGGCGACGGTCCCCGCCGACGCCCGGCGCGTTGCGTTCGCGGACCTGCCAGCGGTCGACCGAGCGGCACTGTTCGCGGCACTCGGCTACCCGAACACCCGCGAACTGGACCGGTTCGACCGCGCACGCGCCATCAGCATCGGTGGCACTCTCGCGTACCCCGACGACGAGGCGGAGGCCCGATCGGAACTCGTCCCCGATCCGAACTACGACTACGTCCGCATCCGAGGGAGCGAGTTCCGACTGCAAGTGACGGACACACGGACGGTGACGATGGAGCGACGCCGGATCGAAACCCGGACCGTCGCGGAATCGGTCGCCGACTTCGCGGCCCACGTCCACGAGCGCCGCGGAATCGACCTCGATGAACACGACCTCTCGGCGGCGCAACGCGAGATCATCGAGTCGGCCATCGAGGACGGCTACGACGAGTGTGCGCCGTACTCCGAGCCCTACGCCGACCTGCAGCGGCTGTTCGGTCGACAGGTGACGCGAGTGACCGACGACGGCGACGGCGTGGTGTCCACGCCCGGGGAGGATGCGCCCGAAGAAATCGACTACGCCAACTACGAGAACCAGTGGTACGCGGTCAGCATGTCGGAGTACGTCGCCTAGTCGGCCGACCCCATCGATTCGACGGCCGCGAACTGCGAGAGGTCGGCGTCGATATCGAGGTCATGGAGCGATCCGTACGGCCGGTTGACGACGATATCGCCCGCCGTCGACTGCCCGACGCCCGGCAGCGCGGCGAGTTCGTCCATCGACGCCGCGTTCAGGTCGAGCGGATGGGGCACGCCCGTCACCGAGCGGAAGCCGTGGTCGACGACGGCCACGTCGAGGGTCGTTCCGAGTTCACGCTCGCCGGGAATGGCGACCAGCAGGGGGTAGGTTCCCAATTGCCGGCCGAAGGTCTTCCCGTCCTGGTGGTACTCCAAGTGAACGTCGGGGAGCACCGTGCCCGCGGGGACGACCCGGCGGAGCATCGGTCGGTCGATTTCCTCCCGAACCTCGCGCTTGTACTGCTTGAAGAGTTTCTTGTGGTCGGCGGCGATGTCGGCGCCGGTGTCGCTCATCTCGGTGCCGGCGAAGGCCATCACCTGCCGGATGTTGATGCGCCGGAGCATCAGACCCTCGTCGTAGACGCGCTGGAGGAAGCGCTTGTTGTGCTCGAACGTCTCCTCGCGCTCCCCCTGCAGGCCGTGGACGAGGTTGATACCGGGGAGGAGCTTCGGTAAGCGGTCGGCCGCATCGTCGCCGTGGGTGGGCGCGTCGCTCGGGTCGTCGCCGGGGCGCCAGCCGGCCTCCTCGTTGACGACGCGCACCGCTTCGAGACATTCGTCGGCGGTGACGAGCAGGTTGTTCTCCTCGCGAACCACGGGGTCGGCTGATTCGAGGCCGAACGCCGCCGTGTCACCGGCCGTGTTGTGCTCGGCGATGATGCGGATGGCCTCGCGGGAGCGCTCCGGGTAGTCGACGATGGTGACGGGGTTCATGTTGTCGAGATGGAGCGTCTCCAGGTCGGGCGCCACTTCCCGGATGCCGGCGTAGAGACGGCGGAGGGCGTCGGGGTTGGGCGCCTCGCCGTCGCCGCCGAACGCGAGGATGTCGGCCTGTCGCCCCAGACGGAAATGGCGGACGCCGCGCTCGTAGAGCGCCTCGACCTCCCGGACGACCGATTCGGCCGAGCGGAATCCGGGGTCGCCGTACAGCGGTTCCGTACAGAACGAGCACCGGTAGGCACAGCCACGAGAGGTTTCGAGTTCCGCGATCAGGTAGTCGGGGTGGTTGGGATGATCCTCGACGACGAACGCGCCTTTCGCGGCCCAGCGGTCCAGTTCTTCGTTGTCGCGCATGCGGTCGCCGAAGCCCTCTAATCCGCTTGCGACGAGGTCGTGGGCCGCCGCCTCGACGTCGCCCTTGGCGACGAAGTCGTAGTCGAGGTCCTTGCGCTCCATCTCCTGGCCGCCGGCGTTCTCGTCGCCGACGCCGAAGCGGACGGGACCGCCCATCAGTGTCGTGCCGTCGGCAGTCCAGGCGAGTTCCCGCACCTCGTCGGGTTCGGCGGGCGTGCCGCCGACGTATTTCCCGGGGACGGTCATGCCGCCGAGATAGATGAAGAGGTCGGCGTCGGCCACGTCGCCCCACTTCATCCGGTCGTCGCGGAGTTCGTCGATGGTGTGGTAGGCGATGTTGGCGGGGGCGACGCCGGCGTCGACGAGCGCGCCCGCGGTGAACCGGGGATACGTCGAGATGTACGGCGGGACCCCGAAATGTGCCGGTTCGTCGACGTAGCCGTCGACGATCGTCACGGAGAGTTCGGCGGGGTCGGTCATACCCCTTCGTTTGCGGCCGACGCGTAAAACCGTGTTCGTGTGCCCATCGACCCCCCACGCCACTTATGCCGGTCGCGGCATTATCTCGCCGCATGCCCGCCACGAAAGAGATCAAATGCACCAGCGATGACTGCGAGCTCGATATGTTCGAGAACCACTACACGTACGACATCGCCGACGATCACACCGTCGCTGACCTCTCCTGTCCGCTCTGTGGCGGAACGGACTGTCTCGAAACGATCGAACTATGACGGGGCTTCGGGAGTTCGGCAAGTCCGCGGCGACGGCCGTCCTCGAACGGGTCGGCCGCGGCGTCAGTAAGGTACAGGAGCGCAAGCCGCTCCCCTACGACGTGCTGGAGTCGGACGGCGCGTATCTCGTCGTCTTCGACGCGCCGGGCGTCACCCGGAGCGACGTACAGGTGCGCTACATCGACGGCGAGGTGCAGGTGCGACTCGACCGCTTCCGCGACTTCCACGAGGGGTTCGAGATGCGGTTCCCCGGCCGCGGCCTCTCGCTCGACGGCCGGGCGCGTCTCCCGCCGGACGCCGACGTCGACGCCGGTGACGCCTCGGCAACGCTGAAAGAGAACGGGACGCTACAGGTTCGAGTGCCGAAGCAGGCGTCGGGCACGGATGTCACGGTGCAGACGGAAGACGGCGACGAGGACGAGGACGACGGCGACGAGTCGGCGTGACCGTCGCTCAGACGGGGTAGTCGGCGTCGGGGTCGACCACCCGGTCGACCTCCGGCGGCATCTCCCAGTCGGTCGTCAGTTCGAGCAGTTGGACGAGCATCCGCCCGGTCGCGCCCCAGACCGTGTAGCCGTCGACGTGGAAGAAATGGAGGCGGATGTCGCCGTAGTACGGGTGGTCCCGGCGCTCGGACTCGTAGTTCGACGGGTCCGTGAGTTCGGCGACGGGCAGTACGGCGATTTCGGCCACCTCGCGTTCGTCGGGGACGTAGTCGCGGTCCGGCACCCGGGCGACGAACGGGCGAACGGCGTACTCGCTCACGGTCGGAATGTCGTCGAGTTGTCCCACGATATCCGCCTCGTTCGGGCGGAGACCGATCTCCTCGTCGGCCTCGCGCTGGGCCGTCGCCCGCAGATCCGCATCGCTCGGTTCGCGACCGCCGCCGGGGAAACTCATCTGCCCCGGATGTTCGCCGAGATGGTCCGCACGTTTCGTAAAGAGGAGGGCGTCGCCGTCGCCGCGGTCGACGACGGGCGCGATAACCGCCGCTTCGCGCTCGGCGTCGGCGATGGTTCGGGGCGTGTGGCGAGTGACGGCGGGCAGATCCATGCGCATGGTGTCGAGCGGAGTGTCGGACGTACCTACGATCCGAGGGGTCGTTTCAGTTGTGGTTCTCTCGCGCGTCGTCGAGTCGCCGCCGGACGTCGCTCACGTCGGTCCCGCCCCAGGTTTCGAGGTCGTAGCTCACGTCCAGCAACTGCGCGATGCGGTCGGCGTCCTCGGCGTCGACAGCGCGGGCCGCGTCGGCGCGCAGCCGTCGTTCGGCGGCGGCGACGAGGGCCGTCCGGTCCGGGTCGCGGTCGGGGATGTCGAGGATGTGGGGCAGATCCTCCGCCCCATCGGGGAGCGTCGGGAAGGCGACCGGTCCCGCCGCGAGCAACGCCTCTTCCCTCTCCGCCCCGTCGACGGCGACGAGATAGTAGTTCTCGATAGCGGCGTCGATGGCGGCGGAAACGGCGCCATCGTCCGTTTCCGATCCCTGTTTGAAGGCGAGTTCGGCGAGGGCGCGTTCGAGTTCCGCTCGCGTCACCGCACCGAAGAGGTCGGCCACAGCGGCGAGTTCGTCGCCCGTGTCGGTGGGGATGCTCATCGGACCGCCTCCAGATCGGCCGTCGCGGCCTCGGCGATGTCGGCGGGGGACAGCGGGGCGTCGACCCAGGTCGGCAAGCGACGGTCCGGACCCGGTGGCTCGATAGCCGCCGCGTAGGTCGCCACCTGGTCGAGTTCGTCGGCGCGGTCGTAGTCGAGGTCGTTGAACGCCGCGTCGAGTTCGTAACTCCGGACGAGCGACTGCGCCGCTTCACGGTAGCGGTCGGGGAGCGTCTCGTAGTCGGGATCGACCCCGTGATCGGTGACGACGCGAAAGAGCGCGCGGGCGACGTGGCTGCTCATATCGGAGAGGCCGGTCGGCCCGCTGACCGCGCGGTGGTCGTGCTCGTGTGTCCCCAGGTCGACCTGGGCGCTCCCGTCGAACCCGGCGTACGCGAAGGCGTCGCCGAGGGTGCCGATTTCGAGCCCCCAGGATCGCTGGGGGCGCAGGCGCTTCGCGAGGTCGGTCGTGACCGCGAACTCGCCCGCGAGCGCGTACCGGAACGCCGCCAGATACCGCAACACCGGGGCGTCCCGTGAGTCACTCAGCGCGCGGACCAGCGGCGCGAAAAACAGGCGGAAGAGTCGGCCGTAGAGGCGATCGTTCTCGACGCGAGCGTAATACCCCTTCGAGAAGTCGTAGCCGTTGGCGAGCGGGAAGAGTAGGCGTTGCACGTCCGCCCGCGAGTACGACTGGGTGTCGGCGTCGTGGACGACGACGTACTCCTCGTCGAGCGCCTGCCCGATGCCGAGCCAGACGTCCCGGCCTTTCCCGAACTCGCCGTCGAGACCGTGGTCGTCGAGCAGGGACTCCAGGCGCGAGCCGTTACACCAGAGCACCGACAGCGACAGATCGAATTCGTCGAGCCAGTCGGCGAAGGGACCGACGCGATCGGCCGACGCGCGGAGCGGGACGACGACCCGCGCGGGGGCGAGCCGTTCGAGTTGCGAGAGAACGCGGTCCGGCGCAAGCCCGCCGTATTCGCGCTCGGTCATCGGCACGACGACAGCCGCGCGGTCCGTCGGCGCCGACGGCAGCGGACCCGTCAGATCGTGGAGCGTGGTCACGCGTTCCTGGACGTACTCCATCACCGGTCCCTGCGGGCGGCGCGGACAAAAGCCCGCGGATGACGACGACGGCCGGACTGTTTTTTAAACAGGGACGCACAAGGAGAGGGTATGAAATCGACGCGGAAGGGGCTGCGTGACGGTGAACTCGTGAAAGACACCTACGAGCGGCTCACGTGCGCTGAATGTGAGAAGGTGCTGAAAAAGCGGGACGATCCGGACGAGGTGTTCTCGGTGCGGACCTGCCCCGAGTGTGGCCGCGAGTGGAAGGACCTCCGCTAGCGTCATACGGATCGTTGGAAGTCATTACCGGTGAGTCGCCGATCCGTTGTGGCGACTCATACGGTTTATCGTAAGTCATTACTGGCGATTCGCTGGACCGTCTCAGCGAATCACCGGTGAACAGTTACACGAATCCGTATCACTCGAAGACGGCGTCGAACGCCCGCGCTCCGAGCGGATCGAACGTCCCCGCAGCGACGTTCTCGGCGACGTGGTCGGAGTCGCTCGTCCCCACGAGCGCACAGGTGACGCCGGGCGCACTTCTCGCGAAGTTGATCGCCCGCTGGGCGGGGGTGTCGCCGGCGAGTTCCGCGTCGGTCACGGGCGGCAGCCCCGACGCCAGATCGCCACCCGCGAGGCTGGCGCTCGCGACCACGTCGATACCGAGGGCCTGGGCGATATCGAGCGCGGAACGGCGCTCGCCTCGGAACTCGTGGGGTGAGACGGTGAACGCGTCCGCCATGTCGACGTTGAACGGGAGCTGAACCGCGCCGAATCCGGTCTCGTCGCGACCGACCGACGCCGCGGCCCGCCGCGCTCGCTCGATGACTTCGGGGAGCGACAGGTAGGCGTCGTGATCCGGCGGGACGCGAAACGCGTCCCACGTCGCCACGCCGTACTGTACGATGTTGCCGGCGGCGACCCGCCGCTCTAAGCGCTCGAAGGAGGCTTCGAGCTGATCGTAGACGTCGGCGCGCGACCGCACTTGGAGCTGTGTCTCGGGGTCGTGGACGTAGTAGCAGTCGATGGTGTCGACGCCGAGTGCCTCCAGCGAACGGTCGACCAGCGCGTCGATGGCAGCGGGGGCGATGCAGTGACGCCCCGCTGCGATGTCGTCGGGATCGACGGGGCCGGACTCGACGTATCGCTCGCGGATGTAACCCGCGGGATCGGCCGGCCGGTCGCCGTCGAACGGGAGATAGCCGCCCCTAGTGGCGACGACGATGGACTCCCGGTCGACATCGGCCCGGTCCAGCGCACGCCCGACGACGCGCTCGCTGCGCCCGCAACGAAAGTTGCTCGCGGTGTCGACGAGGTTGCAGCCGCCCCTGAACCCGGCGCGCAACGCTCGCTCGTAGCGGTCGTCTTCGGCATCGGTCGAGTCACCGAGGCGTGTACCGAGGCCGACGCTGGAGACGACACCGGGATCGAACCGGCGGAAATAGGTGCGGCCGAAGCCGTCGCCGAAGCGGTCCCGATAGGCCCACGTCGCGCGTTCGGTCGCCATGCGTCGGATACGCGGCGGCCGGGCTTATACGGTTTTGTAAGTCGGTACCGGTGGGTCGCCAAGACGGTCCGGCGAGCCGCCGGGACACGGTTCCAACACGCCGTCTCAGGAGGTGTCGTCGACAGGTCAGTGGTTGCCTTCGAGCGCGCGCCGGAGTCGGTCGGCGAGCACGTCGCGACGCGCGGGCCAGACGAACCCTTCCTCGTCAAGCGGGATCTGACCGCCGCCCATGCGGGCGTGCCCGCCACCGCTCGCACCGGGGATGTCGTCCAGTGCAGTTTCCATCGATCGACCCATGTGAACCCGGTCGTCGCGTGACCGACCCGAGAGATAGAGCATGCCGTTCCAGGTGCCGTAGACGATGGCGGCGGTCACTCCCTCCAGCAGGATGAGTTCGTCCGCAGCCTGCGGAATGGCGTCCACGTTCGACACCTCGCCCACGTCGCTGATGGCGAAGGGGCCGTCGACATCGCGTTCGCGGATCGCCCGTGCCTTGACATCGAGCACTTCGGCGCTCACCTGCGGATTCGCGATGCGGTCCAGCAGGTTCTCGTCGACACCGTCCGAGAGGTAACCGCTCGCCTCGAAGTCGGCGGCGTCGGTACCGCCAGTCAGCCGGTTCGTGTCGGTGAGAATTCCGAAAAAGAGCCCCGTCGCCACGCGCGACGGGACCGTATACTCGGCGTCGACCTCGCTCGCGTGGTTCTCGGGGGGGACCGGCGTGGCGTCGAGGTCCTCGAAATACTCCGCGACGATGCTCGAACAGGCGCCGTACTCGGTGCGGACGTCGGTGAACGCCTCGCCGCTCCCCTCTCCGGGATGGTGATCGACGACCGCGATCGGTGCGACGGTTTCGGAGCCCGTGAATCCGCGTGGCTGGTGGTGATCGACGAGTATCACCGGCCACGAGTCGAGATCCGCGACCCGGTCGACCGGCTCGAGGTCGGCTTCGAGCACGTTCCGAAACACGCGGTTCTCCTGGTGGCGGATCTGTCCCGGAAACTGGATCGTGGCCTGCGTGTCGACCTGTTCGGCCAGCGAGGCAACCCCCATCGCGGACGCCATCGCATCCGGATCCGGATTCGGGTGGGTCAGCACCGAGACTTCGTCGTGTTCGGCCAACAGCGACGCGAACCGGACGCCCGACGGGCGGGTTAACTTATGAAAGAGGTACCCGCCGCCGATCAACACGAACAGCGTGACGAGCAGGGCTACCAACAGCTCCGGATACGACTGGGCAATCGTCACCGCCCGCCGGATGGACTCCTCGGCGGCGACCGACATACCCCTCTCGACTCGGTGGAAGGGGAAGAGTATTCTCCTATTGTGTCTCCCGTGAGAAAACGAAATGAAGCGCCGTCAGTCGGCCCGAAACGCCTCGATCGCGGGGCGAAAGCCACCTCGAACGCTGGGGTATCGGAGGTCGTAGCCGAGTTCGTGGAGCCGGTCGTTGGCACAGCGCTTGCTCGCACGGACCCGACGGCTGACCTCGCCCTCGGTCGCGGCCCGCTCCGCGACCGTCTGTTTTGCCGGCGGCGAGACGCCACACTGTTCGGCGAGCCAGTCGGCGAACGCCCATTTCGAGACGGGGTCGTCGTCGACGGCGAGCACCACCTCGCCGCGCGCGCGGTCGGTCGTGAGCAGATGGGCGACGACGCCCGCGGCGTCGTCGCGGTGGATGGAGTTGAGATACCCCTCCGTCACCGGCCCGTCGAGGTAGCGGTCCATCCGGTAGCGATCCGGCCCGTAGAGACCGCCGAAGCGGACGACCGTGCCGTCGATCCCCCGCGCTGCCGTCTCCTCGAGTGCGATTTCCTCCGCTTCGAGCAGCGTGCGTTGGCGATCGGTCGCCGGTTCGGGAACCGTCGATTCGTCGACCCAGTCGCCGCCGTGGTCGCCGTAGATACCCGTACTCGACGTGTAGACGAGGCGATCAGGCGGCGACGGGCGCGCTCCCAGCGTCTCGACGACCGTTCGCAGTCCGTCGACGTACGCCGTCCGCGCCGCGTCGGCGCCGCGGCCTCCCGCGCTGGCCGCGTACACCATCCAATCCGCGTCGGGGACGGCCGATAGCGACGCCGAATCGGTCAGATCGGCGCGAACGGCGTCGAATCCGGCGGCCTCGATGGCGTCGAGGCCGGCGTCCGACCGTCGAACGCCGACGACATCGTGACCCGCGTCGGTCAACTGCACGCCGAGCGCGATCCCGACGTAGCCACATCCGAGGATAGCGACCTGCACGGGCGATCAGCTGGTGTTTCGGCCCGCGACGTACCGGTGGATCGCGGCGAGTTCGGCGAGTGTCATCCGGGTTCGACCCTCGATTGCCTGCTGGATCTCCTGGCCCGAGAGGTCGAGGTCGACGTTCGAGGCGATGGTGTCGACGTCGAGGACGCCCGTCGCCATCCCCATCAACAGGTAGTCACGAACGTCCTGGACGATGGCGTCGGGATCGCGACTATCGCGTTCGACGGCGAGAACGGCTGCGGCCTCCGAGAGCGTCAGCGTCGGCGAATCCCCCTCCGCCAGCGCGGCGACTCGCTCGGCGTCGATCCCGGCGTCCGTTGCGACCGTTTCGATCCCGCGGGCGTCGATGACCGCACGGAGTTCGGCTTCGTAGGCGTCCCGGATCTGTCGTGGTGAGAGAGATGCAGGTTCGTCGACGGCGTCGTGGAGCATACGTTCGATGGGCGCTCCGCCGATAAAAGGTTTCACTCCGCGGCCGGGCAGTCCGCCGCCACCCAGGAGGTGCAGTCGGGGTGGGGCCAGGTCCCCGCACGTTCGTCGGCGTTGCCATCGACATCACCGACGCCGCCACGGTTCGGTGGCACGGCGACGGCGATCGCCGTCCGCGTTCGAAACGAGACGCGGTCGTCACGCCCGAGTCGCTCCGCGTCCCCATCTCCGTCGACATCGAGGCGCACGGTCGATCCGTCACGGACGTACCGGATCGCCGTACTGGGCGACGGTGCGCCTTGCCGTGTCCGGAGCGCGAATCGGGCGTACGCTCCCCGAACGGACACCGTCCAGACGTTCACCGTCGCGTACCAGTAGCCCGGAACGGGTGCCACCGGTAGCCCCGCCGGAAGGGCACTCACCGTCTCGTTCAGCCGACCGGTGTCGGCGCGGCGTGTCGCCGTCTCGAGAGCGCGATCTCGGACGCGAGTGGCGGCGTCGGTGACACGGCGCTCGGCGACGGTGCCCGCCGGCGTCCGAAGCGTGCGATCGGTAGCGGTTTCGAGACTCGTCTCTAACCGCGCGGCGCGGTGGGGAGACGGTGTCGACGCGCGGGCGGCGGCGGCCGTGGCGATCGCCGCTGCGAGCGAGCCGTTGCTGGCGGCCATCGCCCGTCGGGCAGACCCGTTCCACTGATCGAACCCCGCAGCGACGGCCGCCCGCGTCTCGGCCGGCGAGAGCCGCGTCTGTGATCGGACGACGCGTCGCGAGCGATCACGGATCGACCCCATCGACGCCGCCACCGACTCCTGGAGGGCCGCGCGCGAACCGCGATCGGTGCCGTTCGCAACGGCGCTGGCCGCGAGTAGCGTGCGAGCGGCCGTCCGGAGTCGGGCTCGCGAGGGACGATCGAACCCGGGTTCGGCCACCGCATCCGCTGCGTCCCCGTACGGTGCAGCGAAGAGGTTGACGTTCCGCGCCGAGAGCGGGTGGTACGGCCGGGCGGGCGGAACGCCGGACGCACGGTCGTGCCCCACCGAGGCGACAGTGAGATACGCCGGCGATCCCTCCGGGACCAGGGTGACCGGACCGCCTGGCGGCGCCCCGGAAACGGATTCGTTGGACGGTGGCGTCGAGACGTGACGCTGCTCGAGGGTCCGCCGGAGCGCCCGCGGTGACTCGATCCCCGCGCGCCCGAGAACGTCGGCGAACGCCTGTCGCGACTCCTCGTGAGTCGCGGCTCGCCGGTCGAGACGACGGATCGTCGCGTCGACGAGCGCCGCCCGCGCCGCGACGCGGGCCCGATCCGCCGCACCGGCGTACTGCTCCGGCGGATCGATCAGTGCGGTTCGCCGGTCCCGAAGTTCGTCCGCGAGGCGTTCGGATGGGTTCACGGTGTACGTGGCGATTCGGCCGGCATGGACGCCGACGGAGACCTTCGAGAGTCGGTCGTGAAGCGCGGTCAGATCGGCGTTCACCCACGACCGGAGCGCCGCTGGGCGGTCGCCGTGAACGACGCGCTCGCGCACGTCGAGGCGGTCCGCAGCGACGGCGACGGCTACCGCGTCGCGTCCGCCCTGCTGGCCGATCAGTCGCGTCTCGGCTTTCGCAGGTACGTCGGCGAGGTTCGGCCCGTCGAGCGGACCGCCACGCTCGAAGCGCGGCCGGGTCGGGCGCTCCGGAGCCGTTCCGTTCGGTGCGTACTCGCCGACCAACGTGACGCCGACACGGTACCGTTCCGTCCACGCTCCGGCGGTGGTCATCGTGTCGTTCCCCCGCCTCCAGGTCCAGCGGATCCGCCGGTCGAGGGTGACGTGCCGAGCGAAGGCGTCGAATCGACGTTCCTCGCCGTCCACGGTCGGCGTCGACGCCGTGCTGGATTGAACGTCGGCGTCGGTCGAGACGCGCGTCTCGGCGAGCGTCCACTCCTCGCCAGGGGCGTTCGGTTCGGGACGAGGTTCGTCATAGGTCTGCCGTCGCCGCGTCCGGAGTTCGGCGTCGACGCGGTAGGCGTCACGAAAGACGCCGGCGAGCGACCGGTTCGATGCCATCGTGTCGGTCCGCAGACCGGTCGCCGCGTTCCGAGAAGCCGATTCGGCGTCGATGTCGATGCGTCGCGACGGCGACGGCGACGACGGTCGGTGTGACGGGATCTCCGTCGAGACGTTCGCCGACGGATTCGGGCGTGTGAGTACGCGATCGGCCCACTCGTCGTTCAGGCCGGTCGACGCCGTAACGTCGCGAACGCCGAGTTCGAGCAGCGCGCGACGCGTGCTTCGACGGCCCGTCGGATCGCTTCGGCCGAACGTCGATCGCTGCACGGCGAGGACGGCGCCGTTGGTCGATGTCTCGACGTGCCGATTGGTGACGACGTTGGTGAGCGGCAGTCCCCGGTACTGTGCGTAGCCACGCGCCCACGCGATCGGATAGAGCCGCCCCGTCAGGTGTCGACCCAGCCCCGGCCCGTCGAGCGGACGGCGATTCAGCCGGGTTTCGAACTGCGCTGTGCGGTCGTGAAGCGTGAGAACGGGCGTCGAGACGGTCACGGTCGGCGTGTGTCGTTCGCGAGCGACGGCCGTTCCGCCGTCTCGCGCCGTGACCGTGACGTTGTTGACCGTCACGCGAATCGCCGTCCCGTTCTCGACGCCCCGGATGTCGATCCGATCCATCCCCCGCCGGAGGTCGGCGGGACTCGATCCGCCGGGGAGCGACGCGACGGCGGCGACATCTCCACGACGGTAGCGCGTTGTCGACAGTTGCTCCCGGAGGGTCAGATAGATGCGGAGACGCAGCGCGTCTCGAAAGGGCTGCTCGTCGCTCAGCAGGCGTCCGTACGGCGTGTCGGCCGGTGTCGTAACCGGTTCGGCCGCCGCGTCGCGGGCAGCCTGTCCGACCGCCGATCGTACCGCGGTCGTGGTTCCGGCGGCGACCCGCTCCGTCGCTACGTCCACATCACGGTCGATGCGGTCCGGCCCGCGGGTGACGACCGCCGCCGCAAACGTCGAGGCACCGACGAGGAGGAGCACGCCGAGAAGCGCGAACGGCACCCGGGCTCGCCGATCATCGGCGAGACGGGTCACGGCCACGTCCTCACAGTGATACGCACCTGATCGATGCGAACGGCTGTCCGTCGCATCGACGCGTTCGACCGACTCGCGTCGCGGGCGATCCGATCCGCCATCGCCGAGGCGAGCCGATCGTTGGCTGCCTCGACCTCACCGCCGGACAGGTTCGATCGTCGGGAGACGCCGAACAGTCGGCTGGTGCGCCGGTACCGCTGGCGAACCAGCGTCGCGGTGGGGGACTCACGCCCGGCAGCGATCCGGGTTCGCGTCGGCGGAAACAACCCCTCGACGACACCTGTGGCTGCGGCGTTGGCGACGGCGGGGGTTGCTCGGCTGTCGGCGGCGGTTCGTGCCGCTGGAAACCCGCTCGGTCCCGTCACCGTCGCCGCGTGGACGGGGACGCCCGGTGGCGGTGGAGCGCCGACGGCGATCCGTCCGGTAATCGATGACCCGGGATGTGGTCGCCAGACTGCCGTGACCTGCGTGTGGTTGGCGCGTATCGCCGCGCCGACCGTGCGAACGACGGCCCGCCCGAGACCGTCTCGGGTGTGGGAGAGTCGTCGGTCGTCGACCGCAATGCGGGCCACCGCGGCGCGGGCGAGCAGTTCGGTCAGCGTTCCGTGGGCCGTTCGGTCGAGCGTCGTCGCGGGCGCCGAGTCGGCGGGTGAGCCGTCCGGCGCGACGAGCGTGTAGTTCACGGACGCCGTCGTCGTCGAGAGCGCCTCCGCCACGTTCGGGGCACGCCCCTCGCCGACGGGATCGTTCGGCGTCGCCGCCGTGACGGTGACGACGGCAGCACTGATCAACAGCAGGCAGAGGACGCCATCGAGGACGGTGCTCGTCACGGCCACACCTCCACGCGGACGCGACCCGGACGGATCTGCCCCGGGTTCAGCCGAACGCCGATAGAACGGGCCGCCGTATCGACGCCGCTGCGCCCGGGCGGGGCCGGCCCAACGTGCCACCGCTTGCCGGCCGCCGCGACGGTGACGTTGAGGTGATAGCCCGACGGCGCCGCACGCGCCGCTCGTGCCGTCCGGGATGGCCGAACGACGCCACCGGTCGCGAGCGTTCGGACGGCGCGCTCAAGCGTCGGGGCCGCGACGTCGCGAGTCGGCTCCGGGATGGCGCTATCGACAGCCATCGCGTACGTCGAGACGGCCGCACACACCGCTACTAACACCACGAGTGCGGCCAGCGGTTCGACTTGTGCTCTACCCGACGAGCGTGACATCACACCCCTCCCAGACGAGATGGCGGACGACGAGCGGGTCGTCGGCCCGCCGCCAGCGCGGTGTCCGTTCGCGAGCACTCGCCGCGGCATCGCAGAGCGTCGCGCCCGAATCGAACCGAGAGCCGGGTGTTGCTCCGTGAAGCACGGCGAGCAGCGCCGCCGTTCCGACCACCGGCGTCACGGGACCGAACGCGAACGTCGCGTGCGTCGTGCCGGCGTCGTTGCGGAGACCGATTGCCGCCGGCGTGAGTCGAATCTCTCGGGCACTGAGCGGCAGTTCGGCCGCCGCAGTGTGAGCCGTCACCGCCGTCCGATCGACGGTTTCGGCGGCGGTCGCGGCGGACGGCGGCGGTGCCGTCGGCAGCGCGGCGCCGACACCAATCAGAGCAATGCTCGCCAGTGAGAGGCCGAGCCAGACGTACCACGCGTCCACTGGAACGCCGAACATGGCACGGGGTGGCCGCGTCACCCCATTTGAACCCCGGGATCACAGGAACAGTCCGGCGGCGACGTAGGCCAGAAAGTAACAGGTGGTCGCGAGACAGAGCGAGACACCGACGCGGTAGCCGACGAGCGTCCGATCGAGGCCGCGTGTCAATCCGGTCGTGAGGACGGTGAGCGCAACGGCCAGCCAGAGGACGTACGCCCCAACCGCGACGCCAAGCCCGGCGGTCGGAAGCGGGGCAGCGCCCAACTGGGGCGTCGCACCGGTTTGCGAAACGCGTTCGGACAGCGCCACCGTCGCGCCCCCGACCAGTGGACCGAAGACGGCTGCCGTGTTGGCCAGGGTGTCGGTAACGCGTCGCAGTTCACGACGGGATTCGCGTTCGATCCGCCGCATCTCCTCGAAGTGTTCGGCAGTTGCGACCAGCGCCTCGCCAGCGGGTCGCCCTTCGGTCGCCGCGAGGGCGAACAGATCGGCCATCTCGCGGACCCGACGACTCGGCGACGCCACACGCATCCCACCGAACGCTTCGCGCACAGTGACATCGAGCCGTCGATGTCGGTCCACCGCGTTCTCGAGATACGCCCCGGTTGTGCCGGGAACCCTCTTCGCGGCCGTTTCGACCGCCGTCTCGACGGCGTCGCCGGCCGCCACCCGCCGTCCGACGAGATAGAGCGCATCGTGAAGGTCCGCTTCGACCGCGAGCACGCGGTCGCGGACGCGCTTGGCCGGTCGGAAGCGAGCCACGAGAGCGGTTCCGACGCCGAATCCGACGGCGGCGACGGGAGCAGCCCACACGTCGACGCCGCGAGCGACGATCCAGCCCCCGACCCCAGCAGCGACGAGGCCGGCCGTCACCGCGGCCACACGACTGTCAGGCGTGTCGGGATGGTCGCGACCGATTCGTGGCGGCGGAAACGCGATCGGGCGTCGGGCGAGGAGCCACGCCCCCGCCCCGACGACGACGAGCGGGAGAGCGGCGTCGTAGAGCGCGACGACCACGGGCAACGAGAGCGCAACGCCAGTCGCCCGCGCGGCGGGCAAGACGGCGACCAGCGCCAGCGGTAGCAAGACGCCGAAGGCGTACAGGCCGGTGACCGGCCCGCGGATGTCGGTCGTGAACGCCGAGAGGTCCTCTCTGGCGCCGCGGAGCGCAGCGGCGACGGCTCGGTCGAGGTGCCCGCCGCGTTCGTCGGCGGATGCCGACGCCGCGGCGTCCAGTCTGGCGACGGCGCGATCCAGTGCCCGAAACTGCGCACCCCAGTCGGCCGCGAACCCGTCGAACCCGCTGTGGGACGTGTTCGCGGCGCGACGGACGTGTCGACCGAGACTCCGTGCCAGCGCGCTTCGTCCCGTCCGTGCGGCGAAGACGGCCGCCCGCTCGATGGAGGGTTCGATGCGCAGACTGAGAGCGGCGCGGCCGACGAGCGTGGCCGCCGATCCCAGCGCACGGGTGCGAGCCATCGTCGCCGCGAACCGCACGCTTCGGTTCGCAATCGTCGGTGTACAGACGCCACCCAGCGCCCCGGAGACGACGACGAGCACGCCGGCAGCGCGCCACCCGCGAACCACGACCGCGAGGCCGATGGCGACGGCAGCGACGACGGCGACCGATGCCACGGTACGGGCGGCCCGTTCGATCGTCTCCGCATCGGCGTCGGTCCCGAGGCGAGTCGTCGCCCGTTCCAGCGCTGGAGCAGTCGAGACGGGACGAGGCCACGCGGCCGCGAGCCATTCGGTCGCCGACACGATCAGTCACCGACCCGTTCGCGATTGGCCATGTCGACGGCGTCCGGGCTGGTTCGCTCCGTCCGGGCGAGTTCCCGAAGGAGCGATTCACGCTCGTCGAGCACCGTCAGGACATCCGCGTAGGACTCGCCGGGGCGTGCGAGCGACGCCACGAGCTGGCTGTTCCCCCGGTCCACGACGCCGGTGGGGTGAGCGCCGTCCGCGCCAGGTTCGAACAGGGGTTCGAACGCGACGCCGTCGTCGGTGTGGCGCACCTCTTCGATCGCTGCCACGCGGCGGCGCTCCTCGACCGAGAGCGTGACGAGCAGATCGGTCGCGGCGAACGACGGTGCCGGCACCCCGAGGTCGGTGACGACGCGTTCGAACACCGCGTCGGCGCCGTCGCCGTGGATGGTCCCGAGGACGGCACTGCCGGCGGCGCCGACGCGCATCGCCTCGTAGAGCGTCGCCGCCTCCTCGCCCCGGACCTCACCGAGGATCAGCGCACCCTCGCCGAGGCGGAGGGCGGTCCGCAACGCCTCGACGGCCGAAATCGACGGGCCGTCGCCGCTCTCGACGCGAACGGGTTGGATGTCACGCCCGGCGTCCCGGAGCGTCGCCACAGGGAGTTCGGGCGTGTCCTCGACGACGACGGTCCGGGTCGCCGAGGGGAGTTCCCACAGGAGCGCCGAGAGAAGCGTCGTCTTGCCGGCGCCGCGCGGCCCGGCGATCAGGCCGGCAGCGGCGCGTTCGACCGCCAGCGAACAGAGTGCCGCGGCATCGGGTGGGAGCGTCCCGTTGGCGACGAGCGCGGGGAGCGTCCATGCGTCGGTACCGTGGGTCCGGAAGACGAACCCGTAGCCGTCGCTGGCCGGGTCGGTGACGCCGGCGACACGGATCCGCTCGCCGAACGGTCCCTCGGTCGACGCGTCGAGCGTCGGCGTCGCCCGCGAGAAGGCCCGCCCGCTCTCGCGCCGGAACCGCGAGGCGAGGGCGGCGGCGCCTTCCCGCGTCAGGCGAATATTCGTCGGAAGTCGGTCGCCGTCGACCGACACGCGAACCGGGTTCTCGGTCACCGGCGCTGTGACGAGTACCTCCGACACCGCGGGGTCGGCAAAGAGGTCGTCGAGCACGCCGTGGCCACGCGTGTGTTTGCGGAGCACGCGCGCGACGGCTTCGGTCGAACCGGCCGACGTATCGTCGACCGCGCGGAGCGCGCGAGTGACCGATCGGTCGGTGTCCTGAGCGCCGTCGGCCGGGGCGGCCGCGGCGAGACGGCCGTAGGCGGCCGCCAGCGCCGCCGTGTCGGCCTCGTCGAGTCGCCACCCGAGCGGTTCGAGCAGGTAGTGATCGCCGGTTGGGGTGCGATATCGTCGCACCGTCGCCCCGGTGTCGAGTTCGCGGCGGTCGATCAGCGTCGCCTCCTCGGGTGGCCGGGCGGCGAGTCGAGCGTTGGCGATCCGCGGCCCGGTGGCGGCGCTGAGGGCCGATTCGTAGTCGCCGCTATCGCTGTCGCCGTCGCTCTCGATCCGATCGGCACCCGCGGCGAGCCCCGAGGTCGCCGCGACGGTCGCCACCGGACCGGCACGGCCGGTCGCGGCGCGGGCGGCACCCAGCGGGTCGCGTCGCGCACGCTCGGCGAGCGTCTCGTCGTGGACGGCGACCCGCATGGCGAACTGTCCGGCCGCGACGAGCAGGCCGACGGCACCGTCGTCGTAGCGGCGTTCCAGCCCGTCGCAACGGACGCGAACGGCATCGGCGCGGCGATCAGCGAGTGCGTCGACGACCGTCGCCCGGCAGTCCGGTTCCGCGACGAGGTCACCGTCGCCGGGGCAGTCGTCGGCGTCGACGACGAGCGCCGGTCGGCGGTCCGGCTCGCTCCGCCGTGGCGATCGAAACGCCGTCTCACACCGACAGGTAGCGTCCTCCGTAGTGCGGTCACGCAGTCGATCCAGCAGTCCCATGCGGCGGAGTGGTCCCGTCATCGCTTTTCAATCTCGCCCTCCGTCCTCGCGAAGACGACGCCGACGCCGCGGTCCCGAACGAGCGAGACGACGAGACGGTGCCGGCCGGGACCGTAGACGAACGGGCCGTCAGGTGTCCGTAGATCGACGCCCGGGAGCGTCGTCCGGTGCGGTCGACCGCCTTGAATCCGATACGCGATCACGTCGCGTTCGCCGTCGATCCGAACCGTCGCGCCGGCGGCAGTCCACGACCGGGGCCGAAGTCGAAACCGGACGATCCGCCGAGGGGCGACCGTCTCCGGCGGCGTGGGGTCCTCGTGAGCGAGCAGCGACCGCGCGGCCCGTTCGATGCGGTCGGTGACGCTGTCGAGGTGGGTGGCCGTCCGCGACTGGCGACCCTCGTCGATGGCGGGCGTCGCCGCCGCCAGCAACGCGACGGTCAGCACGACGGCGAGGACCACCCGAATCACAGGAGCCGTCGTAGCCGGTCGGCGAGCGAGCGATCCGTCGGCTCCCCGGCCTCGTCGTCGGCGACGACCGCGTCGTCGGCAGATCGGGCACGAGCAGCGACGGTCTCCGCGAGCGTCGCATTAGACGGGGTCGCTGTCGGCGACGACGGCCCGCCATCGGGCGGGTCACCGGTCGCCGCGGCGGTGGTGCCGGTGGATGGCGACGCCCGATCGGTTCCGCGTGGGCGACGATTCGTGGTCGGAGGATGGGCGTCGTCGCCCGTTGCCGCGTCGGAGGCATCCGCCGCGACGATTCCCGCTTCCCGAAGTTCGGCTTCGAGACGATCCACCCGCGCGACGGCGGCGTTCGCGCGCCGCTCGACGGATTCATCGACCGCTCGGACGCCGCCGGCAAAGCCCCGAAGCGCCTGTACCGCTGCCTCCAGATCCGCGAGTCGGTCGTCGAAATCATCGACAGTCGTTTCGAGTTCGTCGAGGCGGGTCCGGAGTCGAGCCGCCTCGGGGAGACCGTCCACCGCTTCTCCGTCGGTGACCGCGCGTTCGACTGCGTCGAGTCGATCGTCGAGTGGTCGGTCGTCGGCCATACGCCGCGGTGGTCCCGTCACCGTACCTAAAGTCTGGGTTGGCTACGCCACCGCGTCGGTGATTTGAAGGGGTGCAAGACGGATGTCTGACGTATGCAGTCCGTCCTGATTGGTGTCGGGCAGGCCGGCGGCAAGATCGTCGACGCCCTGTCCGACTTCGACGCGAGAAACGGCTTTGGCGCCGTCAGCGGGACGCTCGCGGTCAACAGCGCTCGCTCCGACCTCCAGTCCCTCCCCCTCGACACCGTCCTCATCGGCGCCGCCGAGGTGAACGGTCACGGGGTCGGCGGCGACAACGAACTGGGGACGAAAGTGATACGAGATGACCTCCAGGAGGTGATGGGCGCCATCGACGGCCGGGTGACCGCGCAGGCCGAGGCGATCGTCGTCGTCGCGGGCCTCGGTGGCGGCACCGGCAGCGGCGGCGCGCCCTACCTCGTCAAGGAACTCAAACGCATCTACGACATCCCGGTCTACGGGTTGGGCGTCCTCCCCGGCCGCGACGAGGGCGCGCTCTACCAGGTGAACGCCGGTCGGTCGCTGAAGACGCTGACGCGGGAGGCCGACGCGACGATCCTGGTCGACAACGACGCTTGGCGGTCGGCGGGCGAGAGCCTCGAATCCGGCTACGAGACCATCAACCAGCGTATCGCCCGGCGCATCGGCCTCTTGCTCGCTGCGGGCGAGGGCGGCGAGGGCGTCGGCGAGTCCGTCGTCGACAGCTCGGAGGTCATCAACACCCTCCGGGGTGGCGGCGTGGCGACGCTCGGTTACACCTCCGCGACCGTCGGTGCCGATCCCGAATCGACCGTCAACGTCGTCACGAACACGACCCGGAGAGCGGTCCGCTCCGGCCTCAGCCTCCCCGATACGACGAGCGCGGAGCGTGGGCTACTGGTCGTCGCCGGCAGACCGGAAACCATCTCCCGGAAGGGCGTCGAGCACGCCCGCTCGTGGCTGGAGACGGAACTGGATACGATGGAGGTCCGCGGCGGCGACTTCCCCCGGCAGAGCGACCAGCTGGCGTCGCTGGTCCTGCTCGGTAGCGTGGCGGACTCCGACCGTCTGGACGGCTTCCTCGACCGAGCACGGCAGGCGGCGCGAGAGGAAGAGCAGGCGGAGGAAAACGAGGGAACGACGCTGCAGGACGACCGGATCGACGGGCTACTGTGACGCCTACTTCGACGTGAGCAGACTGCCGCCGTCGAAGTCGGTGCGGCCGTAGTCGACGTCCATCAGGTCGAGGATCGTCGGTGCGATGTCGAACAGGTCCGCGTCGGTGATCGAGGCCGCGGGATCGTCGACGTAGAGCGTGGCGTTGTCGAAACTGTGCATCCCGTTGCGGGGGCCGACATCGAACACCTTCTCGTGGCCCTTGAATCCGGATTTGAGGTCGAAGCCGTGGTTCGGGATGGCGACGAGGTCGGGCGCGATACCGTCGTGTTCGCCGCGGAAGGCGTCTTCCTTCTCGACGACGCGCTCACACACCGGGTTGCCGTCCGGCCCCTCCAGCGCTTCGAGTTTGGCCTTGAGTTCGTCACGCGTCGCGTCGTACTCGGCCTCGGGGACCGAGCCGCGGGGTTCGCGCCCCTCCAGGTTGATGTAGAACCGGCCGGGGATGAGCGAGTAGGCCTTCGACTCCTCCGCGATGTCGGTGAGGTCGTCGTGGTCCTCGTCTTCGAAGGAGAGCCACCCCTCCTCCTGTAGCCACGCGTTGAAGTGAACCTCGTAATCGAGGGAAGTGAACCCGTGGTCGCTGGCGACGACGAGTGTCACGTCGTCGTCGAGCATCTCCCGAATCTGGCCGATGTAGTCGTCGACCTTCCGGTAGAACTCCATGAATGCCTCCTTGTTCGGGCCGCCGCGCTCGTAGTCCTTGAACAGGAAGTGGTTGACCCGGTCGGTGGTCATGAAGACGCCGAAAAACAGGTCCCAGTCGTCCTGTTCGAGATACTTCGAGAAGGCCTCGAAGCGCGTGTCGATGGTCTCGTGGGCGTCCTCGATGAACTCGGTTTTGTCCTCCTTGTGCCCCAGTTTGGCGTTGACGTCGATGGCGTAGTCGATGGACTGGAGATAGTCGCGGAGGTCGTCGGGGTAGGCGGCCTTATCGACACCCGGCGAGAGAAAGCCCGACACCATCCGCTGAACGTTCCGCTGTGGCGGGAACGTGACGGGGACGTTCATCACCGTCGACGCGCGCTCGGCGTCGTCGAGGCGGTCCCAGATGCGTGGTGCCTGGACATCTTGTCCCATGGGAACGTACGTGTCGTACGATCCCGCTTCGCGGTCCTGGAAGCCGTAGACGCCGGTCTCGCCGGGGTTGACGCCCGTCGTGAGCGACGGCCAACAGGCGCTCGACTCCGGCGGAACGATGCTGTCGATGGCCCCTGCACTCCCCTCGTCGGCGAGCGCCGCGAAGTTCGGGAACTCCTCGGGGTGATCATCGAGTAGACTAAAAGGCACCCCGTCGATGCCGACGAACGCGACGCGCGGATGGTCCTCGCCGCGCAGTCGATCGAACAGACCCATACCATCGCATATCCGGGAAGCTAATAAGAACCTTCGTTTCGGGATAGAACGGTCGCTTTCTACGACGCACCGCCGATGGGCGCTCGCACGGCCACGTGTATCGACCGTCAAGCGGTTAGGCGACCGTACCGCGTGCCCGCCGTGCGGAGCGCGTGACGGAGGCCTGTTCGGGTGAAATCGAGGGACGGGAGCGTGTTAACCACACGTACCAAACGCCCTATTACCGACTCGGACCTCGAACGAGGTATGAGCACGACTGCCGCCAGCAGCGACCTGAACGAGAAACAGCGCCGGATCCTCGCCTACCTCCGGGAGCACGCCGCCACCAAGACGTATTTCAAATCGCGGCTCATCGCGGCGGAACTCGGTCTGACGGCGAAGGAGGTCGGCGCGAACATGACCGCGATTCGGACGGGGGAGTTCGACATCGACGTGGAGAAGTGGGGTTACTCCTCGGGGACGACCTGGAAAGTCGACGCCTGATACGGCCCGGTCACGGATCGTACTGGATGAACTCGGACGCGTCGGCGGCGAACGCCACCACCTCGTCGTCGAAGGAGTCGGCGTACCGCACCAGCAGCGTGATGACCGTTTCGGCGCGGACGACCGTGTAGCCGTCCTCCCGGGCGAGGAGCCCGGCGTCGGCGAGTTGGGAGGCCGCCGTGCTCACCGTCGCGCGGGAGACGTCGAGGGCACTTGCGATGTCGCTCCCCGTCGCATCGGGGTGCCGAAGCAGCGTCAACAACAGACCCCGCGGCGTCTCGCGGCGCAGGTAGCCGAGCGCCACCTGCTCGAACGTCGAGAAGCGGTCGGCGAGGAAAAAGCGCCGGTAGTCGCCGTCGCGCCGGGACACCAGCGCGCCGTCGTCGAGGAGACGGCGGAGGTGGTGTTGGGTCTCGCCGGTGCCGAGTTTCAGGTCGTCGCGGAGTTTCGAGAAATGCGCGCCGGGCGTCGCGCCCACGTAGCCGAGGATGGCGTCCCGGGCGTCGTTCCCCTCGGTCTCCGCTCGTGCGTCGCCGGCGAGGCCCGCGAGGGGCGTGGCCGCGCCTAAAGCAGCGAAGCGACGCAGCGTCGCCCGCTTGTCGGCGTCCACGCCCCGATCCCGTTCCCCGTTCGGCATCTCGTTTGGGTAGTCGCCGCGTGTTGGCAAAAGGGTATCGTCTGTCGCCAAATCGGGGTATCGACAACGGTCGCGTTCGGCCCGATTATCGGGGGTCGAGACCGACCGCGTCGGCCAGGAGTTCGTGCGACTGGAGCGCGTGGTCGTGGTCGGCGTGGGTGTGTTGGATCATCACTTCGTCGACGCCCACCCGATCCGCGAGCTGCGCGAGCAGATCGGCGAGCGTGTCGGGGCTGCCGGAGATCGCCCGCGGCCACTCGTCGGCGTCGAGCGTCGCGGGCGTCGGCTCGGGGATCCCACCGAGTTCGTCGACGGCCGCCTCGACGGAGTCGGGGCGGCCGAAGTTGCCGCGTTCCATGCGTTTGTACGTCGCTTCGGCCACCGCCCGACGCCGCGCCGCCTCCTGATCGGTCGGCGCACAGACGGCGTTCAGCGCGACCACGCCCTGTGGCTCGTCGATGCCGCCCGCGAGCCGCGACGACTGGAACTGCTCGCGGTAGGTGTCGAGCGCGCGCGTCGCGAACTGCGGGCGGATGAACGCCGCGACGCAGTAGCGCAGGCCGAGTTTGCCCGCGATGGCCGCGCTCGACGGACTCGATCCGAGCGCCCACGGGACCGGGGGCGCCGCCCCCGAGCGCGGAATCTCTAACTCGCTGTAGGCGTGTTCGTCGGGGTAGTCGTCGTAGAGGTGGTTGACGACGGCTTCGAGCTTCTCGGCGTGATCCTCGTCCGGGTTTGGGACGCGACGCGTCGTGCCGAGCGCGCGGTCGACGGCGGGCGAGCCGTTCGCCCGCCCGAGACCGGCGTCGATCCGGCCGGGGGCAAGCGCGTCCAGGGCGCCGAACTGTTCGGCGACCTTGAACGGGCTGTAGTGGTTGAGCAACACGGCGCCGGAGCCGAGTCGGATCGCGTCGGTTTCGGCGGCGAGATGGCCGAGCAGGACTTCGGGTGTCGTGCCAGCGAGCGTGTTCGCCCGGCCGTGGTGTTCGGCCACCCAGAACCGGGTGTAGCCGAGCCGTTCGGCCTGCTGGGCGGTCTCGACCGTGTTCGCGTACGCGTCGGTCGCGGTGCCGTCGGCGGGGACCGGTGAAAGGTCGACAGCGGAGAGTTCCACGAGCGTACTCGGAAACTGCGACTCATAACGGTTCGGCTCTCGGCGCGCCCCTGTTGGATCTACGAACGGTCCCCACCCGGATCGTGCGGGTCCGGGCCGTCGCCGCCACAACCATCTATACGTGTGGCCCTGTAGTCGGTCACCAGTGCCAGCGATCCAACTCGACTCCCTCCGCAAGACCTACGGAGCGGTCACCGCCGTCGACGGCGTCTCGCTCTCCGTCGAGGCTGGCGAACTATTCGGCTTACTCGGCCCGAACGGGGCGGGAAAGACCACGGTCATCGAGATGCTCACCGGGCAGCTCACGCCGGACAGCGGTCGCGTTTCGGTGCTCGGTATCGATCCGGTCGACCGGCCGGTGGCCGTCCGCGAGCAGGTGGGGATCCTCCCGGAGAAGGAGTCGCCGCCGAGTTTCATGACGCCGCGGGAGTATTTCGACTTCGTCGGCGCGGTGCGGCAGTTACCCGACGAACAGGTGGACGACAGGATCGAGACGTGGGCACAGCGACTCGGCCTGCTGGAGCAACTCGACACGCTGTCGGCGGATCTGTCGCGAGGGCAACAGCAGAAGGTGATGCTCGCCGGCGCGTTCTTCCACGAACCCGACGCCGTCTGTATCGACGAACCCCTGGCCAATCTCGACCCCATCGTCCAGGAGCGAGTCAAGCAGTTCCTGCGAGCGTATCGGGACGCCGGCAACACGGTGATCATCACCACCCACGACGTGGACGTCGCGGCCGAACTGTGTTCGCGCGTCGGTATCATGTACGGCGGCGACCTCGTTGCGGACGTTCGGCCCGGAGACCTTCCGGAAAACGACACTCTGCTCGACGTGTTTCTGGATCGGGTGGATGCGACCGTCGAGGGGGACGGAGCGCTGCATGGCTGACGGCCGAACCCGCCGCGTCTTCGTCGAGATGGTCCGCGAAGAGTGGCGCCTCTACGGCCGCCTCTTCCAGGGAAGCCACTTCGCGTCGTTCCCCGTCGTGGTCGCGTTGATTGCCGCCGGAGCGACGTGGGCGCTCGTCACGACCGGTACCGCCCCGACGACCGTGTTCGCCGGCCTCCACGCCCTCGCGCTCGTCTTCGGGATCCATACGGGGACGCTCGGCCTCGTCGGACGGGATGCCCTCCAGCGCCTCCTCGGCGACGTGACGCTGCTGATCGGGGCTGCTCGGACACTGCCCCTGTCTCACCGACAGTTGTTCGGCGTCTTCGTCGCCAAGGACGTCGTCTACTACGCGGCGCTCTTTCTGGTGCCGATCAGCCTCGGCGCGACGGCGGCCGTCGCCGGCGTGACCGGAAGCGCTGGATTCGAAACCCCATTCCTGCTCTGGATGACCCTGACGCTGACGTTCGTTCTCGGCATGGGCGCAACGATCACTGGTCTCGGCATCGTCAGACGGGGTGTTCCGGGGGTCGCCCTCCTCGTCGCGATTCTCGTCCCGGCCGGCGCGCTGTGGGCAGCGGAAGTCGACATCGTGGCCGACACGCCGTACGGTGCGTTTCTCGAGCCGACCCTGCCGCGAATCGGCGCCGCGACGACCGTCGTCCTCGCGGTACTCGCGCTCGCCGTCGTCTCGTTCGATCCGACGGCGCGCCGTCCAGCACGCACCGTTGCCCCCGCCTTCCGGCGGTGGTGGCGTCGGATCGGCGATCCAGTGGCGACGAAGACGCTCCTCGACGTTCACCGGAGCGCGGGCGGGTTCGGGAAGGTCCTCTTTTCGGCCGGCGTCCTCCTCGGCGTCACGGCGGGGCTGCTCAACCTCGCCGGCCGGATCACGGGCGTCGCGCCGTCCGTCGGCGTGTCGTTCGGGACGATCCTCGGCCTCTCCGGCTTTACCACCTACAACTGGCTCACCCAGTCCGACGATGTCGACGCGTATCTCGTCCACCCGCTGTCCGTCGAGGAGATTCTGACCGCGAAGTTCCGCGCGTTCCTCCTGTTGGGCCCCGCCGTCGGAATCGGGTTCTACGCGCTCGCGCTCGGCTGGCACGGGACGCGCCCGCTAGAAGCGCTCGTGGGGGGCATCCTCCTCGTCGGCGTGGCCTGCTACATCTTCGGAACCACCGTGTATCTCACCGGCCTCTCGCCGAACGAGTTCCTCTTCGATACGGCGCTGTTCGCGGCCTTCGGCGTCGCGATGATCGTCCCGCTGGTCCCGATTCTGGTCGTGGGGTTCGCGCTCGCCCCCGTCGCCACGCCGCTACTCGTCGCGCTCGCCGTCGCGGGAATGGGTCTCAGCGGCGTCGGCGTCGCGCTGTATCGGCGGGCGATACCGAGATGGGAGACGCGGTATCGGGAGCGATGAGTCCGCGACCTGACGAGGGCGACGGGCGCGAGACGGCCCACGCGAGCCCGGCGGATAGCTGGCGTCTCGACATCGATGAGTCGGCGCTCCTCCGGCGGCTCGCGTACGCCTTCCCGTGTCTGCTGGGTGGTGTGGCGGTACTCGCCCTCGCCCTGGTGGGGTGGCTCGTCGCCGATGCGCTCTGGACCGGACACACCGCCCGGGCGCTCGGCGTCGCCATGGTCGCGATACTCGGGCTCCTGATCCAGCGATACGTCCCGGCACTCCTCGCGACGGCGGTCGGTGAAACGCTCCGGGAGCGATACGCGCCCCGCTGGCTCGCGGTCGGAAGCGTACTGAGTGCGGCCGTTCTCCTGGGAAGCGCCCGACTGCATCCGGGCGCCCCCATAGCGCTGTTCGTCGCGAGCTGGGTGCCGACCGTCGTCGCGGCGCATTTCCCCACGGCCGGGCACGCCGACCCGGAGACCGGGACGCTCGTCGTCGACGGCACGGAGATCCCCCTCGGCGCGGTTCGCGGACACCGAACGATCACCGTCGGACCGTTCGCCGTCTGCTGGCTCTCGTATCGCCGCGGCGCGCCGACTGCCCCGCGACTCGTCGTCGTTCCGGCGGATCGGGCGTCGATGGTCGCGGACCTGGTGGACCGACCGGCGTCCTCGGCAGCCGACGAGAGAGAACCGCTCCGCCCACTGGAACGACTGATCGTCCTCGCGTTCGGGCTCGGGCTACTCGCGATCGGTCCGGTCCTGTGGATCGTGCTCCCGCCGGGCGACGGTCGGCTGATCGCGCTCTACGCCGGAGTGATGTTCGGCCTGTTCGGCGGGCTGGTCGTCTGGTATGGGTACACGTCGTGAAAAGCGAGGATCGCGGCGATTACTCGGATTCGGACTCGGTCTCGGGTTCGGTGTCGCCGCCGACGAACTCCTTCTCGTCGGCGTCGTCGATCACTTCGTCGGGACTTTTGATGTCGGCCGTCCCGCCGGTCTTGATCGCTTCGGCCTCCTGTTCGAGCTCCTCGACGTCCATCTCCGCGGCCTCGTCGATCTGACCGAGGATCTCCTCGATGTCGTCGAGACCGATGAGTTCGCGTGTCTCCGCGTCGAACTCCAGGGATTCGAGGCCTTCCGTCTCCTCCTGCACGTCGCTCCCGGTCAACTGCTTGCCGTACCGCCCGAGCAGCGACGTGAGTTCCTGCGGCAGGACGAAGGTCGTCGACTCGCCCTCGCCGATGTGTTCGAGCGCCTCCATCCCGCGCTCGATGACAGCGCGTTCGCCCATCGATTCGGCGGATTTCGCGCGCAGCACCGTCGAGATCGCGTCACCCTGCGCTTCGAGGATCTGGCTCTGTTTCTCCCCCTGCGCGCGGATGATGTTCGACTGCTTCTCCCCCTGAGCGGTCTCGACGGCGCTCCGCCGTTCACCCTGCGCTTCGAGGATCATGGCGCGCCGGCGGCGCTCCGCGGAGGTCTGTTGCTCCATCGCCTGCTGAACGTCCTGCGAGGGGTTGACCTCGCGGACCTCGACCGATTCGACGCGGACGCCCCACTCGTCGGTGGGTTCGTCGAGCTCCTTCCGGATTCGGGCGTTGATCTCCTGGCGCTTGTTGAGCGTGTCGTCGAGTTCCATGTCGCCGAGGACGGCCCGTAGCGTCGTCTGGGCGAGGTTCGACACCGCCATCTTGTAGTTGTCAACTTCGAGGAACGCCTTCTTCGCGTCCATCACTTTGATGTAGACGACGGCGTCGGCGGTGACCGGCGAGTTGTCGCGGGTGATCGCCTCCTGACGCGGCACGTCGAGGGTCTGGGTCCGCATGTCGAACGCGTACGTTCGGGAGACGAAGGGCGGGACGAACGTGATGCCCGGTTCGAGCAGCCGTCGGTACTCGCCGAAGACGGTGAGCGCCTTCTTCTCGTAGGCGTCGACGATCTCGACCATCTGGTAGACGGTGACGATGGCCAGAATCAGGACGAGGACGCCGACGAACAGCGATCCGATCGGGAGGCCGGCCTGGAGTGTGACGGGGTCCATGGCACCGCGTTAGGGTGTGGTCGGCAAAAGGGTTCGCCCGAGACACGGCTTCGTGTTTAGTTAAGCGTGAAAAGTGAGGCGTGATGATTTTGTGCTGGTCTATGGCAGAAATCACACGCCTCAGCGGGAATAGCGACTGGATCGATTTGGATTTTGTGGAGCGAGAGCGGACACCCGAGCCGGCAGTGAAGCTCGGTATTCAGATGCATCTGGCCGGACTATCACTTTCGAATACCACCTCTGCTCTTGATAGTTTGGGTGTCGACGCTCTCGAAAAGCGGTTCACGATTGGGTACAGAAGGCCGATCTACAGCCGGTCAGCGGGAAGGCTCCGAATCAGGTTGCGGTTGACGAAACCGTGATTCGAATCAACGACCAGCAGTTCTGGCTGTACGCCGCCGCGAATCCACAGACGAACGAATTACTCCATCTACGTCTGTTTTCGACCACTACAACCGCTCTCACTGAATTGTTTCTCAACGAACTGCGGGAGAAACACGATGTCGAATCCGCCATGTTTCTCGTCGATGACGCCAAACATCTCCAAGCCGCACTCCACCGAGCAGGGCTCCGATTTCGGACAGAACGCCACGGAAATCGGAATGCTATCGAACGTATATTTAGAGAGGTAAAACGACGAACCTCTTTGTTTTCAAACTGTTTCAGCCACGTCGAACCAGAAACAGCTGAAAACTGGTTGCAGAGTTCGCTCGCTGGCACAATGCTCCAAACTAAACACGAGGAGACACGGCGGGGTTCAGATAAGGATGAAGGATGAGGCGGTGCGATTTTTGAGTGTCTATGCTCGAAACCGACCGCCTCAACGGTGATAGCGACCGCTTCGAGTTAGAATTTGTGGAGCGAGAGGCGACACCCGAGTCAGCGATGAAGCTTGGTATTCGACTCCATTTGGCTGGTCTATCACTTTCGAATACCATCTCAATTCTTGATAGTTTGGGTGTCCAGCGCTGTTGCTCTACCGTGCACAACTGGGTGCAGAAGGCCGATTTACAGCCCGCAGATGATGCCGATCCGGATCACGTTGCGGTTGACGAAACTGTGATCCAGATCAATGACGAACGGTTCTGGCTGTACGCCGCAGTCGATCCCAAAGCGAACCGCTTGCTGCACGTGAAGCTCTCTCCGACGAGAAACCAAGCAATAACCGAGATGTTTCTTGCTGAACTTCGCGAGAAACATCTCATCGATGATGCGCTCTTTCTCGCCGATTCTGCACCGTGGCTGCAAGCGGCACTCCATCGACACGGCCTCGATTACAGATACGAAAAACATAATCGGAACAGCGTTGAACGTGTCTTCTGAGAACTAAAACGTCGAACAAACCAATTCTCAAACTGTTTTAGCCACGCCGAAGCAGACACCGTCGAAAATTGGCTTCGAGCGTTCGCCTTCGCATGGAATCAGCTAATCTGAACACTACCAGACACCGTCTGCGAGTGTGAGTGCGCTGTCGAAGGACCAGTAACTCTTGACTCGCACATGAGTAAAATAAAAACACATAATGAGAATGTTCTAAAAATAAACCGGGCAACTTCAGAATTTCATATTTTCTTATATTCTATTATAAAGTGTATATATGAGGTCCTATATCGAGAAAAAGATATTATTCAAAGCTAATAATTAAGTAATATAATAATCAGAGGTTAGTTATAATGACTGAAATAAGATACTTCACGAAAAATATCGGCTTAGAAATATTAACGGTGGCTATCCCCCCACCGTCCTCGACCGAAATGCATCCGTCGGATTACACCAGGGGAGACGGAACGCACTCGACGGATGCACCGGGCATGTCGGGTCGGAGCGTGGTGATCAGGCGAACGGGTTAGTCATCGCCACTCGCGGGTTCGGAGTCGGAGTCGCAGGCAGCGGAGTCGCAGGCAGCCGGTTCCGGCGCGACGTCGATTGCCGGATTCTCGTCGAAGAACCCTTCGGGAGCGAGTTCGAAGCTGCCGATTTCGACGGGAAGAACCGGCCAGTCTTCCGGTCGAGTGCGGTGATTGACGCCCAGCGTGTACCACACGACGAGGTCCTCCTCAGCGATGTCTCGATCCTCCATGGTCCACTCACGGAGTCCGTCAGGACTGTCGTTCTGGGTCGGATACTCGCCGTCTGCGTACATTTCGTCCTCATCGAACTGCGTCACCCAGAAGTTATTGTCGATGAATCCGGCGCGTTGCATGGTCGGGGATCCGGGCTGCATCGGTGACGCGACGTTCTCGCCAGGGTGGAGCTTGTACCCCGTGTTATAGCCGTACGAGTTCGTCTCGTTGGGGTTGGTGATCCGCCAGTACCGGCCGTTGATCGGGTCGATGTCCATCCGAGCCTCCTGCTCGGTTTCGAGCTGTGTTTCCTCCATATACCACCCTTGACCGGCGGGGTTGTTGGAGTCCTCGTGAGTCCAGGCTGTTTCGTCGACCGGCTCGTTGTGGACCTCGTAGACGGAGTTCTCCTCGCCGTCGATGTCGAAGTCGAGACGGAAGTTGAAGTGGTGCTGGTGCAGCGACGTTTTGATCTGCGGGGCAGTTACTTCGTAGAAGCCATCCGTGTCTTCGGCTGACGTGCCCTGTGGGACGACGCCGTTCGAGTCGATACCCGTCAGCCGCATCTCGGCCTCGATTCGGCCGTCTTCGTAGAAGTAGTAGTAGAACGCATAGTCGTAGTTGTAGACGGTCGCGATCTGAGAGACGACCAGCCGACGGCGACGGCGGACTTCCGTGTTCTCTTTCCGGACTTCGGTGTGTTTCCACAGCAGTCCGTCGTCCTCTTCGTGCATGCAGATTGCGTTGGGAATCTCCAACACGTTGCCGTCGCGGTCGTTGGTGACGGCGTCGAAGTAGTGCATGACGCCGAGGCAGTCACAGCCTTCGGAGAGTGAGTTCACCATCCGACCGATGTTGAACTCGCCGATGTCGAGTGCGTTCTTCCAGTTATGGTTGGGGTCGACATCGCCGTACGGGACGGACATCGCCGACGCTGCGGCGCGGTGGAGAATTTTGCGGTCCTCCTCGCCGTCGTCGTACGAAACGTCGTGCAGAACGAGTCCCTCGCGGTCGGTCCATCCGACGCGGAACGACCAGTTCTGCCACTCGACTTCCCGACCGTCGACCTCCCAACTCACACCATCGGGCTGGACGACGTCGAGGTGTTCCAAGTCGTCTCGGGTATCGAGCTGATCCGCCCTGAAGTCGGCACGCTCGGGCGGAAGCGGACTCTCCTCGTCGACGACGCCGTTGTCGACGACCTCGAGAACCTCCATGGTGTCGAGGTCGATAAAGGCGTGAATCCCTTCGAGTGGCCGGGAATACGCGTTGTCCTTCTCGTCACGGCCAACCCAGGCCAGTCCTCGCGCGAGTCGTTTCCCCTCCAACCCGTCGGGGACGAACTCACTGGCGTTGACCGGCCATGGGTCGACGATTACGTACTCGAAGTTTTCGACGCCCCGCTTGCGGGCCGCGTCGCGGAACGCTTCGTCTTCGATGATTGCCTCTTCGGCTTCCCGGACGTCTTTACCGGGAATATGCGGGATCGCACCCGGCAGATGATTCCAGGTGGTGACCGCTTCGTCGACCAACGAGATGACCGCTTCGTACGTCTCCCGCTCCTCGAAGTTCCGCAGGACTGCCTTCACTTCGCGTTCTACCACACTGCCGTCGTCTCGGTCCGCCAATTCTTCCTTGGACGGTTCGACGGGCTGGTAGCTGAAGAAGCCGAAATCGCCGTCGATTTCGTCCTTGTCTTGCAGGATGTCTGTTGTCAGTTCGATTTCTCTGGCCGTCAGGGGGTCAAGCGGATGCTCGACCTCCGGAGCGTTAGCTTGTGCCATGCCTCGCCTTGGCAAATTACACCACTCCACTTAAAGTTTGGGGGAGGGATTCTGGAGAGGGTTATATATCATCGCTGTAGACCGGCATCTCGTCTCCGGTTGAAGCGCTGACCCGCTTCCCGACCACAGACAGATGGTCGGGGTGCATTCGGCAATCCACCGTGGGAGAGTGACCCAAACATATATATTCCAATTCGATAAACTGCCGGCTCGTGTGACCGACGACCACCGACCCGGACACCGTGTGTGCCGACACACACTACTGAGTGTCTGTACGGCTGTCTCCGCGTACACAGTGCCCGTTGCCGCCCACACCAGTGGCGGCGCGGAAACTGGTGTTCCGTTCTGGCCGCTCCTCGTCGCCTCGGCAGTCGGGGGGTTGGCCGGGGGCGTCGCGTTAGCTCGACTCGGGCGGCAACTTCTATCACAGTGGTCCAACCGGCTGCAACAGGGAGTCCACGCGCTGGTGTTGCTGCTCGGACTGACGCTCGTCGTCCCTTCACTCGTCGACCTGTCGACATCGGGAATGGTGGGGACGCTCGTCGGGAGTACCCTCGCCGGAACCGCGATGGTGATGACTCACCGTCGAGGCGCAAACCCGATCCTCACCGTCGCGACCGGTGGCGTGGGCGTTCATCGGGCAGCCGAGGGGTTCGCCCTAGCTGCTGCATATCTCTCGGGAACTGCTGTCGGCGTCATCGGAGCGATAGCACTCACGGCACACGCGGCGTTCGAAATCGCGGTGGTCTACGCCGGAGAGTTCGACGCATCCCCACGAATGGCGCTCGCACGCGTTGTGGGCATCCAGAGCATCCTCATCGTGACCGGAGCGCTCGGCGTACTGACGGGGAGCCTGCCTGACACCATCCGTGCTGTCGTCGTGTCCGTGGCTGGCGGAGCGTTGTTCATCGCCGGTGCTCGCGGCATCGTCGAACATTCGGCGACGTCCGAGTCGTAGCGTTTGGTTGGCGGTAGGTCGACGGACAGAGCGAGGTCACTCGGCGCGCCGGCGGCAACGCGTCCGGGGACGGAACGAACACTCACCTGCGTTCGGTACATTCGAACACACACCAGTGCCAGAGCCGAGAGCAAAGGGAAAGACGGGGACAGCGAGCAGCAGAGATTAGTCGTCGTCGACGGTCGACCCCTCGGCCGTGGTCGTGCTGTCGTCGAGAGGAGCGAACTGCGGGTACGCCACCATCGAGTGCTCGTGTTCGTCAAGGCCGCCGAGTTCGCCTTCACGAGAGGCGCGCTCGAGGCCCACACCCCTGATGGCGAAGATTGTGGCCGCGGTAATCAGCGCCGTGACGATACCGATGATAGACATACCGACGATCTGGCTGAACAGGGACCACGGTGATAGGAACTCACTAGTTGTCGTCACGAAGGGATACGCAGCCCCTCCTAGGAACGCAGCAGTTCCGTGGACCGGGATTGCGTCCACCACGTCGTCGATACCTTTATTCTCAAGGTATGACGAGACGAACGGAAGCTGGAAGCCGGCAAGGAGGCCGACACCAAGCGTGCCGAACCACGTCGCACCTAACGCGATTGGGCAGACGGCCACCAGACCAGCAAGCCATCCGTTGGTCGATTCGAGTAACTTGATCTCTCCATCGCGATAGACGCTGGCTATAGTTGCGCCGATCGCCCCTGCACCCATCACGAGAATCGTGTTCGTCATGACCCGTGGGATGTCTTGCCACTGCGTAGCGAACGTCTGACCGGTCGTGCCGAAGTCGAATACGAAAGATGCCATGCCATTGTTGAAGCCGAACCAGCCGAAGGCCAGGATGAGTGTGCCGAACACGGTGAACGCTGGTGAATGGCCAGGCAGTTTCCGTGCCGTTCCATCATCCCGGTACTTTTCGATACGTGGGCCGACGAGGTAGGCGGCGGTCAGTGCAGCGACACCACCCGTCATGTGAACGACGATACCGCCAGCGAAGTCGTTGAGTCCTCCAGCCGGAAGTGTCGAGACGAAGCCGCCGGCGAAGTGAAGGCCAAAGGTGATTGGGAAGACGACTCCAGCGAGGATCGTCCCGAGGATCGCATATCCGTGGATGTTCATCCGGCCGGCGACGGTCCCGCTCACAATCGAAGCGGTGGTCGCCGCGAAGGCCCCGTTGAACACGATATATATCCAATCGGACATCGTTGAGGTTAGGCCGCCAGAAGCACCTGTTCCGGAGAATCCGACACCAGCTCCGTTCCAGTAGTAGAACGCCTCGGCGAGTGTCGGCATTGGTTCAGACGTTGCGATAGCGGCAGTCACGGGGATAATTGCGTGGCCAATCAGGAAATACAACGTGAAGCCGCCCGCCCACGTCACGATGTTCTTGGTGAGCTGGTTCACGACGTTCTTGGATCGGACCTGCCCCGATTCCAACATCGCGAACCCTGCGTGCATGATGAACACCAGGAAAGTGCACATCATCACCCAGATGAGGTTGATAGCGAGTTCTGTACTCCCGAGTTCTGCTTGCAGTGGGATCGTTAGCGAATCCATGAGCGTGCGTGTTATTTCGATTTGTTGTTTTTTCCGCTCTGTCATGAGCGCCTCTCTGCGCCGGTACACCGTCCCTCTGACTCTATCTCTCCTAGGCAGTCCACTTGGACGCCAACTCTCATGGAATTCCACGGTCACTAAAACCTTGGGGAAAAATGCCATGGTACGAGGCAACACTCGACTCAACAATTCCTCCAACGACCGATATCGCCCGTTTCAGAGCCTGTCTCTGAACAGCATCTCGATGGAAACCGATTCTGATCGCTCGACCGGTAGCCAAATCGGATCCTCGAAGACGGAGAGTTCGAGGGGCAGATCTGCCGCCGTTCATCACCACCGGATGAGCGAACACGCCCATAACTCGTGCTAGAACACAACATCCAGTAGCGCCATGACCCCACGATAGTCGCCGAGAATAACATACATACATCCATTATTCTATCACATCTCCTCGGAGAGAAAATAACGATGGCCCCGCGATTCACTTGTAAATTTATATGAAATTCGGCTCGATATAATAACGAAGGTACATCTGTTATTCTATCCGGATTGAGGGATTTAGATAACAACCGTACAGCCGTTATCCCTTGATTTGTCGATTGTTGCCATGCATCAGTCGAGGGATGGCGGAGACGATACGAACCCCTGTCATCGGTCGGCTAGTAGGGGTACTAAATATCACCCGAATATCTTCCAGTTTTTTTCCAAATACTAAAAAATCAGGCCACCCCAACAAATATATTTGTGCGGTAGTATGGGAGTTATATCCAGATAATGGCACGGAAGAACAGGGAGGAAACCGACGGAAAACTCGTCGGACGGATCGGTTGGTGGGGTGCGGCGACGGCTTCGATCGGTCTCGTCGTCGCTTCGAGTACGTTCTCCGGCGATTTCAACGGGTACGGGATTGCAGGCCCCGGATATCTGGTGACGCTGCTGTTCGGATTCGTACTCAACATCCTCGTCGTTTTTTCGTACTCGGAGCTCCTGACCATCTTTCCGGAGACTGGACAGATATTCGATTTCACTCGCCGTGGCTACGCCGACTCCGGAAAACAGAAAGCGTTCCTCCTGGCAACGGGGATGGGGACGACGTACTGGCTCATCTTCGGACTCGTGTGGGGGTCCGAAACAGCCGCGGGTGCACACGCGATGGTACAAACAACGGGCCTCGGGTCAGTCACTCTGTGGATCATCGCGCTCAACCTGTTGGCGATGGGTATCAATATGCTGGGGATCCGACTCACCATCACGACGGCGACCCTGCTGGTCGTCTGTATGGTCAGCATCCGCATGGCGATGGGTGTCGCAGCGTTCAGCGGATTCAATCTGCTGAATCAAGTGGGCGATCCGGCGGTACTACTACAGCCGTCGGAGTATCGACTTGAAGGGATGGTTGCAGCGTTACCGCTCGGTATCTGGGCGTTTATCGGGTTAGAGTTCGCAACACCGCTGGTAAACGAGGTCAAGGACGCGAAAAATAACATCCCACGCGGTATGATCATCGGCGGCTGTACGATTCTGGTGATGGCACTGACCATGGGAAGCGGTATCATCATGACCTACAGTCCGGCAGTGCACAGCGAGATGTACCTCGGAAACGCACCACAGATCGAGATCGCTGCAGCCCTGTTCGGCCCGACGGGTCGCCTCCTCGCGGGGCTTGCGTCCTTCGCGGCAACTATCGGAAGCCTACTGATCGCCTACGCCGCGATTCCTCGAATCCTGTATTCGATGGCACGGGAGGGTGCCTGGCCGAAACCGTTCGCGTGGATCCATCCTCGGTTCGTCTCTCCCTGGCCCGCAACCCTCGCTACCGGAGCGGTGTTTCTGGTGCCGCCCCTGATTTCGACCGACGTGGTGTTGTTGATCCGAATCGCAACCATCGTCTGGTTGCTCACGTACGCGTGGGTCTTCGTACTCGTCCTCAAGCTCCGGATCACTCATCCACACGCCGAACGTTCGTTCCAGCGACATCCGGTCTTCTACGTCATCGGACTCTGTCTCATCGTGCTGGTGCTGTGGCAAGCCTATGCAGGAGATTACTACCTCATCGTGATCGCAGGGGCGATATTCGCTCTTGGCTTCGCCATCGCGAAGGCGCTACTCAACTGGCGGAGTATCCACCCGCAGTCGGCTAACTCGGGGGTACATCACGAACACTGACATCCACCGCTCGTCAGTAACTCATTGATCGAGTGCTGAGAGTCGCAGTCCCGGCAGTACACTTGGACATCCACGAACACCCGATACTCACCGACGGTGATGCGGTCGGTCGTTTCGAGTCGGTCCAAATCACTCTCTGTGACCGCCTGTAGCCGGGACATCAAGCGTTCGATTCGTTCGATATCCGAAGAGATTCGTTCCTCGTCGGACGGCCCCTCGTACGTCGCGCCATAGCACTCCGTGAGGAAATTGTATATCGCTTGGTATGTTATGAGATCCGTCTCGACTTGATCGATATCCACACCATTGCGCTCCAACTTTCGGCGTTCTTGGAGCCTGATCCCGTTGCTCACGTCGTCGTCGGTTAGTATCCGATACGTGTCCTCTATCTCTTGGTCGTGGGTGGTGAGATCGGCCTCAAGCAGAGCCGATCTGAGCACACGCTTGTTCATCTCGTCGGCCAGTTCGCGGAGACTAGTCCGTTCCCTGCCCGCCCCGGTCCATCGTTCGACCAAATCCTCCGGAGCGACGTCGAGAGAGTATCGGTCCAGAACTCTCCCGACCTTGTAATCACGGGCGTCTGGGGACATATACCGTCCGTTCGTCGGTCAAACGAATAAATATACGGTTCGTGGGAGGGGCGGTGTTCAGATAAGGATGAAGGATGAGGCGGTGCGATTTTTGAGTGGTCAATGCTCGAAATCGACCGCCTCATCGGTGATAGCGACAGCTTTGAGTTAGGATTTGTGGAACGAGAGGCGACACCCGAGCCGGCGATGAAGCTTGGTATTCGACTCCATTTGGCTGGTCTATCACTTTCGAATACCGTCTCAATTCTTGATAGTTTGGGTGTCAAGCGCTGTCGATCCACTGTTCACAATTGGGTGCAGAAGGCCGATTTACAGCCCACAGATGGTGCCAATCCGGATCACGTTGCGGTCGATGAAACCGTGATCCAACTCAATGACGAGCGATATTGGCTGTCCGCCGCGGTCGATCCCGACACCAATCGCCTGCTCCATGTACGGCTATTTTCGACGAGAACACAGGCGTTGACCGAGATATTTCTCTCCGAACTCCGCGAGAAACATCTCGTTGACGACGCGACCTTTCTCGTCGACGGCGCACCCTGGTTGCAGGCGGCCTGCCATCGCCTCGGGCTCCGATTCCAGCATGTCACACATGGGAATCGGAATGCCGTCGAACGTGTATTTAGAGAACTAAAACGACGAACACACCAGTTTTCAAATACGTTTAGTCACGTCGAACCGAGTATCGCCGAAAATTGGTTGCAAGCGTTTGCCTTCGCATGGAATCAGCTAATCTGAACACTCCCACCGTGGGAGGGTCAACGTGGAGCAACCCGGTCTCACATGCGATTGGGAACAGGATGGCTCAATTAAATATCAGAAGTAGAGATACAAATTAGTTATATCATATACAACATATAAATATATAAGCGGAGAACTGAGTCTACTTTTCGTCCAAAATATTATAGTACGACAATTATTTTACCTATTCCGAAAAATATAGATACTATATTGGCCCCAAATTCAAAATTATTAATAAATTTGACCATCCTTCATCGGAGCAAGCTGTGAAAAGAGCTATAGATGCTTGAGTGCGCAATTTAGGGATTTCTGATGCTGGATTCCGCCCACTCGATTGGCCGTTATACTTCTAAAACATAATATTTAGATAATATATCTAAATTTTATACTTCTGCCGAGGGAGCACGGGGACTTAGCAGTGAGCGTCCGGTCGACATCTCTGTCACGGAGAGATGATTCCGAGGAACTGAGACAGGGCCTCGAAGCCCGTTCGAGCGACATCACCAGGGCGGGGACAGATACCGATAGTCGTCGTCGAGGGCCGCGGCGTCTTCCGGAAGCAGTGCGACGACGAGATACGTCGGATATTTCGAGAGGTAGTCGACGAGGTGTGCGATACGCTCGGAGTCGATAGCTTCGAGCGAGTCGAGAACCATAAACGGCATCGATTCGTGCACTTCGTGGGTGAGATAGCCTGCGAGGGCGAAGATGAGACCGGTGACCTCCCGTTCGCTTTCGCTCAGGTGGTCGACGGTGTCGCGGTAGGAACTGCCCTCTTGCGTCGTCCGGACGATGTGGAGGTCGAACTGAGTCGAGCGCTGTTCCGCTATCCCGCCGGTTTCGATGTTGGTCCGCTCTATCCAGATTCTCTCGATGTTGGAGTAGTCGAGGATACCGAGGATATCCGCCATCCGGTCGTTGAATTCGTCGACTGCTTCTCGTTCGATCTGTTCTACGGTCTGGCGGAGTTCATCGAGCGTATCACGGATGCTCGACCGGCGGGTTTCGAGTTGATTCCGCTGTTCGACCCGGTCTTCGATAGCGTCAATTTCGTTTTCGACCTCGGTTAGCTGTTCGTGTGACTGTTCGAGTTCGATCTCCACTCGTTTTGCCTGCTCTTTCAGTTCGAGTACCGTACTGTAGTCGTCCTCTTGTGATTTGATGTCGGCACGAAGTCGGTCGATGTCGGCGGACAGGTCGTCAATATTCTGGGTGAGCGCGTCGTGTTCGCTCTCTAACTCCGCGATTCGTTCGCGCCGGTCCTCGATTTCGCGGGTGAGCCGTTCAGCCTCTCGTTCGAGTCGGTCACGTCGTTCTCCGGCCCGTTCCAGTTCCTGTTTCTCTGCCTGGAGGCTCTCCAGATTGGACTCGATGGAGTCGAGCACATCGAGTTGCTCTTCACGGACATCTCGGAGTTCCTCGATGATCTGCTGGATTCGGGTCCGTTTGACTCGGCTCCCGCACGTCCAACAGGTGAGGATCTGATAGTCGTCGACGAGCTGGTCCGTGACCGACCCCTCAGTCTCGTACTCGCGCCGGAACGCACCCAGCAAATCCGCGTTCCCCTGTGAGCGCAAGGAACTGAGAAAGCCACCGCCCTCGTCGTCGTCTCGCTGCAGGTTGCTGAAAATTTCCTCCCGCTCCTCCGTCTCCAATCGCTCCTCGTTGAACTGGATGATGTTCTGGAGCTGATTGACGGTGGATTTGACGGATTTCTGTTGCGTTCGAGCCTGCGTCAGCTGAGATTCTATCTGTCGCAGACGGCTATCAGCGACGTCGGGAACGTCGTCGAGTTCCGATTCTATCTCGTCGTGTTCCGTCCGAAGCGACGCCAGACTCTCGCGTTGGGTTTCGAGTTCGAACTCGATTTCCTCCCGTGTCGACTCCAACTCCTGTTTTTCGTCGAGACGTTCCTCGACACGATGTTTCTTTTCGTCGTGGTCGTTCGTTTTCGTATCTCGCTTCTCGATGTCCGAGCGGAGGGTTTCAAGTTGGCTTTCCTGTTGCTCGATCTCCTCTCGAACCGATGTCTGGCGCTGAACGAGTTCTGGAAGCCGTTTCTCGCGCTCGTCGATATTCGCGATTTCCGTCTCGATCTCGTCACGTTCCTGCTTGAGCTGGTCGATTTCGTTTTGAATTTCCTCGGTATCGACCGGCGACATGATGAGTTCGCGGAGATCACCGCCGTGAGCGACCCGCCGTCGGGCCTCGTTCGATTCCATGAGAAAGGCGAACAGGTCGGCAACTTCGGCTTCTTCGAGTAGCGGGTCGCCGGATGTGGCCACGTTACTGCCGCGCCGCGTTAGCAGTCGAGTGTGAGACCCTCCGTCGAGAGACAGCGTTGCCTCGCCCTCTTCGGCATCGGCCTTGAGAGAGACGTTCGATCCGCCGAGAGCGCCGATGAGTGCTCGCAGGAGCGAACTGCGGTTCGTCGCGTTCGAACCGGTGAGAACGTTGACCCCCGGAACGAACTCGACGTCGGCAGTATCGATACCCCCGATATTCGTGGCAGAGAGGGCGGCGACATCACTCGATTGGTCTCTGATTCCGCTCACGAAGCCCCGTATGATGTCCGAGTAAATAAACCCACTCTGCGATTTCGCCCGGTTCGGACCGTTCTACCGGGTTAACAGTCCTCGACTCGCTTCCCCGTCGCTTGCGGGATCACTTCCCGCTCCGCATCCACCCATTCCCGGTCGAGTTCGCGGCCCTCGAACAACCGGTCGAGAAACACCGCCAGCGCCGCCACCTCCGAATGTGGCTGGTTGGTGACGCCCACGTTCCAGTCGGCGTGGTCGTACACCTCGAAGTCGACCTTGCCGGCGCCGACGACGACCAAGAGCGGGTCGGTGCGGTGTCGCTCCCGGATGTCGGGCGTCACCTCCTCGACCGGTTCGCCGTACATCGTGAGATGGACGATGTCCCCCTCCCAGTCGCGGAGGATGGGTCGATAGGCATCGGTGACCGTCACGTCGAAGGGGCCGCCGAAGCGGTCAGTGATGTCGGTCACCGTCTCGGCGGCGTTGGAGGCCTCGCCGACGAGGATGGCGCGGTCGGCACCCAGCGCCCGCGCCGTCAGGCCGATGTGGGTCGTCATCCGGTCGTCGCGCCCGGGCCGATGCCCCAGACGCAACACCGCGACCTCGGAGTCGTGCATGCGTGAACCGACGGGACCGAGGGGGTAACGGCTTTCGGAACGCCCGGACCGGAAGGCACTTGCGCCGGCCCAGAAATGGGAGGATATGAATCTCTCCGACCGACGCGTGGTGATCACCGGCGGCGCGGGCCTCATCGGCTCCCACCTCGCGGCCCGCCTCGCCCCCGACAACGACGTCGTCGTCGCGGACGACTGCTCGAAAGGGGAAGCCGACCGGGTTCCGGACGGCGCGACCCTCGCCGTCACCGACATCACCGATCCCGAGGCCGTCGCGGAAGTCGTCACGGCTGACGTCGACGCCATCTTCCACCTCGCCGCCTACACCGACACCAACTACGCCGACCCCCGCCAGCTGTTCGAGGAGAACACCGAGATGACCTACACCCTCCTCGAACGCGCCAACGAAGTCGGCGTCGACAACTTCGTATTCACTTCCTCGTCGACCGTCTACGGCGAGGCGCCACGCCCGACGCCCGAGGATTACGCCCCCCTCGAACCCATCAGCGAGTACGGCGCGAGCAAACTCGCCGACGAGGGCCTGGTCTCGACGTACGCCCACTCCTACGACATCCAGTCGTGGACGTTCCGCTTTGCCAACATCGTCGGCCCGCATCAACGGGGCAACGTCATCCCCGACTTCATCGAGAAACTCCGCGACGACCCGGAGACGCTCACCATCCTCGGCGACGGCCGCCAGGAGAAGTCCTACCTCCACGTCGAGGACTGCGTCGACGCCATCTGTCACGTGGTCGAACACGCCGACCAACCGCTCAATACGTACAACCTCGGCACCCGCACCACCACCTCGGTCAACCGCATCGCCGACATCGTGAGCGAGGAGATGGGTCTCGACCCGGACTACGAGTACACGGGCGGTGACCGCGGCTGGACGGGCGACGTGCCGAAGATGCGCCTCTCGATCGAGAAACTCGCGGCGCTCGGCTGGGAGCCACCGGAGTCGAGCGACGAAGCGGTGCGCCGCGCGACGCGGCAGTTGATCGACGAACTCGTATAGCGCCAGCCCCAATCCAACCCGTGCAACTCGTCGGCTACGACGCGACCGATGGTGGCCTCCTCGTGAGCGATACCGCCGCCGATGCCGACGGCGGGACGGTGGAGTACGTCGCCCTGAATCCCGGCGAGCGGATCGAGTATCGCCTCGACGACCGCCACTGTGCGGGCGTCGTCACCGACGACGGTCACCGCCCCTGTGCGGCCGCCGACGCGCCACACTGTCCGGCCCACACCTCGACGTGGGTGTGTGCGCGCTGTACCGGCACCTGCCTCAAGGACGAGATGGACTGTTTCGACGACCACGCGGTCTACCTGGCCGCGTTCGCGCCGGCCACGTTCAAGGTGGGCGTCACGAAGGCGTGGCGCCTGGAGACCCGCCTCCGCGAACAGGGAGCCGACCGCGCGGCCCACGTCCGGACGGTCGAAAACGGCCGTATCGCCCGCGAAATCGAATCGGAACTGGCCGAGCGCATCCCCGACCGGGTGCGGGTCCCGGCCAAGATAGCCGGACTCGGACGCGCCGTCGACGACGCCGCGTGGGACGCCCTGCTCGACGAGTTCGATCCCATCGAACGGTTCGACCTCGGTTATGGCCTCGACCTGGCCGACCGTCCGGTCGCCGAAACGATAGCGACGGGGACGGTCCGCGGCACCAAGGGCCGACTGCTCGTGCTTGACCACGGCGGGAGCACCTACGCCGTCGACCTGCGGGATCTGGTGGGGTACGAGGTGACCGAGGGCGGCACCGACCGCCACCTCCAGTCGAGTCTCGGTGCGTTCGACTAGCCGCCTCGGATCACCGTCCGCAGAAACGGTCTATGTCCGCCGCCAGCGCGGCGACGCGTCGAGGCGTGGGAGTGCGCGGGAAAGGTCCATCTGTGCGGCGCCATAGAACTGTTCTCGGCCGATCGGCGTCCGAACGCGGATGACGACGGTCTGACTCGTGACGCGAAAGAGCGACAGCGACCACGACGAGTCGGTCCCCGTCCACCGGCTCTGCAGGGACGATTCGTCGCCGTCGACCACGCGAGCGCCGAGTTCCCAGCTCAGTCGTGTCAGCGGCGAGAGGTCGAACGGCACGGCGTCGGGGAGCGTCACGCCGTCACCGCTCGGAGAGCCACGGGTAGCCATACCATTCGCTGAGACATCGGGAAATAAAAATCTGCGCGTTTGCCCTCGGCCGAACCGCGCTCGCAGGGCGATCCGTTCGGATGTCGAACGTACCGGAGACGGCAACCCTTTTCGGCGTGGGTTGCGAACTCGGGCGCATGGCAGACGACACTGACGAGGCCGAGAACGCGGGCGGCGAGGAGAGCGGTGACGAGGAAAAATCCTTCCGCGAACGCGTCGAGGAGATCCGCGAGCGCCGCGCCGAGGAGCGAGAGGAAGGCGAAGCGCCCGGCCCCGAGGAGATGATGGGCGGCGAGGGCGGTCCCGGCGGCAACCCCTTCGCCCAGATGATGAGCGGCATGATGGGCGGCGGTGGCGGTCCCGGTGGCATGGGCGGCGGCCCGCCCGGCATGGGTGGTGGCCCGCCGGGCGCCGGCGGCCAGGAAGAGAGCGCAGGCAACGAAGAACTCGTCCGCGAAGTGCGCCAGCTCCGCGACGAGGTCCGGGACGCGACCCGACAGCTGCAGCGCATCGCGCAGGCGCTCGAAGACGACTGATCGCGGCGCAGACGGCGGCGTTCTCTAACTACCGACTCACTCGGTCGTAGACATCGGCGAGGCGGTCGACCGACCGCGAGACGGCGTGTCGGCCCCGCCGGTCGAGACACCGGTCGCCGATTGCTTTCCGTTCGTCGAGCGTCCGCCGTATCGACTGCCGAAGCGACTCCACGTCACCCGTCTCGAAGTGATAGCCCGTCACGCCGTCCTCGACGGTATCGGCGAGGGCGCCCTCGTCCGCGCCGACGACGGGGGTGCCACAGGCGTTCGCTTCGAGGGCGACGAGTCCCTGCGTTTCGACGGGGCTCGGGAAGACGAAAGCGTCGAGCGCGCTGTAGAACGCGGGGAGTTCGTCGCGGTCCAGAAAGCCGAGAAAGTGTGCGTCCACGTCGCGCTCGGCTGCGCGCGCTTCGAGATCCTCGCGGGCCGGCCCGTCGCCGCCGAAGACGACGGTCACGTCGAGCGTGGCCGCGGCGTCGATCAGATCCGACAGGCGCTTCTCGTAGCCGTGCCGGCCGGTGTAGCCGATCAGCGGGCGGTCGATGTCGTCGAGGCCGTGTCGTGTCAGGAAGGCGTCGGCGTCGACCGGGCGGAACCGATCGGTGTCGATGCCGTTCGGAACGACGGTGACGGGCGTCGACACCCCGACCTGGTCGGTGAGGTGGTCGGCCGTGGCCTCGCTCGGCGCGACGACGGCGTCGGCGTGGTCGAGGAACCACCGCTCGTACCGCTCGCTCACGCGTTCGAGGGCGGGTTCGAGGCTGGACGCGGCGCCGGATGCGAGGTAGTCCGCGTACTCGGCGGTCGGGGTGTGATACGAGGCGACGAAGGGACGGTCGCTCCCTCGTGCCAGGCGGAGGCCCGCGAGACCGATGGCGAACGGCGTGTGGGCGTGGACGATGTCGACATCGCGAACCCGGCGGGGAATCCAGGGGGCACCGAGGCGGAATCCGGGGTAGAACGGGAACGGAAGGCTCCGAACCGGATACTCGCCGGTGCGCGCGGTGTAGCCGCCGGTTCGTGGATACACCACGTCCATGCGGCCGCCGCGCTCCGTCCAGCAGTCGCGCCAGGCCTGGACCGTGTAGGTGACGCCGTTGACGGTGGGCAGATAGGTGTCGGTGAACGCGGCGACCGAACGCATTGGCGTCGGTTCGGCGAGGAAGGCTTAATCGCTTGTGACTTCGGCGTAGGCGTCGACCAGTTTCTCGCCGACGCGTTCGAGGGAGTGTTCGGCCGCCGTCTCCTCGGCGTTCGCCCCCAGGCGCTCCCGGAGGGGCGGGTCGGCCGCGAGACGGTCCAGCGCCGCCCGGAACTCCTCGCGGGTCGAGCATTTCAGGCAGTCGTGGCCGTGGGTGTAGAACTCCTCGAAGACGGGGATGTCGCGGAGGACGACGGGTTTTCCGCAGGCCATCGCCTCGAGGACGGCGATACCCTGGTTCTCGGCCTTGGTCGGGAAACAGTAGATGTCGCCGGCGGCGAAGGCGCCGCGCTTGTCGTCGACCCACCCGGTGAACGTGACGTTCTCGGGGGGATCCGCCGTCCAGCGACGCACCGTCTCCGAGGCCTGTGGGCCGGAGTCGTAGGGACCGAACCACGCGAACTCGTAATCGGTCTCTTGGGCGAGTCGGCAGAACGTGGTGAGACCCTTCCGTTCGAAGACGTTGCCGACGGAGAAGACGACGAGGCCATCCAGGTCGAACCGGTCGCGGTACTCCTCGCGGAGGGAGTCGTAGCCCGCGAGCGACGCCGTATCGACGCCGTTGGTGATCGGACGGATCGGTGCGTCGACGGGGTAGGCTTCGAGCACCCGCTTCGTGTGCGCGCTCGGACAGAGCACGAGGTCCGCCTGCGAGTAGAACCAGCGGAGATAGCGACCGAGCGGGCCGGCGAGGTGGGTCGACCCGCGGAAACTCTCGGCGAAGTCCTCGCGGGTGACGTGGGCGTGGAGAACGAGCGGCGTGTCGGTGCGCTTGGCGTGCCGGGCCACCGCGAGGGTGCCGGGACCGATCATGTTGCAGTGAGCGACGTCGTACTCGCGGAACCCCCCTCGGCCACGAAGGGTGGCCGAGACGGCACTGGCGGGCGACCCACCCTGCCAGGGCGAGGTGAGCACCGACACGTCCGTCGTCGCCAGCGCGGCGCGTTGCTGGGCGGCGGCGGTGCCGATGCCGCTCCGGTCGAGTCGGCCTTCGAGTTCGAGGTAGTTCAACACCCGCACGGACGGCGGTAGCCCGGTGATGGCCTTGACGCTACCGATGCCGGTCGGAAGGCCTTTGCCACCGCGCGGCCGGGTTCGCCCATGGGCATCGCCGCGGAGCGCATCGACCGACTGGAAGCGCTCGCCCGGGAGGCGGTCGGAAACGACAACGAGGACCGCGCCCGGCGATACGTCCGGTTGGCGCGCCGCATCGCCGAGCGCAACCGCCTCACGCTCCCGCGCTCCTTCCGGCGGTTCACCTGCGACGCCTGTGACACCTATCTCGTCCCCGGAAAGAACGCCCGCGTCCGCCTGCAGAACGGGCACGTCGTCGTCCGGTGTGACTGTGGCGCGACCGCGCGTTATCCGTACGACTGAGCCCGGGCTCCGGATCGCCGAGACCGTCAACCGATAGTATAAACTTTCAAACCGGTTCGGCGCCAGTATCGAGTATGGATACCCAAGCGCTGCGCAAGCGGGCACACGACCTCGACGTGACGGTGTGGGTCGGCAAGGGGGGACTCGACCCCGTCGTCGACGAATGTGATGATCAGCTGAAAAGCGCCGAGCTGGTGAAGGTGAAGTTCCTGCGGTCGGCCCAGGGCGGCACCGACGTGGAGACGCTGGCGGACGAGTTGGCCGACCGGACCGACGCCGACGTGGTGGAAACGCGCGGAAACACCGCGGTGCTGTATCGATGAGCGCGGTGCCGCTCCAGGCCGACGCCAGCGGTGGAGCCATCACACGGTTCCTCGTGAACAACGGCGTGCCGTACGCCGAGTCGGTCGGGTCGGCAATCGCGTTCGTCATCGCGTTGCTCATCGTCTACCTCATCGGACGCCTGGTAGTCATCCCGCTCATCGACCGAGTGATGGACGCCCGGGGACTGGAGGTGCACGCGCGCAAGCCGCTCCGAAAGCTCGCGCTGGCCATCGTCGTCTTCATCGGTATCGCCGTCGCCTTCGGCTTTGCCGGGTACGGCAACTTCCTGCAGTCGCTCGCGACGGTAGCGGCCGCCGCGACGCTCGCCATCGGCTTCGCGATGCAGGACGTCATCGCGAACTTCGTCGCCGGCGTGTTCATCTTCACCGACAAGCCGTTCCGCATCGGCGACTGGATCGAGTGGGACGGGAACTCCGGCATCGTCGAAGACATCAGTTTCCGCGTGACACGGGTGCGGACCTTCGACAACGAACTCCTGACCGTGCCGAACTCGAACCTCACCGACGACGTGATCAAGAACCCGGTCGCCAAGAAACAGCTTCGGCTGCAGGTCCCCTTCGGCATCGGCTACGACGACGACATCGAGCGAGCGAACGAGATCATCCTCGAGGAGGCCCACGCCCACCCCGACCTCCTCGACGACCCCGCGCCGTCGGTGCGGCTGACCGAACTCGGTGACTCGTCGGTCGTGCTCAAATCGCGCGTCTGGATCGACGACCCGAGCCGGTCCGACTTCGTCAAGGCACGCGGCGAGTACGTCACCGCGGTCAAGCAGCGGTTCGACGAGGAGGGTATCGACATCCCCTACCCGAACCGGACGCTCAGCGGCGAGGTCGAAGTCACCGGTATCACCGCCGATACCGTCTCGGACTAGAGTTCGATCCGTTCGACCAGTTCGCTCTCCTCTTTGGTGTTGATGGCGACGATGCGGATGTAATCTTCGAGCATCGAGTCCCGTAGCTTGGCCTTCAGCAAGTTGTCGACCTGGTAGACGCCGGCCGCGTTCACCATCTCGATCTCGACGAGCACGGGTTTGTCTTCACCCTCTCGCAGGGTGACGTTTCGAATCGCCTGGCTCGACAGCGTGTTGATGCCGCGGCCGCCTTTCTCGTAGGGGATGCGCGAGCGCCCCCGCTCCATATCGAGGGCGTCGGCGACGCGGATGACCCCGGCCTCGCGGGTCAGGGGATCCTCCTCGGTGTGGTGACAGAGGATGGCGTGCAGCGTCTCGGCTTTCATCCGGACGGCCTCGCTTCGGTCGTAGAACTCGGCGAGGATCCGGTCGAGCAGGTCCGCTGCAAGCGGAATCGAGTAGTAGGCGTGCTGGTCGCGGTGGACGACGTGGCCGATGTCGTGCAGGGTGGCCGCGAGGGCGACGATGACGGGTTCGTCGGCTTCCTCGAGACCCTGTTCGGAGGCGCCGTTGAACGGGACCCCGGCGCGTTTCAGCAGTTCGTACAGCCGAAGCGCGCGGTTCCGGACGATTTCGATGTGTTTCGGCCCGTGGTCGTTGTACCCCTTCCGCATGACGGCGTTGACGTTCTGGGCGTCCAGATACGTCTTCACCTCCGGATCGTCGACGATGGTCGGGAGGATCCGGTTCAGTTTCTCGTCGGGGAACGAGTGTGCCGCGTTTGGATCGTACGGCCGGCCGCTGTCACTGTCGTCGCTGTCGCCGCCGTCGGAACTCATACCCCGTCGTAGGGGCCGACCGGGAAAAAGAGCGCTGCCTCGGCAGGCGATTTCTTGTGAGCCAGTATCCGTGGTTCGCCAAGACGGTCCCGGGAATCACGGGTAGCCAGTGACAATGATCCGTCTCAGTCGGCGGCCTCGGCTGCAGCCTGGCGCACTGCCTCGTAGTCCGGTTCCTGCTTCGGGTTGTCGCCGATCCAGCGATACGTGACCCGCCCGTCGCTATCGACGACGAACACCGCACGCTGGGCGACGCGGATGTCGCGGGGCTCCCACGCCTCCGCCACGTCGTAGGCCTCGATGAGTTCTCGCTGCTCGTCGCTGAGCAGGCCGAAGTTCAGGTCGTTCTGCCGCCGGAACTCGTTGAGCGTGTACGGCAGGTCGACGCTGATGCCGTACACCGTCGCGCCGATGTCTTCGAAGTTCGAGAGCTGATCGCGGAACGTACACATCTCGGTCGTACAGGTGTTGGTGAACGCGGCCGGGAAGAAGGCGAGAACGATCGGTGCCTCGTCGAGATGCTCGGACAGCGTGAACGTCTCGACGTCGCCGTTCGCGAGCGGGACGGTGAAGTCGGGGGCGGTGTCGCCGATGTCGACCATAGTCACGATTCGAGGGAGGTGGATATTACGTCTTGTGGGTCCCACGGTTTCTTGTAAGTCAGTACCGGTGGTTGGCGGGACCGTCTTGGCGAACCACCGGTGGACAGTGACAATAACCCGCACCGAGGGGCGTACTTCCGAGCCTGACCGGTCCAAAAAGCCTATAATTGCGAACGGGTTAGCCTGGCGTAGTGATGTACGACCCAATCGTCCCACTGTTCCCCGGGTTGCCCGGCGGGCCGGAGTTGCTCATCGTCCTCTTCGTCCTCGTCTTGCTGTTCGGGGCGAACAAGATCCCCAAACTGGCCCGCTCGACGGGTCAGGCGATGGGCGAGTTCCGCCGCGGCCGCGAGGAAATCGAGGAGGAACTGCAAGAGGGGAGCGAGGAAGCGGAGACGGAGTCGACGACCGACACGTCCGCAACGACCGACTCGTCGACCACGTCGGCCGACGAGACCACCGACACCGAAAAGAGCAGCTGAACGCGGTCGTCGGGTCGATTTTTCCAATCTGCAACACGCCCGTGAGCCGACCCTGTACCCGTTCGTTCGGAGACGACTGACCCCGGAGCCACGGCTCAACGATCGACGGAAACGAGACCGCCAGGCGGCGAATCGAAAGAGCCTACTGCGGTTCGCAGGGCAGCATCTCCTGGTCGTAGTCCTGGTCCCCGACGACGACGGCCGCACACCCGCCGATGTGGCCGTAGTCGTATCTACACTTGTACTCGTAGACACCCTCCTCGGGGAAGTAGTGGCTGATTGGCTCGCTGCTGATGTCCTGGTTCATTTCCCAATCGGAGGCGATATCGGGGTGCCACGCCTGGCGACCGCTTTCCGAACTCGACGGCGACAGCGACGTGACGCTGTGAGAGCCGATGCCCTCGTAGGTCCACTCGACGACGGTCCCGGGGTCGACCTCCGCGACCATCGGGATGAACGTCTTGTTCTCGACGGTGACGGACTGAACCGGAGCGTCCTCGGGCGGTCCCGAGGGAGTCGGCGTCGCCGTTTCCGTCGCCGTCTCCGTCGGCGTCGCCGTCGCCGTGTCGTCGCCAGTACTTCCGGAACCGCCCGAACAGCCCGCGAGTGAGCCAACGAGTCCAGCAGCGGCCGCAACGATCGTCCTGCGACTAAATGTCATGGTAAGGTGTAGGAGTCGGTAAGTGAGGCCCCTTCAAAAAACATTCGAGGTTGGATCGACCACGGGGCTCCGATTATCATCCGGCTAGATTAGCCACCAGAGTTTATGTCCGTGAGGCGCCTGACCCATACAATGGCTATCGACGACGCCGAGGGCTCCGGCTCCGGGGAGTCCGATGGCGCGGTCACCGCCGATGGAGCGTCCGAAACGGTCGATCCAGCGGCACTGTCCGAACTACTCGCAGCCGGTGAGACGGCGGCAACCCGACTCGACGCCGCCGTCTCGCGTTCGAAGGAGGCAGGGACACCCGTCGTCAAGGATCGCTGGACGTGGGAGGACTACAAGGAGGAGTTCTACTACGACGAGAACGGTGAGCCGCCGACGGACGGTAGCGGCGAGGTGGTGCCGTTCGACCCCGAAGACGAACTCGGATTCGATCCCGACCTGACGGAGAACATGCTGTCGTTTGCGGCCGATCTCGGCGATCAGTTGGATGACGTGGTGGACGAACGGACCGTCGACGTCGACGCCGAACTCGACGAAGACGAGTTCTTCGGCACGCCGATGGGCACGACGACCGTCGTCAACCGGTACGATCTGGAGAAGACCGTGCCCCTGGAGAAGAAGACACATTTCCGGGAGATCGACCGCTACTGGGTGAACAAGCCCTACGCCTTCATCATCATCTTCCAGTCGACAAAGGAAAACGAGAAGAAATACTACGCCGTCCAGCCCCACACCACGCCCATCGAGGACGACCTGCGGGAGTTCCTGACGGGGAAGCTCCAGAACGCCATCAAATACTCCGACGTCGGCGTCGCGGGCGGCCCCGAGGAACGCGAGCAGGTGATCCGCGACGAGACGTACTCGCTGCTCGAACGCTACGACCTCTACGCGCGGACATCCGGTGCCGGACTGCTCGACTCCATCGCGACGCAGATCGGCGTCGAGGACGCAGACGGCACCGTCGGACGCCTGCTCTCGCGCCTCGGCTGGGAGCCGGGGACCGAGACGACGACGGAGCAACTCTCCGGGAGTTCCGCGCGCCCGGAGCCAGCGATCCTCGACGAGGATCCCGACGACCTCTCGGAGTACCAGGTCGAGAAACTGCTCTACTACCTCAAACGGGACTTCATCGGCTACGAGCGCATCGACCCCATCAAACACGACATCAACGTCGAGGACATCTCGTGTGACGGCTACCACTCTCCCGTCTTCGTCTACCACAGCGACTACGAGCAGATCATCTCCAACATCTACCACGGCGAGACCGAACTCGACGACTTCGTGGTCAAACTCGCCCAGCGGTCGGGGAAGGGCATCAGCAAGCGCCGGCCACAGGTCGACGCCACCCTTCCCGACGGCTCGCGTGCCCAGCTCACGCTCGGCAAGGAAGTCTCCGACCACGGGACCAACTACACCATCCGCCAGTTCAAAGACGTCCCGTTCACGCCGGTCGACCTCATCAACTGGAAGACGTTCTCCTTAGAGGAGATGGCGTATCTCTGGCTCGCCATCGAGAACAACAAGTCGCTCATCTTCGCCGGCGGGACCGCGTCCGGGAAGACGACGAGCCTGAACGCCGTCTCCCTGTTCATCCCCTCGAACTCGAAGATCGTCTCCATCGAGGACACCCGCGAGGTCGAGCTCCCCCAGCGCAACTGGGTGGCGTCGGTCACGCGGCCCTCCTTCTCCGACGACGAACAGGGCGAAGTCGACGAGTTCGACCTGCTGGAAGCCGCGCTCCGGCAGCGGCCCGAATACATCGTCATGGGCGAGATCCGTGGCGAGGAGGGCCGGACGCTCTTCCAGGTCATGTCGACCGGGCACACCACGCTGACGACGTTCCACGCCGACTCCGTGGGCGAGGTGCTCAAGCGGTTCACCACCGAGCCGATCAACGTCTCGAAGACGATGTTCTCGGCGCTTGACCTCGTGTCGATCCAGACCCAGACGCGGGTCAAGGGGCGGAAGGTCCGCCGGAACAAGAACATCACCGAGATCAACTTCTACGACGCCGAAAACGACGAGATCAACGTCCAGGACGTCTACCAGTGGCAGGCCGAAACCGACGAGTTCCTGCGGATGAGCGACTCGAACACGCTCGACGAGATCCGCTTCGACCGCGGGTGGACTCGGGCGACGCTCGACAAGGAGCTGTTCAAACGGAAAGCCGTCCTCGCGTACCTCATCAAGAACGGCCTCAACACCTACACCCAGGTCGCGGCGACCGTCCAGGCGTTCATCAACGACGAGGAGACGATCATGTCCCTCATGGCGAACGACCAGCTCGAACGCAGCCTGGAGGACCTCCGCGAGATGGAGTCGGTCCTGATCGACATCGACCCAGAGAAGGAGGCGATGGTGCCCCGTCCCGATCCGAACGAGGAGGGGCTGGAACAGTGCAACCGGATCCTCGAGCGGGCCGAGACGGAACTGTTCGAGGACTACCACGGGGCGGCCGTCGAAGGGATCGACTCCGCGCTCGCGGGGATGGACGCAGCGACGGACGTGACGGCATCGCCGTCCGAAGCGGATACGGACCACCCTGCCGACGCCGCCGAAGAGGGTGACGCCACGGAGTCGGCCGAAGCGGACGCCGGCTCGGCCCAACCCGCCGATGCTGCCGGATCCGACGGCACGGCGTCCGCGAGCGACGCTATCGAGGCGGACACCGAACCGGCCGCCGGGACGGAAATCGACGAGGGATCGATCTTCGGTGAGTCGTCCGAGCGTGACGAGGGAGGAATTTCGTTCGAACCGACCGACGACGAGGACGAGGGCGCCGAAGCGGCGGACGGCGGCACCGAGATGGAAACGGAGTCGGACGAGGACGACGACACCGCGGACGTCGACGAATGGGGCTTCGGCGACGTGACCGACGCCGAGGAGGATTAGCGTGAGCCTCGACACCGGCGGCGGTCTGGATCGGGGCGTCGACAGCCTCGGCGACCTGTTTTACCCGCTCTACCAGTGGCTGTTCGACGACGACGGCGACTTCGTGGACGACGTGGAGACCAAACTGGAGCAGGCGCGGATGGCGACGACGGTCGAACTCTACCTGTCGCGGGCGCTCGCCGTCGGCGTCCTGACCGGCCTGGTGCTGTGGTTGCTCGGCACGTTCATCGGCTACAGCCTCTTTGCGCTCGGCCTCCTCTCACCGGAGCTGCTATCGACGGGGGCGCGCATTCCGAACGAGACGGTCGTCGCCATCATCGAGCAGGCGAAAGTCCCCGTCGCCATCGGCCTCGTAGGAATCGTGGCCGGTTCGATCGGCTTTCTCACCGGATTCGGCACGCTCGTTGCCATCCCCTACTCGCGGGCGTCGACCCGAAAGCGGGAGATCAACATGCTGCTCTCGGACTCGATTTCGTTCATGTACGCGCTGTCGGTCGGGGGGCTCAACCAGTTGGAGATTCTGGAGGCGATGGCGCGGGCCGACGACACCTACGGCGAGGTGTCCCGGGAGTTCCAGAGCATCGTTCAGGAGACGGAGTATTTCGGCACCGACTACCGAAACGCGATCCGGAAACAGGCGGCCGCCACCCCGAGCGACGACCTCTCGCAGTTCCTGACGGACATGCTCTCTATCGTCAACTCCGGGGGGAACATGCAGGCGTTCCTCTCCGATAAGAAGGACAAGCACATGCGGACCGCCAAACAGCAACAGGAGGTCACGCTCGACACCCTCGAACTGTTCGGCGAGATGTACATGACACTGTCGCTGTTCCCGCTCCTGCTCATCATCATCCTCGTCATCATGAGCATGCTGGGCGAGGCGCAGTCGGTCATGCTGTACGGGACGGTCTACGGACTCATCCCGATCACCGGCGTGATGTTCCTCGTACTGGTCTCGACGGTGAAACAGGACGAACCCGGCGACGGCTACCTGGACCCCGGGAGCGGCGAGGAGAGCCTCCAGAGCGCCGGGCAGGACGGTCTGTTCCACCTCGGGCTGATCGAGAACTACGTCGGCGAGTTCGGCATCTTCGACCGCATCAAATCCCGCGAGGGAACGTTCCAGACCAAGCAACTGCTGCGGAACCCGCACCACTTCTTCCGGGACCATCCCCTGTTCACGCTCGCACTGACCGTGCCCGCGGCGCTGGTGACTATCGGCGTCGCGGCAGGGAGTGGCGCGGCACCGACGACGTGGGATGGGATGATCGGGGCACCCGTCTGGGGGACGTTCGTCTGGGTGTACGTGCCGCTGTACCTGATACTGATTCCGCTCGGCGTCTTCCACGAGTGGAACGTTCGGTCGCGGGCGGCGATTACGGGCAAACTCTCCGACAACCTGCGGAAACTGTCGAGCGCGAACGACACGGGACAGACGCTCTTGGAGTCGATACAGACCACGGCCGAGACGTCGTCGGGGAAACTCGCCGACGAGTTCGACGTCATCTACGCCAAGGTGAACTACGGGATGAGCCTGCGGGAGGCGCTCGTGGAGTTCAACAACAAATACCACATCCCCCGGCTGGCACGGACGGTCAAGCTCATCAGCAAGGCACAGGAGGCGTCGAGTCAGATTACGCAGGTGTTGACGACGGCCGCACAGGCCAGCGAGAACCAGGACGACATCGAGCGCGAGCGGCGGTCGCGAACCCGGATGCAGGTGGCGATCATCCTGATGACGTATCTGACGCTCCTGGGCGTGATGGCCATCCTGAAGACGCAGTTCCTCGACGTGATGGCCGGGCTCACGGAACAGGCCAGCGGTGGCGGCGGGGGCAGTCAGTCACAGTTCGGCGGCGGACTCGACATCGAACTGATGTCGCTGCTGTTCTTCCACGCCGTGACGCTCCAGGCCATCCTGTCCGGCGTCATCAGTGGCTTCATCCGGACGGCCACCCTCTTGGCCGGCGTCAAGTTCGTGGTGATTCTTCAGACCATCGCGCTGATAACATGGCTGGTGGTTGGATGAGCCGCGCGCAGACGACACTCGATTTCGCCATCGGAATGAGCGTCTTCCTCGGGGTCGTCGCCTTCGCGTTCGGCTTCATCCCGACCATGTTCGCGCCGTTCGAGACGGAGACGGGGACGAACGCAGTGATCGCCGACCGCGTCGGAGATCGGTTGGTCGGCGACGCGCTCGCCGAAGAGCCGACGAACCCATCGATCCTGAACGGAACCTGTACGGCGTCGTTTTTCGCCGGCGATAGCCCGGGCGACTGCCGGTACACCACGGCCGACCTGCACAGGGCGACCGGCGTCCAGTCGACCGTGAACCTGAACGTCACGGTCTACGACGACTCGGATATCCAGACGCTCGACGGGGTCGAACTGACTCGCGGCCCGTCGCCATCGTCGAACGATGTCGTGGTCGCACGACGCATCGTCTCACTCCCCACGCATCTCGGTGGGGGTGCGACCCGGGAAGCGTACCGACTCGAGGTCAAGGTGTGGTAACATGCGGGGCCAGGCACACACACTCGAGGCGTTCGTCGCGGGGCTGCTGGTGTTGAGTGGCATCGTCTTCGCGCTGCAGGCGACGGCAGTGACGCCGCTGTCGGCGAGTACCTCGAACCAGCACGTCGGCAACCAGGAGCGGGCCATGGCGGCCGGCGTACTCGAAACGACGGACGCCAACGGTAGTCTCGAGGAGGCGATCGTCTACTGGAACACGACCCCAGACAATCAGGACCGCGGCGAGTTCTACGGGGCGAACGCCACCGACGGGACGGCGTACGCCGACGCACCACCGAACGCCTTCGGGCGGGCGCTCGACGACGCGTTCGGTGAGCGACGAACCGCGTTCAACGTCGTCGTCCACTCCTTCGGCGAGAACGCGAGTCTGACCCGCACGTGGATGGTGCGGATGGGTATTCCAAGCAGCGATGCGGTCACGGTCGGCCGGCAGGTCACCCTGTTCGACGATGCGACGTTCTCGTCGCCGGAGGCAGGCAACATCTCGGCGGCGGCAGCGAACCCGGATCGCCGGTTCTACGCGTCGGATGCGTCGCGCGATGGCCGCCTGTTCAACGTCGTGGAGGTGCGCATCACCGTATGGCGGATCTGAAGCCGCCATCGGATCAGGACCGCGGACAGCTCATCCTGGTCACGGGGTTCGCTATCGCGGTGACGATCATCGCGTTGGTGTTGCTGCTGAACTCGGCCATCTACACGCAGAACCTCGCGACGCGTGGCACCGACATCGGGGCTGACGACGCGCTGGCACACCGGGATACGGTCGACGAGAACCTCTGGCCCGTGATCGAAGCGGCCGCGAACAACGACGCCGAAGCCACTACCAGAGCCGAGGTGGAGGCAAACGTCACGGCGCGACTCGAACGGTTCGACGTCACGGCGGCACAGCCACATCTCGCGCGCGGCGCCAGTACGGACGTGACCGTGACTGGCTTCGACGACGGGATGCGCCTGCGACAGACGGACACCAGTCGGCAGCTAACGAGCGACTCGCTCGCGCCGAACTGGACACTCGTCGACAGCACGAACGACGTGCGACAGTTCGAACTGAACACGACCGGCGGGCTGGCGCAGACATCCACTCCCAAGAACGAATCGTTCCGGATGGTCGTCAACGGCACCGGCGGCGATCAGTGGCGCGTCTACGTGTACAACGACTCAACGCCCACGCTCGCCGTCAAAAACGGGAGCTCGTCGATCAACAAGGACATCTGTAGCGACGTGGTCACGGGACCGCCAAGAGTGAACCCAGTCGCGGGCACGGTAAACGGCGTTGACTGCCCAGCCCTGTCGTTCGGCGAGGGCACGTCACCGCCGTATCGGATCGGATTCGTCTACGGCAACCGGACGACAGGGACCTACGACGCCATCGTGAACGGGACGACGGTCGCCAGTAGTAACTTCGATAGCCATCCGACGTCGCCGTACACGCTACCGGTCGTCTACGGCGTCGAAACGCGGCTCTCGTATCAGTCGGCCGAGCTGACCTACCGGAGCCAAGGCAAGACGACGCCGGCGCCACCGTCCGGGGGGCGGACGTTCGTGTTCGCCAAGGACGCCGGAGCGACCGTCGAAGCAAGCGACGGCGACACGCTACGGTTCCGGATCGAAAACGCCGCCGACGAACGGGTGACCGTCGAGCAGTTCGAAGTCGACGCGACGGCGATCAACGCGAGCATGACCCTCGACAACGGGACCGATCCCGAATTGAGCGTCCAACAGACGGGCATTCAGGACGGGACGGCGAACCGGAGTGGTTCGTTCGAAGCCAACGGGACGCAGTGGTACGACCTCGTCGGGGACAGCACCGCTGACGGACAGTACGCGATCATCGATTCCGGCGCCGGCAACGTCGCGGTGAGCGTCGGGCGGTTCAGCCAGCCGGTCGGAACGCTGACGGTGACGTACGCCGAGTCGGAGGCCGATCTGACGGTCACGCTGGTGTTGAGCGACGGCACCGAGGAGGTGTTTTACTTCGATGAGCAGTGACGAGGGTTCCGTCCGAAGGACGCTGGTCGCGGGCGCTGCCGACGAGCGCGCGGTCTCCACGGCCGTCAGTTACGTGCTCACCCTGGGGCTCACGACCATCCTCATCAGCGGTCTGCTCATCGCCGCAGGCGGGACCGTCGACGAGCGACAGCAAGTGACGACACAGGCGTCGCTCGAGGTCGCCGGGCAGCGACTCGCTGCGAACCTGATGACGGCCGACCGCCTCGCCGAAACGTCGGGGACGACGGCGGTGTCGGTCACGGTCGATCTTCCCGCCCAGGTCTCGGGAAGCACCTACGGCGTGGCGGTCGATCCGGGGGCGTCGAGACTCGTCCTCGAATCGGGGTCGACCGGTGTCTCGGTAGTCGTCGGATTCACCGCAACGACGCCGGTCGACGCGACCAGCGTTCGCGGCGGCGACCTCCGGATCGTCCTCGACAGCGGAGCACTGGAGGTACGGTCGGCATGAATCGGGCACAGAGCGAGACGGTCGGCTTCGTGCTCGTGTTCGCGCTGATCGCCGTCTCGACCGGGGTGGTGTACGTCGCGGGGACGTCGTCGCTCGACGACGCCCGGACCGCGGAGGAACTCAATAATATGGAACGGGCGTTCGACGTGCTGGCCGAGAACATCGGCGAGGTGTCTCGAGACAGGGCACCGAGCCGGACCACTGAACTCCGCCTCGGGAACGGCGACATCGAACTCGGAGCGCCGGTCAACATCACCGTCACGACGAACGTGTCAGCGATACCAGTGACGATACACACGCGGCCGATCGTCTACCGACTGGACGACACCGAAATCGTCTACACGTCGGGCGCGGTCCTCCGCAGTGATCGGGGCGCGACGGCGATACGCTCCGAACCGGACTGGGTGGTGTCGGAGCGACAGACCATCCTCCCGCTGACCGACGTCGACGCCACCGGGAGAGCGGCGATGGGCGGAGACACCACGGTCCTGGTCCGGGCACGGCAGAAGAACCCGCCGAACTCGCGGTCGTTCGCGACGAACGAGAGCGCAGTCAACGTGACCGTCACCATCGATTCACCGCGGTCCGGCGCGTGGCGTCGACTGCTCGAATCCCGAGGGTTCAGTTGTGACCCTCCAGGAGTCAACTGCACGTTCACGACCGATGAACTCCACGTCGTCTGGAGTACGACGAGCGTCGAGTTCAGTCCGTGATGGGCCCGGAAGCGAACGACGCCGTCAGCCGTTCTCGACGGTCACGGTCGTAACCGATACGTGGAGGTACAGCACCGGGGGCGCACCGGGGCCGATACCCAGATTGACGTTCGTGACGGATGGATCGTGGGTGAAGTCGTTGGCCGGTTGGCCGTTGATAGTGATCTGTTCGCCGATGATGCTGCCCGTCATCTTCCCGTTCCCGTTCAGCGTGATGTCGGACTCGGGCGCGTAGAGCAGTCCGACGAAGACGGCGTTCCCTCCCATAGAGACATCGCTGGCGGAGTGGACCAGCACGCGGAAGTCGTCGGGTGAGCCACCCTCGTTCGCCTCGCCGAATTCGACATCGCCCTTCACGAACACAGTAGTGGTGTTATCGCCGGTGATGGTGACGCTGTTCGGTTCGAACGAGCCGTCGACGACGAGCGAGACGTTTCCATCACTGGTGTCGATCGAGATGTCGTCGTTTTTCACGTCGCTGTCGGTGTAGTACCGCCCCGAACTGTCGATGTCCGGCGTCCAGGCCTTACAGTCGTCGGAGTCGCGGCAGTCCTGGATCTGGCTCTCGATCCGGCTATCCGCCGAGCGGTAGTTGACATCGGTTTCCGAGGGCGACGGTGGATCGCCACCGTTGGCCCGGATCCCGCCATCGGTCGTCGAGAGTACGTTGTCGAACTCCTCTTTGAACGGGGTCTGTAACTCGATCTTGGCAGTCTGCTCGGCGTGATCGTACGTCACGTCGCCGGTGGTTCGATCTTCGAAAAACGCTCCCCACGCCTCGTAGTAGTCGCTCTGAACGGTCACGGTGACACGCCCCTGCGTGAGCGGGTTGGATCGTGACGCGTTCGGATACTTCCCCTCGACCGGCGTGGTCTGTGTGATCCGGGCTGAACGGCCGGTGAAGCCATCGCTTCGAACGCGGACCAAGGGGAGCGTCAGCGTCCCCTGTCGGTAGTGGAACTCCGGGGGCGACACCATCGTGCTCCCGCTCCCGTCGCTTCGCCAGACGCCACCGCCCTGGTAGGCCATCGTCGTCCGACCGCGATCGTATCTGACGGCACCCAGAGTCTCGTTGAGAATCGTCTCGTTGCCGTGCGTGCCGTTGATGATGCGAACGGTCATGCGACCGGCGTCGTTATCGACGCTGGTCGTCCCACGACCGTTCTCCCGGAGGCTGACCCGCTGGGAGTCCGACGAGCCGTGCGCGACCAGGCTCGCCTTCGAGTCCAACTGCGTCATCGCGTGCTCCGCCTGGGCGACATCCACCGACGTAGCCGATTCGTCAATGGCGTTCGCGCCGAACACAACGACGGTTCCTGCCCCGACGAGCGTGAGCCCGACGAGAAGAATCACCGCGAGCGGCTCCGACTGTGCCTGCCGGTCTCGAACGAACCGGTACAGCCAGGGGACTCGCGACCGCGACATAGCCAGAGAAACGGCGTCAGCGCGTAAAAGGTGACTGGCCGATTTTCGCCAGCGATAGTTGGCGAGACGCTCCGGTGGCCGCTCGTTACGCGAGCAAACCTGGGACGACTCGCCGCCAGATGACGGTGAGCACCGCGACGACGAGATACACGCCACACAGCGAGGCGGCGGTGTAGAGCACCAGTTGGGTGAGCGGCAGCGACGACGACGACATGGAGACGGCGGCGCTGACGGTGTAGCCGATGGCGAGCGCGTGGTGATACCAGGTAAAAAACGAGTCGTCGGAGCGGTCAGTCAGGATATCGTCGTCGGGCGAGGCAGGCATACGTCGGGGGTCGATGTGGAGAGAGAAAAGAGGTGGGGGCACGGAATCGTTCCGGGCAGTGTCTCTACGCCCCGAAACGATTATTTGGCGTCCAGAACGTCACTCGACTATGGACCCTGCCAAGCTGATCGGGGATATCATAAGCGTGCTCACGTTCGTGGCCGTCGTGGGAGCGCTGGTCTGGCTCGTCGTTACGCAACTGATCCCGTTTTTCTAGGCGGCGGTCAGTTGAGTGATCAGCCTATTCGGAAGTGGCGCCTCGTGGCAGATATCTACTGTTGGGCACGGACACGTTCCCCGAGTAGTACGGGCCCCGAACACTTATCGGCGCACCACCACTACCACCACCTATGAGCACGGGCCGCGAAATCCGCCTGATCGAGGAGGACGAGGGCGTCTGGTCGGCCATTGACGAGGAGCTGAACGTCGCCAGCCAGGGCGAAACCCGGGAGGAAGCCTTGGAGATGCTCGATGAGGCGGTCGCGCTCCACAAAGGCGAGGCTGGCGAACCGGTCACCGACGAGGACCTTCGGGAGCTGGGCATCGACCCCGAAAACGTGCCCGACGAGACGGTGGTTCCAGACGCGCCGTGGTTTGATTCTGCGGAGTAATTGTGGTTCAAACGCGATTCGCGGGCCGAGAGATCGTGAGTGCGTTGACTGAGATGGGGTATCGCCCGGTCGACCGAACGGGAAGCCATCTCAAACTCCGATATGTCCACCCTGAGACGGGCGAGACGCGGAACGTTACTGTCCCGCTCGGCCACGAAATCGGAGGAGATACGCTTCGGAAAATCGCGGAGCAGTGCGGCGCTAACGACTTCCACGCGTGGTGTCGCTGGATCGACGAGCATCGCTGACCCGTCTCTCACTTACCTCCTCGAACGCCAGTTCGGATTCCACGCACGCCGAAGTCGGCGAGCAGGCCCGCCATCCAGCGCGGTATCGACCGCTCTTCCCATCGAGGAATTGTCCGAGGGCTAGTTATTCGACTCTCTAGGTTCAAGTTAAAGGATTACGAGTTGACGCCGTATGACCAAAAGGGGCTGGGGTAGGTAACCAACCCGCATCGTGGAAGTCAAACCTCAGAAGTATAAGAGTATGCTCCAGGTGGGGGACCACCGGTAATGAGTTCCCAGCTGGAGGAGCAAGAGAAGAAGGAGAGGCTTCAGAATATCGACCCGTACGATTTCGAGAATTTTGTCGGGGAACTCTGGGAAAAAGAGGGTTGGACGACGTCGGTTTCGCAAGACACCAACGATCAGGGCATCGACGTAATTGCCGACAAGAAGGGAACGATTGACCAGCGACTCGCCATTCAGGCGAAGCGGTACAGCGCAGGCAACAAGGTCGGACGCCCGAAGATACAGCAGTACCATTCTCTGAAGGAACAGGACACGAATGCCGACGCTGCAGTAGTCGTGACGACGAGCGGATTCACGGCCCACGCGAAAAATTGGGCGCGCGAACACAACGTCAAACTCGTCGACGGTGACGATCTCGTCGAGATGGTGGAACGTCACGGTGCTCACGACCTGCTCGATGAATACGCTCCGCCGCTGAGCGAGATCGACGAGGAGCCGACCAAATCGACATCCACTGAGCAAAGCTCTGACTCGAAGAGTTCTACCACTTCGACATCCCCAACGACGACCGGGTAGGTGAAATGGGTGGTTTTAGCGACCCTCGTCTCCGGCGCGGGGTTCGCACTTTCGATCGATCCCTCTCTATTCCCCCTATTATCGGTGAATGGCGCTGCCTATCTTGCGATGGCGGGTTGGATGACTGCTCCTGTCTTTATCTTCCTTGACGCTCTGGGACTTCATCAGAATAATGCCGATAAGAAACCGAACCGTCTGATTTGGCCGAGTATCGCATTCTGCGTCCCGGTCTTAGCGCCGCTCGCACATAATACCGTAGATAGCAACTAATCTTGTCTCACGAGGCAGCTGAAGCATACTTCGAGAGTTTTTGAGGGGAGTGTTATGACCGTGGTGAGAGAATCGACTGCTTCGAACCACCATGGAATATCAAAGAACAAACTAGAGATCTTCCCGGTAATATAGCCTACTCCTATAAGCCAGAGAATATAGTGAGAGGAATAGAGAAAAATCCACACTTTTGGGGCAGTCATGATGAGGAAACAAAAGAGTGAAAATATATCAACAAAATTCTTCACACCTTCCCACAGAAGATACCGATATCGCGTCGGGCTGCCAGGATTAATCAGCCCTAGTAAACTTGTGTCTGGTGTATTGTGACACTGATCCATAGGGAGACACGTGTCTGAAATCTATTAATATGTAGGTAGAGATACTACCACCAACGAGAGTCAATTCGGGATCGGTACTGTAGTGCGACCACTTCTGTATTAAAACGCTGAATCGTCGCGGGATCGAAATCGTCGCGAGCGTCGCGAAGGTTCTGCTCGCTCTGGATCAGATGAGTGAGTGCAGCGTCGAGAACATCGCTCGTCGGTGAGTCGTCGCTGCCGTCGGCTCTCTCGTCAGTGTTGTATATGCGGATCATCAAGTGGATGTGAAGAAATCGCGACTGCATCGCTGACTGCCACCAAGATGTCGACACCAACTTCGGCTATCTGAATTGGCGGGTGAACCGCCCAATATTATCTACATCTACGAGACGACAGTCGATGGATCCAAGCATTGCGTCCCAGTCGATACGTCCGAAATCACGCTTGGCTGCGACGACGACTGCCTTCGGGATATCCATATTTCGGAAATCTCCCATCTCAGCGTACGCGCGCCGCATATGATTGATATACGTACTCTGATTCGATGAGCGCGATGTTTCTTTAACTTCGACATACCCCTTCCGAAGTCCATTCTCATCAAGTAGGACACAGTCTGCGGTCCATTTATTTCCGGACTGCCCAACTTCGGGTTGTTTCTTGCAGATATAGCTAGTTTCTCTTGCTAAGATATTCTGAACATGCTGTTCGAAATCGTCGTATTCTGTCGAATGTGTCATAGCTTCCGATCGATTGCAGTAATGAGCTCCATCTATACGCTTCGTCGGCTTCGAATACTCGTTGATCTACTCACATTCCAGACAGCCTAGGATTATAACACTTCGTTGAATAGTGGGTTCCATGCCTGACGGGTTGCCCTCCGGTGAGCCCTCCATTAACGATCTGATCGATGAAAGCTCGCACGTAGGCGGTATCTTCTCCATGGAGTATGATGAGTGCTCAATGCTTGTTAACGACTACTGGACACGTGAAGCCGGCGGCCTCCCCCGTCATAGTCTCCTAATAGCGCGTCCAATGGTGCAAGCTGTCGATCCTGAGGAATCGGAGACTGGTACCGACGAGTGGACTGTTCCGGGAACGGAAGTAGACTCCGAGAGTGAGGAAGAGTCCCCACTCATTGGAGACCCAAACCATGCAATGCTGCTACGGGTAATGGGTCCGGCCGAACTACCGACAGAGACGCGCCTCAAAACGAATCGTCATGACGCGATTCGACAGACTGTCACATCACAAAACGGCTCGAAACCCAGTGAAGAGGACGTAGCAGATCTACTCACACGCCGAGAGATGCAGTACTCAGGCGTGACTGCAAAGGTCCTCGGGACATTCTACTACGATACACCGAAAGATGATGAGCCGGATGTTGACAAACTCCTACGATATGGGTGCGATATTCAGAATGTCTTCTCGGCGGGGAACTACATAGTCTACAAGCTCCAAGATCAGGCCCTTTCGTGGGTTGGGAGTTACCCATCCCATCGGAGCGAGGTCCAAGTTGACCTTGGCGATGTAAAGTACACGAGTACTCAGATTTGGGATACAGACGATAACCGCCCGACTGTGTCGATACCGATTGACGATTTCATTGGGACGAAAACAGCTCTGTTCGGAATGACCCGAACTGGCAAATCGAACGCTATGAAGATTCTCGCGACAGCGATTGAAACGGCCAATGAACAAGTTGGTCAGCTACTGTTCGACCCCAGCGGCGAATATGCCTACACGAATGAGCAAGACGAGAAAGCCTTAGCTGATCTCGGGGAGAGGACAACGATTTATAAATTCGGTGCTCAGCCGAGTGAGGACAATGTGAAACCCCTTCGATCTGATCTTTTGGATCCAGAAAACATCGAGGTGGCACATTTACGCGTCCAGCAGGTACTATCCGACGAGACCAGCAACTATCTCAAGGACTTCCGCACCGTTCGACCCCCAACTGTTGACGATATTGTATCCTTAGATAGATCCAAAAAAGAACGGGCCAAACGAGTTCGGCGCAAGTCCGACAGACGAGGACTGTTCGCCACGTCTCTGGAGTTGCCTCCTCCAGTTTACTGGCGTAGCAACAGGCTGCATACCCCTGTTTATCGCAATCGTAGCAAATCACAGGAGCAAACTCAGGAGATGGCTGATCATCGCGGATATGAGCGACAACGCGCACCAACTCGTCGGCAGACTCGCGGTTTACGTTTCCCCGTCCGTACCCACTCCCGTCCTCGACGGTACCGCCGTCGGTGATCAGCGGCTTCTGCTCACCAGTCGCGAGCTCGCTCTCGCGGCGCCGTTGGTAAGCGTCGCGGGCTTCAGGCTCGCAGTCGATAGCGACCCACTCCCGTCCGAGTCGCTCGGCGGCGATCGCGGCCGGCGCCGTGCCAGCACACGGAACGACGACCGTCTCGCCGGGCTCGGTGATCGCGTCGATCCACGCCTCGTAGGGCTCGACGGGCTTGACGCTCCCCCAACCGTAGCGGTCCTGCGGCCGGCGGGCGATCTGCCGAGCGGACTCGGACCACCGGCGATCTGTCTCGCCTTTGTGCGCGAAGACGACAGGGTAGCCGCCCGTAGAACCGTACATCCCGGGAGTGCTCCGGTCGGGCTCGCCGCTCGACGACGTGAGCGTGACACCGCCGACCTTTCTATATCCGTTCTGGTACGTCTCCGCGGCGTCTCCCCAGTTCTCCCGAAGGTAGTTGACAAGTCGGGGGAGAAGCCAGTCGTCGGCGTCCGCTATCAGCCAGCCACCGGGTTTGAGCACCTCTCGGCAGGCCGAGAGGGTTTGCTTTGTCTCGGCAAAGTCGTGCGTCGGGTACTCCACACCGAAGGCATCCCCGCGCTTTGGTCGCGCCCAGGCGTCGTCGAGCGCGACGACCGCCGCGGACTCGCTCGGGAGCGAGCGCAGCTCGGCCAGCGCGTCGCCGACCCGGTAGCGGTCAGTACCGTCCGCGTCCGTACCGCCGTCCGTCCGCGGCCCCTCGCCGCGGTCCACGTCGTCCGTCTCCGGCTGTCCGTTGCACGGTCCCCGGACCCCTCCGAGTCCGGTCCTGTTGCATTTCTGGCAGCGGTACTCGGAGATTCCGGACTGATACGTTACAAGGGGGAGCAGAACGTGTTGCTCACTCCCGCTCCCAGAGTGACCGCTCATGCCTCCCCTCCGTCGCGCCGGTACTGGCGCCACAGCATCGCGTTCTCTTCGGCGATGTCGACGTCGAGGTCGGCGACGACGATCTCGTTGCGGACGTAGGCGAGCAGCATGGCGGCGAGGTGGGCGCACCACCCGTGATGGTTGTGACCCAGACAGTCGCACTCGCCGACGGGCTGGCCCGAGCGTGTACCGAACACGACGCGGTGACGATCACCGTCGCCGACGCGGACCATCCACTCGGCGCGGTTGATCGGCTCGACGCGCGTCTCTTCCTCGCGAGCACGTTGCCAGGACGTCGAGTCGTCGAAGTCGTCGGGCAGGTCGATTTCGGGATACCCGCCGACCGGCGTCTCGGTGCTCACCGCTCGCCACCCCCGTTACACTCGGGGCAGGTCCGGCGAGGAAGGCCTCCGCGCGACGTGGTCATGATGAGACGCGTCCCGCAGGTCGGGCAGTGGCGTCTCATGGCATACACCACCCGTTGTCGAGCGCAGGACACTTGTAAGGAAAGCGAGGGATGAAGCCGCCGCAGTATTCGCAGATCGGCGGCTCACCGTCGCTATTGTCTTTAAGGACGGTATGGGGTTGGAGGGATTTGAACCCCCGATCGACTGATATCTCCGGTCGTGCCTCGGTACTCCAGAGGGTCGTCGTCGCGCAGCGATGATCAGTCGCGCGCTCGGTATATCAGTCTGGAGTGTCGTCACCGGGCGTGGCCTCTGGAGTCAGTCGCCATGCCGGGCTTGGCCACAACCCCTCGACAAGTCGTTACCCGAAGGACGGTAAAGGGATTTCGGTTATCGGTCGTCGGCAGACCAGTCGCATTCCTGGCATTTGTAGCCCGTGATCAGCTCCGTCACCGAGGGCATGTACGCGACGGCGAGGACATCACCGCCACACTCGGGACAGTCGCGGTCGGCGTCCTCGATGTCGTCGGCCTCCATCGGTCGTTCGCCCTCGATCAGTTCGGCCAGGCGTTCGGCGGTCACCATCCGCCCCTGCACGACGCGGTTGCTCATACGAACCGGAGGGGGTGAAGACAGGTAAGCCCTGCGTACCCGGGGGGGCGGGGTTCTCCGTGACCGGTAACTTTTGGTACTCGCAGATAGTACGACCGGATGAGATGGGAGTACACGGGAGACACACCGTGGGGGCGTGGAAACTGTGACTGCACCGTACAGCTACGAAGGAATGCTCGACCTGGGACCGGGCGAGGGGTCGAAGTACGTCTGTTCGAAGTGCGAGTCGTCGTTCGACGACGACCACTACCTCTGTCCGGTCTGCGGAACGCTGACGCTCGAACGCCGCCGACCGACGGCGGAATCCTAAACCGCGCGGTGCGATCCGTCCCGGGCACTCCCCGGGGAGGAGCAATACCTTTTACCGTCCCGTCGTAACGTCCCGTCGCCGAACGGAATCGGCGGTCCCATGACTTCGTCACCACCCAGCGTACTCATCGTCGAGGACGAGACCGAGCTGGCGGAACTGTTCGCCCAGTGGCTCTCCGAGGAGTACGACGTTCGTGTCGCGACGAGCGGCGAGGAAGCGCTGGAGGAGGTCGACGAAGACATCGACGTGGTGTTGCTCGATCGCCTGATGCCCGGCATCTCGGGCGACGAGGTGCTCGAAACGATCCGCGAACGCGACCTTTCCGTCAGAGTCGCGATGGTGACGGCGGTCGAACCTGATTTCGACGTCCTCGAGATGGGGTTCGACGACTACGTGGTCAAGCCGCTCTTCCGCGAAGACCTCCAGCGGCTTGTCAGCGGGCTACTCGAACGCGACGAGTACGACCAGCAGCTGGCGGAGATGTTCGCCACTGCCTCCAAACTTGCCGCCCTGGAGTCACACAAGACGGAGGCGGAACTCGCCGAGAGCGACGAGTATCGCCGCCTCAAAGACGAGTTCGAAGACACACGCCACCGGATCGAAGAACTCGAATCCCGGATGGAAACAGGGGATTTCGAGGCGGTGTTTTACGATTTCGAAGACGCAGATCTGTAACCAGGGGCCGTCGCCACGGACCGAGAATCGGACCAAGCTATTTGTATCGCGACGTTGACATTCGGATGTATGGCACGCGCCGAATCCGGAGCGACCGCGAGTGGTGGAGAATCGATCGTGAGCCTGCCCGAGTCCTCCCTCGGCTACCTGCCCATCGTACTGGCCGCCGTGACAGGAGTGATCCACCTGTTCCTAGCCCCGCAGGTGATCGGCTTCAGCCAGACGCTCGGCATTCTCTTTGCCCTCAACGGCCTGGGCTTTCTCGGCGGCACCGCCATCTATCTGACCCGATACTGGCAGCGGGAACTCTTCGCCGTCGCCGCCGGCTACGCCCTCGTCACCTTCGTCGCCTTCTTCCTGTGGGGCGGGTTCGACGGCTTCGCGTCGGCGTTCTACATGGGCGGTGAACTCAACGTGATGGCGGTCATCGCGAAGACCGCGGAAGTCCTGCTCGTCGTGAGCGCCCTCGCACTGTATACGAATACGGAGACCTGACGGAGCGACAACAGCTATCGATCGGAGAGATCCGCCGACGGCGACACCACGAGGTGTGTCCGGCGGTCACATTCCGCAATCGTCGAAGATGCCCTTCGACAATATATTGCCACGAACACCCAGGTTTTTATCCTGCTCGTCCCTCAGTTCGACCATGAGGAGTCCACCTGAGACGAGCGAACTCGATACACCGTCACGAATTCTGATGGGCCCCGGCCCGAGCATGATCGACCCGCGCGTGCTCCGAGCGATGTCGACGCAGGCGCTCGGCTACATGGACCCGTCCTTCCTGGAGATCATGGACGACATCCAGGAACTGCTCCGGTACACGTTCCAGACGGACAACGAGTGGACGCTCGCGACCAGCGGCACGGGCACGGCGGCGATGGAGACGGCCATCGGCAACATCGTCGAACCCGGCGACACGATGCTGGTGCCCACGAACGGCTACTTCGGCGACCGGATGGGCAAGATCGCGCGCCGCGCCGGCGGCGACGTGGTCACCGTCGACGCGCCGTGGGGCGAACCCCTCCAGCCCGCGGACGTGGCCGACGCCTTCGACGAGCACCAGCCCGATGTCTTCGGCTTCATCCACGCCGAGACGAGTACGGGCGTCTGCCAGCCGAACGTCCCCGAACTGACCGACATCGCCCACGACCACGACGCCCTCGTCATCGCCGACTGCGTCACGTCCCTGTCCGGCGTCGAACTCCGTATCGACGAGTGGGGCATCGACGCCGCCTACGGCAGCCCCCAGAAATGCCTCTCCTGTACGCCCGGCGCGACGCCGCTCACCATCGGCGAGCGGGCGCGCGAGAAGATCGAGAACCGCGATACCGACACCGGCTCCTGGTATCTCGACCTGGATCTCGTCATGGAGTACTGGGGCGACGAGCGCAACTACCACCACACCGCGCCGACGACGAACTTCTACGGCCTGCGCGAGGCGCTGCGTCTCGTCGCCGAAGAGGGGCTGGAGAACCGCTGGGAGCGCCACCGCGAGGTCGCCGGCGAGCTCCGTGCCGGCCTGCAGGACCTCGGTCTCGAACCCGCTGCCGAGAAGGAGTACTGGCTCCCCAGCCTGAACTCCGTCGAGGTGCCTGACGGCGTCGACGACGCCGCCGTCATCGACTTCCTGATGGACGAGTACGACATCGAGATCGCGAGCGGTCTCGGCGCGCTCGAAGGCGACATCTGGCGCATCGGCTGCATGGGCTACTCCGCTCGTCGACAGAACGTCGCTGCCCTGCTGGCGGCGATGGAAGACGCGCTCGAAGCCCAGAACTACGACGTCGACGAACCGCCGATCGAGGCGTAACGCCGACTACTCGGCGTCCATCGGCGCGTCGTGCAGTTCGACGGCCGTCTGTCGGTGCCGACACTCTTCCAGTGCGTGTTTCGCCACGATGCCCGCGTCGTGAGCGGTCGCGCCGCGCCCCACGCCGACCTTGAGATCGACGCCGACCGACTGCTCGACGTGGTCGATGGCGCCGTGGTACGCCTCGGCGTCCAAGTCGGGCGTGACGGCGATGATGTTGTCGCCACCGACGAAAAAGGAGAGGCCGCCGTGCTCCTCCCGGAGATACCGCATCAGCGTCGCGTATCCCTGTTCGATCTGGATGAACGAGTCGAACTCGTTGAGTCGGTCGGTGTACTTCTCGGTCGCGTCGTTCACGTCGAAGTGAGCGATGGCGACGTCGTCGTCGGTGGTGTCGTCGATCGGCTCGCCGGACAGTACCTCGCGGCGCTCCTGATCCTGTGCGCTTCCCGCTCGCTGCAACCGTTCGGTCGCTCGTTCCAGTGCGACCGCCGGATTCGGATCGGTGCCGATACCGAGGCTGACGGTGACCGGGTAGCGGTTCCCCGTCGACTCCTGGAGGAGCCGATGGTCGTCGGCATCGAGGCCGTTGGTCACGGCCACCATGTTGTCGAAGCGGGTGAAGAAAATGTACCCACCCCGGTGGCCGACGAACTGGGCGAGGTCGGCGAACAGCCGAGACTGGAGGGTCTGGAGATCCATCTCGCGTCGCGGTTCCGGCGTCACCGTCCACGGCCCGTAGTTGTCGATCTGAACGAGCGTCAACTGCGTGTTCGTCACGGTACCGGAGGCTAGGTGGGCTGCTTGATGGCTCTTTGGTTCCGTCCGGCCGCGAACGCGGGGTTCAACTACGCGTCGCGCCTATGGCGGCTATGTCCTATCGCGGAGCCATCCTCGACGTGGATGGGACGGTCGTCCGTGGCGACGAGCCGATCCCGGGCGCTGCCGACGGGCTCGACCGCCTGGCATCGGCGGGCCTCCGGCGCCTGTTCGTCTCGAACAACCCGACCAAGCGGCCGCCGGCCTACGCTGACCGGCTCCGTCGCGCCGGTTTCGACGCCGCGCCCGACGAAATCGTCACCGCCGGAACGATCACCACCGACTACCTCGCCGAGCGACACGCCGACGACGCGCTGTTCGTCGTCGGCGAGCAAGCGCTGGTCGAGCAGTTGACCGACACCGGGTTGACGGTCGTCGACGACGGGACACGGGCCGACACCGTCGTCCTCTCCATCGATCGCTCGTTCGACTACGACCGCCTCGCGGCGGCGCTGCGGGCGTGTTCGGGCGAGGCCACCATCGTCGGCACCGATCCCGACATGGTGATCCCGGCCGCCGAGGGAAACGTTCCGGGGTCGGGCGCAATCATCAACGCCGTCGCGGGCGTGGTCGGCCGGGAGCCGGACGTCGTCCTCGGCAAACCGTCGGCGCCGGCCCGCCGGCTCGTCCGCGATCGGATCGGTGTCCCGCCCGCGGACTGTCTAGTCGTCGGTGACCGCCTCGACACCGACATCGCCCTCGGCGAACGCGCGGGGATGACGACGGCGCTGGTCCGGACCGGCGTCACCGACGACGACGACCTGGCCGACAGCGAGGTGACGCCGGATCACGTCCTCGACTCCCTCGGCGACATCGGGCGGGTGCTCTAGCCACGGAGCAGGTTCAACACCTCGTCGACGACGCCAAGTTCGACCGCGACGACGTAGCGGTTCCTAGGCGTCAGCGTCGTCCCCGAACGGGCGACGCGTTCGCCCTCGTCGTCCGAGACGACGAGCGTACCGGAGGGAAACCGAACGTCCTGCAGTTCCTTCCCGGCGGCGGGTGCGCCCTCGGCCATCCGGATCTCCATGATGTCGAGCGTGCCCGTCACGTCGGCGAGCGTCCGAACGCTCTCCCCCTCGATTTCGTTGACGGCCGTGCGCGCACCGGCGTGCTCGGGAAAGACCGTGGCGTCGACGAACCGGTCGTACTGCGCCTTGCGGCCGTGGTCGATGCGGGCGACCGTCCGGACGTCGTCTGCCAGCTCCGACGCTTCCATACAGACCGCCAGGTTCAGCCCCGCGTGGCCGGTCAGCCCAGCGATCACGTCACAGGATTCGACGCCGGCCTGCTGGAGGATATCCGGATTCGAGGCGTCACCCTGGACGACGGTCGCGAGATACTCGTCGGCGAGCGCCGCACACCGCTCCTGATCGGCGTCGATCACCGTGACGGTGTGCCCGCGGTCGTCGAGCAGCGCCGCTGCCTGAAGGCCGACACGTCCGCCGCCCGCGATGATGATGTCGAGGTGACTGGTCATGGTCAATCGGATGACTGTTGGGTCGTCGGTCGGTCGGTGTCGCCGCTCGGCGTCGACAGGAGTCGCGTGTGGACGACGTAGGCGACGCCGCCGAGCAGGATCCAACCGGCGCTGAGAACGAGCGCCCGCGGATCGCTCCGGAACAGATGTCGGATCAGAACGCCGGTCAAGAGCAGATTGAGGCCGATGCCCACCAGCGGCGGGATGGGGTAGTACGGCAGTTCGTACGGCCGGGTCATATCCGGTCGCTCCCGGCGGAGTTTGATGACGGTGGCGTTGACGACGATAAAGGAGAGGAGAAAGAAGAGACTGGAGACGTTGCCGGCGCTCTGGGTGGGCAACGCCACCGATCCGGCCATCACCACGCCGCTGGCGAGGATGGCGACCAGCGGCGTTCCGTAGCGGTGGTGGAGTTGGCCGAAAGAGGGGACGAGTTGCTCCTCACGGCCCATCGAGAACGCCACGCGCGAGGCGGAGATGACCACGGCGTTGAGCGCGGTCAGCGTCGAGAAGACGGCGCCGAAGACGATGATCGACCCGCCGTTTTGCACGAGGGGAAGCCCCGTCAGGACGAAGATGCCCGCGCCGATCATCGCCCCCATGCTGATCATCGTCGCGTCGAGGAGGCCGAGGCTGGCCTCCGGCGAGCGCTCGCCGTGGCTGCTCACGGGGGCTTCCCTCCCGGCGATGCTGGCGAAACCTGCTTCGACAGCCACTCGACACGGTCACGGCAGCCGCCGATATGTCCGCAGACCATCCTCCGACTGTCGGACTCGAGGGCGGCGGGACCAAGAAAGTGCGCGATAAACCGTCTGACGCAACTTTATTTGTGTGCAAGGCAGTACCACGTCGTATGGCACCGAACCACAGCCCATACGTCTTCCGCGAACCGATCGGGGACGACGGAGACGACGACGATCACCCGACGACCGAGGGCCAGGAGGTCGTCATCGTCGACGGGCAGGCGATGAGTTACCGGTGGTACCGGGGTCGTCGCCGCTAGAGCTAGAAGGCGTCGCCGTAGACATCGATGTCGGCCGCGAGGCCGTCACGAAGCGCCGCGTCGACGTGACAGATATCCTCCGCACGCTCGACGATCTCGGCTAGCGTCTCGTCGTCGATGTCCGCTTCGACGTGGATCGCAAAGTGGATCGACGCGAGATCATCGTCGTCGTCGAGCGTGGCGTCGGCATCGATCTGTACCTTGCCGAGATCGTCGTGCCCACGCTGCTCGCCGCCGACGCGGAACGCCGGGAGGAAACAGGAGGCGTAGGTCGCCACGAGGGCTGCGTTCGGGTTCGGGCCGTCCTGGTCGGTGGCGTCGATCGTGAACTCGAAGTCGCCGACCTGATTGACACACGCGAAGCCTTCCTCGCTGACGGTGATGGTTTCGATGTCACTCATTCCGTCGAAAGGAACGGCCTGTGGCGCCTAAATACTATCCCTCGACCGAGAACTACTTCTCGGCGTAGGGTCGCTCGAAGGCGAACGACTCGTCGCCGTCGAGGACGTACACCTCGGCGTCGGACCCGGTCGCTCGCACCTCGCGCTCGAACTGATCGATCTCGACTTCGATCGGCGGGAACGTGTCGTAATGCATCGGGAAGACGTGGTCGACGTCGAGCCAGTCGGTCGCGATGCCGGCCTGGGTTGGCCCCATCGTGAAGTGGTCGCCGACGGGCAGGGCCGCGGCGTCGGGTTCGAGATACGTCCCGATGACGTCGCGCATCTCCGTCATGAGACCGGTGTCGCCCGCGTGGTAGAACGCGAAGGACTCCTCGTCGGTCTCCTGGGTGGGGACCGTATCGCTGATGACGTAGCCGGCGGGCATCCCCGCGCTGTACTCGTAGTCCGTCGCGATGCCGTTTGAGTGGTCCGCGCGGTGCATCGTCACGTACGCGTCGCCACACTCGACGGTGCCGCCGAGGTTCATGCCGATGGTGTCCTCCATCCCGTGTTCGTCGGTGACCCAGCCGACGAGTTCGGGCGTGCCCACGACCGTCGCATCGGGGAACTCGGCGACATCCGCGACGTGGTCGGCGTGGCCGTGGGTCAAGAGGACGTAGTCCGGCGCCGGCACGTCGGACGCGTCCAGCGAAGTCTTCGGGTTGTCGAAGAAGGGGTCGATCAGCATCGTCGTGTCGTCGACCGTGACGTGCCACGTGGAGTGGCCGTGCCAAGTGAGTTCCATAGTCGTCCGGAAATTGTCCCGAGACCACCGTCAAAGTTGCCCCTACGTGACGGCGTCCCGAACGAGGAAGGCTTATTTCGTGGGCGGGTGACCCACACCCCATGCGACGCGTCAGATTCCGCGATCCCGCAGGCATGGTTCGGTCAGGCGAGTGGCACGGCGACGCCGTCAGTTTCGCCGACGACACCTACGACCTCGACGAGGTGACGCTGCTCTCGCCCTCGGACCCCTCGAAGATCATCTGTATCGGCATCAACTACGCCGATCACGCCGAGGAGACGGGGATCGACGTCCCGGATCGGCCGATGCTCTTCTTGAAGACGCCGAACACGGTCGCCGCCCACGGAGACACCATCACCCTCCCCGAAGGCAAAGAGCAGGTCGACTGGGAGGCCGAACTCGGCATCGTCATCGGCGAGCAGTGCCGCAACGTCGACGCCGCGGACGCCGAGAGCGTCATCGACGGCTACACCGTCGTCTGTGACATCTCGAACCGCGACGACCAGCAGGAGGAACAGAACTGGGTGCGCGGCAAGGCCTTCGACGGCGCCGCCCCGATGGGACCCGTCGTGGCCGACCCCGAACACCTCCCCGACGACGCCGACGTGCAACTCCGCGTCAACGGCGAGACGAAACAGTCCTCCGACATCTCGCAACTCATCTTCTCCGTCCCGGAACTCATCGAGGAGATCTCGAGTTACATGACGCTCGAACCCGGCGACGTGATTTCGACGGGCACGCCGTCCGGCGTCGGCGGCCTCGAAGACGGCGACGAGGTCGAAGTCGAGATCGAAGGCGTCGAAACGCTGCGATTCACGGCGCGCCGCGACTGATACGGACAACGATCCGCATACCTCCGCCGCCGTTTTTCTCCGCCACCGCAGAAGGCAAGCCATAAATTTAGGCTTGCCTAATCCCTCACCGAATGGATCTGACTCGACGGGACGCGCTCGCGGCGCTCGCGGCGACGGGCGCGGCGGTCGGCGGCACGGCGCTGCTCCGAGACGACGGGGACAGCGAGGCCACCGAGGCGGCGGTCCCCGACGACGCTCTCGCTAGCCTCGTCGCCGTCGCCCAGGTGGTCTACCCCGACGAGGCGACGGGTATCGAACCGTTCGTCGAAACGTACGTCGCGGGACGCCTCGACGACCCGGCACACCGCTCCGGCGTTCTCGACGCCGTCGCCGAACTCGACGCGACGGCCCGCGACTGGTTCGACGCGCCGCTCACCGACCTCGACCCCGAGACTCGTGACCGACTGCTCCGTGACCTCGGCGTCGACGTGGCCGGCCCGAACCCCGATGGCAACCTCTCGGACCGGGTGCGGTTCTACGTCGTCAACGAACTCCTCTACGCCTTCTACGCCTCGCCGACCGGGGGTCGGTTGGTCGGCATCGAGAACCCCATCGGCCACCCCGGCGGGACCGAGAGTTATCAGCGCGCGCGAATGGAGGACGATGGCTGACGTGGATCGATCGCCGTCCGCGCGGGCGGACATCTGCATCGTCGGCGCGGGGCCCGCGGGCGCCATCGTCGCCGCCCGTCTCGCCGAGACGGGGCACGACGTGGTGGTCCTCGACGCCGGCCCACGCTTCGACCTCGACGACCGCACGGACCAGCTCGACGCCCACCTCCGACCCGGCGTGGATAGCGCGGCGCAAAGCGCCGCGGAAAACCGGCCAACGGCCGGTGATGGACTCTGGGGCATGGGCGGCGAGCGCGACGCCTACACCTCCAGCGGCCCGAAGGGCTACCCGCTCAACGCCGCCCGCGTCAAGGGCGTCGGCGGCTCGACGCTCCACTGGCAGGGGATGGTGATGCGCCTCCACGAGCGCGACTTCGAACTCGACTCGCGCCACGGCGTCGGCGCCGACTGGCCGATCGACTACGGCGACCTGCGGCCCTACTACGCCGAGGCGGAGCGCGAACTCGGCGTCGCCGGCGCCGACGACAACCCCTTCGCGCCGCCCCGAGAGGAACCCTTCCCCCTCCCTGCCTTCCCGCCTTCCCACAGCGACTCGATCTTCGCGGAGGCCTGCGAAGCGCTCGAACTCCCGATGCACTCCGTGCCGAACGCGCGCAACTCCGAACCCCACGACGGCGCGTCGGCGTGTGTCGGCTACGGCACCTGCAAGCCGGTCTGTCCCTCGGGGGCCAAATACACCGCGGAGCGCCACGTCGCCCGGGCCGAGGCCGCCGGCGCCCGCGTCATCGACCGCGCACCCGTTCAGCGACTCGTCCACGACGACGCGGGCGAGCAGGTCGAGGCCGCCGTCTACGCCACGCCCGACGGCGACGAACACCGACAGGAGGCTCGCGCCGTCGTCCTCGCCTGCGGCGGCGTCGAGAACGTCCGCCTCCTCCTGCTCTCCGCCTCCGACGAACATCCGGACGGTCTCGCCAACTCCTCCGACCTCGTCGGGCGGCACTTCATGGATCACTGCTTCGCGGGCGTCGGCGGCCGTATCGACCGCCCCACGCGACAGAACCACGTCGGCTTCAACACCAGCGAGTGTCACGCGCTCTACGACGGGGAGGACCCCCTGCCGGGCGTCAAACTCGAATTCCTGAACTACGCCGGCCCGTCGCCCGTCATCGACGCCCTGCACGCCGAGGAGTGGGGGGACGCCCTGCTCGACTCGTTGCAGGACTCGTACGGCACCCACCTCGCCGTCGGCGGCCTCGTCGAGCAGTTCCCCGACGCCGAGAACCGCATCACGCTCGACCGCTCGACGACCGACGACCACGGCAACCCCGTTCCCGAGGTCCACTGGTCGGTCGGGGCCGAGACCAGGGCGGCCATCGAACGCGCAAACGAGGTCCAGCGGGCCATCCTGGCGGAACTCGGCGCCGACATCGACTGGGTGGTCGGCCCCGACGAAACCGGCCCGGCGTTCCACCACATGGGGACGACACGGATGGGCACCGACCCCGACGAGAGCGTGGTCGCCCCCGACTGCCGAGCGCACGACCTGGACAACCTCTGGATCGGCGGCAGCAGCGTCTTCCCCACCGGCGGCGCCATGAACCCGACGCTCACGATCGCGGCGCTGAGTTGTCGCCTGGCCGACCGCCTGGATGCGTGGCTCTGATAGGCACCCGTTTCCCGCCCCTCTAGTAGCCTTTGTAAGTCAGCGCACACCTGATCGCACGCAGTCCGGCGATCAGGTGTGTACACAATTCCAAACGCCACTATATTGGCCACGCTTAAGCGTCACCGTCCGCATCCTCCACCCATGCAACCACGCGATCTCTCGCACCTCTCGCCGTACGTCCCCGGTCGTGGCGCCGAGGAGGTCGCCCGCGAACTCGGGATGGACCCCGCGGACCTCACGAAGCTCTCCTCGAACGAGAACCCCCACGGGCCGAGTCCGGCGGCCGTCGACGCCATCCGGGAGACGGCCCCCAACGTCGGCGTCTACCCCAAGGCCTCGCACACCGACCTCGGCGACACCCTCGCCGACCAGTGGGGCGTCACGCCGGAACAGGTGTGGGTGACGCCCGGCGCTGACGGGGCGCTTGACTACCTCTCGCGGGCCTTCCTCGAACCGGGCGACCGCATCCTCGCGCCCGAACCCGGCTTCTCCTACTACCGGATGAGCGCCCGCTACCACCACGGCGAGGTGGCGACGTATCACCTCGACAAGGCGGACGACTTCGCCCAGACGCCCGACACCGTCCTCGACGCCTACGACGGCGAGCGCATCGTCTATCTCACGACGCCGCACAACCCCACCGGGTCGGAGTTCGCTCGCGAGGACATCGAGACGCTGGCCGACGCCGTCGCCGATCACACCCTCGTCGTCGTCGACGAGGCCTACGCCGAATACACGGACGCCCCGTCGACCATCGACCGCCTCGACGCCTACGACAATCTCGCGGTCACCCGGACGTTCTCGAAGGCGTACGGCCTCGCCGGCCTGCGGGTCGGCTACGCCATCGTCCCCGAGTCGTGGGCCGACGCCTACGCCCGCGTCAACACGCCCTTCGCTGCCAGCGAGGTTGGCTGTCGGGCCGCCATCGCCGCCCTCGACGACGACGACCACCTCGAAACGACGATCGAGACCGCGCGCTGGGCGCGGGAGTATCTCCGCGAGAACCTCGACACGCCGACCTGGGAGAGCGGCGGCAACTTCGTCCTCGCCGAAGTGGGCGACGCGAGCGCCGTCGCCGAGGCCACCCAGCGACAGGGCGTCATCATCCGCGACTGCACGAGTTTCGGCCTGCCGGCCTGCGTTCGCGTGTCCTGTGGCACCCGCGAGAGCACGCGCGAGGCCGTCGAGGTCATCAACGACGTGCTTCAGGAGGTGACGGCATGAGCGACGACGGCGTCGACTACCGCGTCGCCGTCACCGGCACGCCCGGCACGGGCAAGACCACGGCGACGACGCTGCTCGACACGCCAGTCATCCACCTCAACGACCTGATTCGAGAGGCGGGGCTCTGGACGGAACGCGACGAGGAGCGGGAGTCGCTGGTGGCCGATCTCGACGCCGTGCGGGAGGCGCTCGGCGACTGGTCGGGCGTCGTCGAATCCCATCTCGCCCACCACCTCGACACCGACGAGGTGGTCGTCCTCCGGTGCCGGCCGGACGTGCTCGAAGAACGCCTGCGTGACCGCGGTGCGAGCGAGGCGAAAGCGAGCGAGAACGCCGAGAGCGAGGCGCTGGACGTCATCCTCTCGGAAGCGGTCGAGCGCCACGGCACCGATCACGTCTACGAAATCGACACGACCGACCGGACGCCCGCCGAGGTGGCCGCGGAGATTGAGGCGGTCATCGAGGGCGAGCGCAATCCGAGCGCGGGCGAGGTCGACTTCATGGACTACCTATGACCCTCGATCGCCTCCGGCCCATCGCGGAGCTCGTCCTCGATCCGATGGCGACGGCCGCAGACCGAGTGGGTCTCACGCCGAACGGCGTCAGCGTCCTCGCGTTCGGCTTCGCCGTCGGCGCCGCCGTCGGATTCTACGTCGCGACGCCCCTCGGATACGTTCTCGGTGCCGCTTGCGTCCTCGCCAACGGCTGGCTGGACCTGCTGGATGGCGCGCTTGCCCGCCTGCAGAACGTCGACTCCCGCGCCGGCGACCTGCTCGATCACGTCCTCGACCGCTACGCCGACATCGTCCTCGTCATCGGCCTCGCGGCGGGCATCGACCGCTACGGCCTGGGGCTGCTGGCCGTCACCGGCGTCCTGATGACGTCGTATCTCGGCACGCAGATCCAGGCGGTCGGATTGGGGCGGGAGTACGGCGGCCTGGTCGGGCGCGCGGATCGCCTCGCGCTCGTCGGTATCACGGGCGTCGTCGCCGCCGTCGTGGGGCAACCGGTCGGCCCCCTCCCGGTCGTCGGCTGGCTCCTCGTCCTCTTCGCGCTCGTCGGGCATCTGACGGCGCTCCAGCGGTTCTGGGGCGCGTGGCACGACCTCTAACCGCCGGGCGCACCTTTTATCCCCGGCCACCCGCTAGGTCGGGTATGCCCCAGTGTGAAATGTGCGGTGCCGAAAGTTCGTCGCTCACGACGACGAAAGTCGAGGGGGCGGAACTGGAACTCTGCGACGACTGTGCGGACTTCGGAACGGAGGTCCGGACCGAGTCGAGCAGTTCGTCCTCGACCAAATACTCCACGTCGTCCTCCTCGTCTTCTTCGTCTTCGTCTTCGTCCTCGTCGTCAGGCGGGTCGAGTTCGACGAGCGGCGGGTCACAGCGCCGTAGCGACATGTTCGACGATATGGATGAAATCGTCGCCGACTACGACGACCGCATCCGGAACGCCCGCGAAGAGCGCGGGCTGAGCCAGGAGGAACTCGCCGCCGAACTCAATGAGAAGGCGAGCCTCATCCGCAAACTCGAACGCGGCGACATGCTGCCGAGCGACGCGGTCCAGCGCGAACTCGAATCCGAACTGGACATCTCGCTGTCCGAAGGCGCGAGCGACGAGGACGCCGAGTGGTCCGGCGGCTCCTCGACGACGACCACGCTCGGCGACGTCGTCAAGCGCAAGGACTGAACTTCTATATCGGTCGCTCCGTAAACCCTCGGGCATGTCCCGAGAGGTAGCCGAATCGTTCACGCTCGGCGCTGCCCAGATCGAACCGGTGTATCACGACAGCGAGGCGACGCTAGACAAGACCTGCCGGTGGATCGAACGTGCCGGTGACCGCGATGTCGACGTGCTGGTGTTTCCGGAGACGTACTTCCCGGGGTACCCCTACTGGCGTCGAAGTACGTCCATCGCCCGCTGGACCGATCTGATGGTCGACCTGCAGGAACACAGCCTCCACGTCGACAGCGACGCCGTTGCCACCATCGGCGACGCCGTCGCCGAGGCGGACCTCCATCTCGTTCTCGGCACCAACGAGGTCGACGACCGGTCGGGGAGCGAGACGCTCTACAACTCGCTGTTTTTCTTCGACCGCTCCGGCGAGCTGGTCCGTCGCCACCGCAAACTCATGCCCACCCACGACGAGCGCAGCATCTGGGGGCGCGGCGACCCCGCCCACCTCGCAGTCCACGACACCGACGTGGGGCGACTCGGCGGGCTCGTCTGTTACGAGAACCACATGACGCTGTCGAAGGCGGCGCTCTGCGCACAGGGCGAGGAGATCCACGCCGCCGTCTGGCCCGGCTTCTGGGAACAGCACGGACATCCCGGCGACAAGACGCGCGCCGAGTCGGCGGCGGCCCGCGACACCTGCGACATCTACCCTGCCGTCCGTGAGTACGCCTTCGAGACCCAGTCGTTCGTCGCCTCGTGTTCGGCCTACATGAGCGACGACGTTCCCGAGGGGTTCGAGGAGGGAGAACTCGGCTTCGGTGTGGGCAACGGTGGAAGCATGCTCGTCAACCCCGCCGGGATCGTGAAAGCCGGCCCCGCCGTCGGCGAGGAGACGCTCCTGACCGCGGAGTTCGACCGTGACGAGCGCCGCGCCACCAAAGCTTACTTCGACGCGATGGGCCACTACGCCCGATGGGACGCCGTGAACCTGGAGGTGCGCGACGACCGCCTCGATCCGATCCATCGGCACGGACACGACGAGGGCCGCTCCCTCTCGGCCGCCACTGCGCAGTCACTCGCCGAGGAGTACGACGTCTCCATCGAGGCCGTCGAGGCCATCGCCGACGCCGTCGAGAACGACTAGCCTTTTTGTCGCCGCGTCACCCTCCCCTCGTATGTTCATCCTCGTCAACCTGAAGGCGTACCCCTGCGACCCGGTCGCCGTCGCCGAGGCGGCCCGCGACGTCGCCGAATCGAGCGGCGTCCGCATCGCCGTCGCGCCACAGACGGCCCATCTCGACCGCGTGGCGGCGACCGGCGTCGAGACGTGGAGCCAACACGTCGCGCCCATCGAACACGGCAGCCACACCGGCCACACCCTGGCCGAGGCCGTCGCCGATGCGGGCGCGACCGGCACCCTGCTCAACCACTCCGAGCGCCGCCTGCGCCTCGCCGACATCGACGCCGGTCTCGACGCCGCCGAGCGGGCCGACCTCGAGACGGTCGTCTGTGCCAACAATCCCGATCAGGTGGGTGCGGTCGCAGCGCTCGACCCGGACGCCGTGGCGGTCGAACCCCCCGAACTCATCGGGGGCGATGTCTCGGTCAGCACTGCCGATCCGGGCATCGTCGAGGGGGCCGTCGCCGCGGCGGACGCGGTCGACCCCGACGTCGATGTCTACTGCGGGGCCGGCGTCTCGACGGGCGACGACTTGGCCGCGGCCGCGGATCTCGGTGCGCGTGGCGTCCTCCTCGCGAGCGGCGTCGCCAAGGCCGACGATCCGCGCGCGGCGCTCGAAGCCCTCGTCTCGGGCGTCTAAAGGATCTCCGCGTCGGTGGGCGAGCGCGGATCGTCGTCGCCGTCGTCGCCGCTCCCCGACGCCATCTGTCGGCGCGTCGCGTCGTCGGCCGACGCCGGCGCGCCGCCGTTTTCGTCCACGAAGACGGCGTCCTCGTCTACGAATCCGTCGTCACCCTCGACATCCTCGTCGACGACTTCCACCTCGTCGCGCTCGTCGGCGGCGCGGATGTCCTGTTCCTCGGCATCGAGCACCGACTCGTCGACGAACGCTTCCTCGACCGCTCGAACCGCCGCATCGAGCGCGTCGCCCTGGAGATGGTCGTCGAAGGCCGCCGCGACTCGATCACGGAGCGCGTACCGGTACCGGTCGCCGTCGACGTGTTCGACGAACCCGGCCGTCCGGAGCGGGCGGTTTCGGCCGTACGCGATGGGGCGGTCCGGCGTTCCGCCCGCAGCGACGTGGGCGTCCACCGGATCGGCGACGCGCTCGTGCCGGTAGTGGGCGAGCATCTCCTGTGAGATGTCGGGGAGGTCGGCGATCTCCGCGCGCAGATCGGCGACGACCGCCTCGCGGGTGCCCGGCGTCGCGTCGCGTTCGGACGCGTCCGGGTCGTCGTCCGTTGCCGACGCGGGATCGGTCTCGGTCGCGCTCCCGTCGTCGCCCATCGCCGCAGCGTCGAACGTCACGTCGGCCATCGCGACGGTGTCGGCCGGGGTGTCCGAATCGCCGTCGACCGTATCGTCCGCCGTCGTCTCCGCGCCGTCGCCGGACTCGCCGTCCGGTTCGTACGCCTGGAGTTCGACCTGATCGGTGGGGAGGTCCTCTACGCGCGCGAAATTCCGCCCGTCGCCGCCGCGGTACGGCGCCTCCGTCTTCTGGAGCATCGCCTGCGCGAACTGGTCGGCCATCCGCGACAGGTCGCGGGCCTCCGCCAGTTCCGCCTCGAGTTCCTCGATGCGGGCCTCCTTCCGGTCGAGTTCCTGGCGCAGGTCGGCGAGTTCGCTCTCGCGGCGCTCCTGTTCGTCGCTGATCTCGCGGAGGTCGGAGACGAGGTCGTCGCTCACCGACTTGAGTTCCGGGCGCTCGAAGTCGTCGAGGCCGGGCGTCGCGCCCGCGTCGAAGGTGCGCTTGCGGTGGAACTGCACGCGCCGCACCGACTCGCTCCAGTCGGTCATCAGGAACGCCTCGCCGTCGCCCAGGTCCTCGACGGCGTTCGCGTGTTCGGCGTCGATGATCCGACTCACGACGTTCGTGTCGTTGTTCCACGTCAGGCGGTGCCACACCAGCCAGTCACACTGCGTGATGAAGTCCTTCTTCACGTCGGCGGGGCGCTGGCTGATGCCGACGATACCGAGGCCGTGTTTCCGGCCCCGTTTTCCGATCTTGATCAGCATCTTCCCCGTCTCGTCGAGGCCGCCGCCTTCCGGGATGTACTCGTGGACCTCCTCGACGAGCATCAGGAACGGCTTTTTCAGTTTCTTCTCCTTGGCAAAGAGGTGGCGGGCGACCGACAACAGGAGTTCCTTCGCCTCGCTGTCGTCGAGATAGCCCGACACGTCGAGGATGATCGGGACGTTGCCCTCCAGCGCCAGCGACGCGAGTTTCTCGGCGTGTTCCGGGCTGACCTGGATGTCACACTCGTCGTCCGCGCCCGCGTGCAGAAGTTCGAACTCCTCTTTCAGACCGTAGTACTCCCCGTCCGTGTCGACCACCAGAACGGGAAAGTTGTTCGCGAGAAGGTTCTCGACCAGCACCGAGGCGGTGTTCGACTTGCCAGATCCGGATTTCCCCGTGACGAACCCCCGACCGGTGAGCAGTTCCACGACCGGGAGCGAAACGGGCGTTCCGGGGTCAGCGTCGGCGGTGCCGCCCGGGCCGTCGCTCACGTCCGCGACCGTGATCGTTTCCGTATCCGTCTCCGTCATCGGCCTGTGAGAGGGTCCCGTCCCCCATAGTTCCGCGTCAGACGCGCGTCCGCTCCCGGCTGTCGTACTACGCGTCGAAATCAGTCAACGACGACTGGCCATCGGTCCCGTCGGCGTCCGTAGAGACCGCCTCGCCGTCGCTCGAATCCGTCCCCTCCGCACCGTTCCACCCGTCCAGTCGCGCCTGTTCCGCGGCGTCGAACTGCAGATTCGACACCCGCACCCCGAGTTTCCGGACCGTCTCCTCCGAGAACTCCGCGAGGAGGTCGAGCGCCACCTCCCGAACCAGATCGGCGTCGGCGACGGGGCCGGAGAGCGACCGCTCCCGCGTGTTGACATCGTAGGGCGGGGTGATCACCTTGATGCCGATGGTGCGGTACAGGGCACCCTTGCTCGCGGCCCGGTCGGCCACGTCCGCCGCGAGACCGGCGACGACCTCTCGCTTGCGGTCGTCGGCCGCCGTCGCCTCCGTGAGCGCCGACTCGCGGGCCAGGCTCTTGGGTCGCCCCGTCGGCGTCACCTCCCGGTCGTCGTGTCCCCGGGCGCGATCGTAGAGCGTGCGCCCGCGCTCGCCGAACCGATCCCGGAGCGTTCCGGGGTCGGCCGCCGCGAGATCGCCCGCCGTCTCGATGCCCAGCTCGCCCAACTCCCGAGCCGTCACCGGCCCGACGCCGTGGACGGCCTCGACGGGGAGCGGTGCAAAAAACTCCTGCACGTCGCCGGGTTCGACCACCACCAGTCCGTCGGGTTTGTCGCGGTCGCTCGCCACCTTCGCGGCGCTCATGTTGGGCGCGACGCCGACGCTCGCCGGGACACCGACCTCGCGGGCGATTCGGTCCTTGAGATGACGGGCGTACCCCTCGGCGAGCGTCCGGCCGTCGACCGTCGTCCACGCCGTCCGCTCCGTCACGTCCAGATACGCCTCGTCGACGCTCACTTCGCGGATCCGCTCGGCCGACTCCCGGAGGATGGCCTTGATGCGGTCGGCCACCTCGCGGTAGTACTCCAGGTCGACGGGGCGGTAGTAGCCAGCGTCGTCGACGTCGAGGGCGGGGTCGTCGCGGGCCCGTGCCATCCGCGGCAGTCGGTCGAGCGCCTGCGAGATGGGCTGGGCGCTCTCGACACCGGACGCCCGCGCCTCGTAACTCGCCGTGGCGACGGCGCCGTGGGGTTCGCCGGACTCGTAGCCCATGCCGACGACGACAGGTTCGCCGCGCAGTCCGGGCTCGCGCAGCCGCTCACAGGAAGCGTAAAAGCAGTCCATGTCGACGTGACAGACGATGCGGTCCTCGGCGTCGTCGACGTCGGCCCCGGGGAGCGTCCCGCCGGCATCCATACGTGTGGCTGGGTCGCGGACGACCCTCAAGATTCCGCTCGACCGCTACTTGAGTCGCTCCTGCAGAAACGAGGGATGCGTCGCCGTCACGCCCTCCAGCGCCAGGATGTCGTCGTTGATCACGTCGCCGAGGGCGTCGCCGTCCGGCGCCCGAACCTCCGCCATCAGCATGTGGTCGCCCGAGGAGGTGTAGAGTGCCTCGACGGCATCGAGATCCTTGAGCGTGCGCGTCACCTCGACGTACCGCTCGCTCGCGACTTCGATCCCGACGATGGCGATGGACTGCCCCGAGAGCTTTTTCGGGTCGACCTCCGCGGAGTAGCCGACGATAGTGCCATCCTCTTCCATCTGCTGGATATACTTCCGAACGGTCGGCTTCGAGACGCCGGCCCGCTCGGCGATCTCCCCGTAGGAGGCCTGCGCGTCCTCCTCGAGTACGGAGAGGATGCGACGTTCCGTAGCGGTCGTTCCCATACCTATCCCTTTCGTTCCACGGAAAAAATATGTTGCGAAGGAGAAAATCAGTTCGCGGTCCGTCTCCGGAGCGCTCGGGAGCCGTCTATCGGGCTACTTGTGCCGGTCGAGCAGCAGGTCGTGGGTGCGCTCCCACTCGTAGTCCTCGTCGAAGTAGCGCTCCGCGAGCGGCTCCTCGGGCATCTCGCCGATGGCCTGTTTCTCCTCCTGGTAGGAGGGCCGGTCCGAATCGACGTAGAACCGGCCGGTCAGCACTTCGCCGTCGTAGAGCGCCTGTTCGGCCTCGCTGGCCATGTCCGCGGCGTCGCCCTTGTTCGTCGGATCGAAGTCGTAGTCGTCGGAGTCGTTGACATCGATGTAGGGGACGTACTGCCGAGCGTCCTTGTTCCAGGTCGGACACTGCGTGAGGAAGTCCACGTGGGCGAAGCCGTCGTGTTGCATCGCCTCGACGAGGATTTCCTTGGCCTGATTGGGGTTGACCGCCGCGGTCCGGGCGACGTAGGACGCCCCCGAAGTGAGCGCGAGCGACAGCGGCCGGATGGGGTCCTTGGCGCTGCCGTGGGGTTGCGTCTTCGACTTGTGACCCTTCGGCGACGTGGGCGAGGTCTGCCCTTTCGTCAGGCCGAAAATCTCGTTGTTGAAGACGATGTAGGTCATGTCGTGGTTCTCGCGAGCGGTGTGCATGAAGTGGTTCCCGCCGATGCCGTAGCCGTCGCCGTCCCCGCCGGCGGCGACGACTTCGAGGTCGGGGTTCGCGAGCTTGGCCGCCCGCGCGATGGGGAGCGACCGCCCGTGGATGGAGTGGTAGCCGTAGCTCTCGAAGTAGCTGTTGAGCTTGCCCGAGCAGCCGATGCCAGTGACCAGCAACACCTCGTCGGGGTTGCGGCCGATTTCGGGCATGGCCTGTTTCAGCGCCTTCAGGACGCCGAAGTCGCCACAGCCCGGACACCACGTCGCCTGTGGTTCGAGGGTGGGAGTGAACTCTTCGCGGTCGATTTCGCGGTCTTCGCCGATGGCTGAGAATGCGCTCATGGGTTAGTCACCTGCCGCTGGTACGTAGGTCGTCTGCTGGCCGGGGACATCCTCCCCGTCGATGCTGGCTTCGAACCCGGCGACGATTTCGGCGGGCTCGAACGGTTCGCCGTTGTACTTCAGGAGGCTCGACAGTTTGTCGCCGAACCGGCCGAGTTCCTTCTGGGTAAGCCCCCGGAACTGTCCGGAGGCGTTCATCTCGACGACGAGCGCCTCGTCGACGCTCTCTAAGAACTCCGTCATCTCCGCCTCGGGGTAGGGCATCATGTCGCTCACGCCGATGCCTTTCACCGAGTGACCAGCGTCGTTGAGGCGGTCGACCGCCTCCGCGACCGTCCCCTGCTGGCTCCCGAAGGTGATGAGGCCGTAGTCGGCCTCGTCGGGACCCATGTACGTCTGCGTCGACTGGTCGTCGAGGAACTCGCGGATGGCGTCGAGTTTCGACATCCGGCGCTCCATCTGCGTGACGCGGTTGGTCGGATCCTCGTCGATGTGGCCGGCCTGGTTGTGCTCGTTACCGGTTACGAGGAAGTGGCCGCCCTTCTGGCCGGGGATCGACCGCGGGCTGACGCCGTCCTCGGCGTCGTAGCGGTAGCGGTAGAACTTCCCGCCGGGGCCGTGTGGGGCGTCCGCAAGTTCCTCTTCGGTCGTCACCGCGCCGAGGTCCGGATTCGGCTCGCGGTCGAAGTGACTCGCGGGCACGTTCATCAGTTCGCCACCGATCTTCTGGTCGTAGAGCAGGACGACCGGGATGTTGTAGCCGTAGGCGAGCTGGAACGCGAGGCGCGACTGCTCGTAGGCCTCGGCAACCGTTCCCGGCGCCAGAACGACCCGATTCGAGTCGCCCTGACTCGTATAGAGGACGTGTTCGAGGTCGGCCTGTTCGGGCTTGGTCGGTAGCCCCGTCGAGGGGCCGGCGCGCATCGCCTCGACTAGCACGACGGGCGTCTCGGACATCTCGGCCAGACCGAGCGGTTCGGACATAAGCGCGAACCCGCCGCCCGAGGATCCCGACATCGCCTTGACGCCGGCGTGGGAGGCGCCGAGCGCGAGCGCCGCGGCCGCGATTTCGTCCTCGACCTGCTCGGAGATGCCGCCCACCTCCGGCAGCGCCTGGGACATGATAGTGAACACCTCGGTCCACGGCGTCATGGGGTAGCCCGCGATGAACCGACACCCCTCGTCGATGGCGCCGTAGGCGATAGTGTCGCTCCCCGAGAGCAACACCTGCTCCTCGTCGTGGCTGCCCTGGGGCACGCGGAGGTCGTGGGTGAACTCGAACTCCTCTTTCACCATGTCGTGGGTGTAATGGAGGATCTCCGTGTTGGGTTCGAGAATATCTTCGGGCATCGCCTCGGCCATCAGATCCTCGAAATACTGGAGATCGATCCCCAGGAGCGCGGCGGTGGCGCCGACGCCTGCCGTGTTTCGCATCACCTCTCGCCCCTGCTCGCGGGCGATTTCGCGGAGGTTGATGGGGTAGACGTGCCAGTCGTTCTCCTCGACGCGCTCCTCGAAGTTCGGGATGTCGGCGGCGTCGAGCAGACCGGTGTCGTAGACGATGACCCCACCCTCGTTGAGGTCGTCCAAGTTCTCCGACAGCGGCTTGATCTCCTCGTCGCCGTAGTAGGCCCCTTCCTGTGGATTCCGGGCGAAGGAGTCACCGAGCGCGAGCAGACAGTTGAATCCGTCACCTCGTGAGGTGACTGGCTCCGAGTCGGCGCGTACTTCGGTGTACGTGTGGCCGCCGCGGATCCGCGACGGATAATGTCGGTGCGTAAAGACGTGCAGCCCCGCTCGCATCAGGGCCTTGGCGAAGTTCTGGCTGGTCGATGCGATACCGTCGCCCGACCCGCCAGCGATCCGCCACATGAGTTCATGGTCAGTCATATTTACATCACGGCCCCCTGAGGGCCATTACTGAGAAAGTTGATCACGGTTCGACTAAAGCCTTTGCTATACATTACCACACAAAAATGATGTAAGATCCCACTGCCTCGGGCGATTATTCGACCCGGTTCGCGACGAAAATCCACCCTGCCAGGCGTCGCTCGGCACCGTCAGCAAACCGAGCGAAGAAGAGATCGCCAAACAGGAATCGTTACGCCGACACCACGTCGGGTTTCAGCGCCGCCACGGCGTCGAGCAGTTCCGCTCGGTCGCGCTCCGGCACGTCGAACGCCTGGAGACTCGCGTCCAGATGCTCCGCGACGCGGTCGAAGTCCGCCCCGGTGATGTTCAGGTGGGCGTGGGCCGCCTCCATGTTGCGGCCGTCGTACTCCCCCGGGCCGCCGGCGACCTGGCTGATGAACGTCGCCTGGTGGTCGTGCAGGGCGTCGGTGTCGACGCCCTCGAAGTAGGGTTCGGGCCGTTCGTCGTTCATACTGCGGCTGGAAGTCAATACAGCTATTCGCCGACCCGGGGCGGCGAATGGCTTGAAACAGTTACAGCCGACAGTATCAGCACGCGGTCGGAGAACTCGTCGACGACGGCCTCGATGGCGTCTCGTCCGCCGAGTCTGTCGTACAGCGTCTCCGACGACATGTCGTCACCGACGAGCGATTCGGGCGGAATGAAGGTTCCGAACCGCGCCCGCTACGAGTCGACGTTGTCCGGGCTTCGCGGGTGGTAGTCGGTGTCGTACTCGCCCGGTCGGCCGTCGATCCGGTCGGGGGTGATCCGCCCGCCGAGCAGCATGAAGTCCAGCACGGTGCAGTAGAGCAGCGCTTCGACGACGGGAACGGCCCGCGGCGGCAGGACCGGATCGTGGCGGCCGACGACCTGAATCTCCTTCTCCTCGCCCGTCTCCCAGTCGACCGTCGTCTGAGTCTTCGGAATCGACACCGGCGGATGCCACGTCACCTCGCCGTAGATGGGCTGGCCGGTCGTGATACCGCCCTGGATCCCGCCGTGGTCGTTGCCCCCGGGAACGGGATCGCCCGACTCGTCGAATTCCCAGTCCTCGTTGTACTCGCTGCCGGCCGTCGTCCGGGCCTCGCGCCCGATGCCGTACTCGAAGTCGTTGACCGCCGGAATCGAGTACATGGCCTTCGCGAGCCGGGCGGGAATGCCGTCGAACCGGGGCGCGCCGAGACCGCGGGGGACGCCCTGACATTCGAAGTAGATGGACCCGCCGATGGAGTCGCCTTCGGTCTGATACTGGTCGGCCAGCTCGCGCATCTCTGCTGCCGTCTCGGGGTGGGCGCACCGCACCTCGTTCTCCTCGCTGTGTTCGAGGATCTCCTCGAACGTGACCGGCGGCGCCTCGATATCACCCATCTGGTTGACGTGGGCCTTGATCTGGATGTCGTGGTCCGAGGCGTCGAGCACCTGCTTGGCGACGGCGCCGGCCGCCACCCAGTTCACCGTCTCCCGGGCCGAGGAGCGCCCGCCGCCGCCCCAGTTGCGCGTGCCGAACTTCGCGGAGTAGGTGAAGTCGCCGTGACTGGGGCGCGGTGCCGTGATGAACGGCTCGTACTTGCCCGAGCGGGCGTCCTTGTTCTCGATGACCATCCCCAGCGGCGTGCCGGTGGTGTAGCCGTCCTGCAGGCCGCTCTGGATGCGCACCTCGTCGGGTTCGCCGCGGCTGGTCGTGATCTGTGACTGGCCGGGCTTGCGCCGGTCCAGGTCGCGCTGGATGTCCGCCTCCGAGAGTTCGACCCCGGCGGGACAGCCGGAGACGACGACGCCCATCGCGTCCCCGTGGCTCTCGCCGTAGGTCGTCAGCTGGAACAGACGACCGAATCGATTACCGTTCATGTCGCTCCAGTTCGGCTCCGAGGTCATAAAGCACGTCGAAGAACGCCGGGAACGAGACATCGACGTGGTCGGCGTCCTCGATGGTCGTCGTCCCCTTGGCGACCAGGCCGGCGATGGCCAGCGACATCACGATGCGGTGGTCGTCGTGGCCGGCGACCGTCGCCCCCTGCAGACGGGTGTCGCCGCCGTGGATCGTCAGCGTGTCCTGACTCTCGGACACCGACACCCCCATCTTTGCCAGTTCCGTCGCCATCGCGCTCACACGGTCGGTCTCCTTGTACCGGACGTGCTCGCAGTTGACGATGCGCGTGTCGCCGTCGGCGACCGCGCCGAGGACGGCGATGGTCGGCAGGAGGTCCGGCGTGTCGCCCACGTCGACCTCGATCCCCGACAGCGCGCTCCGTCGGACCGTAATCTCTCCCGCGCCGCGGTCCCACGAGATGTCCGCGCCCATCCGCTCCAGCACGTCGACGATGGCGCTATCGCCCTGGGCGCTCGGCTGGGCACCCTCGACGACAACTTCGTCAGCTGCGGCCACCGCGCCCGCCGCCAGCAGATACGACATCGACGAGAAGTCGCCGGGCACAGGGTAGGGATCGGCGCGTTCGTACTGCTGGCCGCCGGGAACGCGATACCCCGACTCGGTTTCCGACGCGTCGATCCCGAACGCCGCCAGCAGTTCGAGCGTGATGTCGACGTACGGCGCCGACTTCAACTCCGTTTCGAGGTCGATACTGATGCCGTCCTCGGTCACGGCCCCGGCCATCAACAGCGCGGTGATGTACTGCGAGGAGACGTCGCCTGGTATCGACGCCGTGCCGCCGTCGACGCCGCCGCCGACGACGAGGGGTGCCTGTCCGTTACCGCGCGTACTCTCCGCGCGCCCGCCGAGTTGCTGAATCGCGTCGAGCAGCGGCCCCTGGGGGCGCGAGCGGAGCGATTCGTCGCCCGTCAGAACGGTCAACCCGTCCGCGAGCGCCGCACAGGCCGTCACGATGCGCATCGTCGTGCCGCTGTTGGCGCAGTCGATGACATCGTCGGGGACGGTGGGCCGGCCGTCGAAGCCGTCGACGTCGAGGCGTCGATCGTCGTCAGCGCGGTCGACCGCGCCGCCGAAGGCTCGGACCGCCCGCATCGTCGCCCGGGTGTCCGCGCTGACGAGAGGGTCCGCGACGACGGCGCCGTCGCTGTACCCCGCCGCGAGGATGGCTCGGTGCGTGTAGCTTTTCGACGGCGGTGCGCGCGCCCGCCCGCCGACGCGCGACTGCGTGAGTTCGACGTCCATACCGACCCGTCGACCGGGTGCCGTATCAGCGTACCGAACGCGACACTCCGTCGGCCTCGGCGCACCGCCGCGACGCAAACTGTTTCAACCGCCCGCGAGACGTGCGGGTATGTTCGATAAGTCGACGTGGATCAAACTCCCCCGGAACGTGGTCGTCGGCCACGACGTCCTCGACGAGTTGGGCGCCGTGATCGACGACCTCTCCGTGGTCGGCCGGCCGCTGATCGTCACGAGTCCGACGCCGGACCGCCTCGTCGGCGACCGCGTACGCGCCCAACTGGGCGACGATCCCGTGACCGTCACCGTCGAAACCGCGGGCTTCGACGCCGTCGAGCGTATCGCCGAAACGGCCGAGCGCGAGGACGTGGGCTACCTGGTCGGCCTCGGCGGCGGCAAGCCAATCGACACCGCGAAGATGGTCGCCGACCGCCGCGGCCTCGGCCTCGTCTCCGTCCCCACCGCCGCCAGCCACGACGGCATCGTCAGCGGTCGGTCGTCCATCCCGGAGGGCGATACGCGCCACAGCGTCGCCGCGGATCCGCCGCTCGCCGTCGTCGCCGACACCGAAGTCCTCGCGGCCGCGCCCTGGGAACTCACCACCGCCGGCTGTGCCGACATCGTCTCCAACTACACCGCCGTGGCGGACTGGAAACTCGCCCACCGCCTGCAGAACGTCGAGTACTCGGAGTACGCGGGCGCGCTCTCGCGGATGACCGCCGAGATGCTGGTCGAGAACGCCGGCTCGGTCAAGCAGGGCCTCGAAGAATCGGCGTGGGTCGTCGTGAAGGCGCTCGTCTCCTCGGGCGTCGCCATGTCCATCGCGGGGTCCTCGCGCCCGGCCAGCGGCGCCGAACACCTCTTCTCGCATCGGCTGGACCGCATGGCGCCCGACCAGGCCCTCCACGGCCACCAGGTCGGTGTCGGCACCATCCTCGTCGCCTACCTCCACGAGGGCGAGGAGGGCACCTGGCGCAACATCCGCGAGGCGCTGTCGGTCATCGGCGCGCCCACGACCGCGGCGGACCTCGGCTTCGACGACGAGACGATCATCGAGGCGCTGACGACCGCGCACCGTATCCGCGACCGGTACACCATCCTCGGCAACGGGATCAGCGAGGCCGCGGCGCGGGAGGCAGCCCGGACGACGGGCGTGATTTAGTCGCACACCGGTCCCGCAGTGCGGTCGTCCGTCCGATCGACGGGTGACACGTCTATCCGACGATGGCGGACTGCGTACCACCGTTGGAGAGTCGAGAGAGGGCAGCCTGCCGAACACCCGTCCACAGAGTAACCGGGGTCAGTCCTCCTGTTCGTCGACCAGCAGCGTGTTCAGTACGAGGGTGGAGATGCCGCGCCGGAGGCGTTCGGTGACGGCCTGGTCGGAAATATCGAACGTGTCCGCGAGTTCCTGGGTGGATATCTGTCGAGGCAACGAATAGTATCCGGCCTCGACGGCGGTCGTGAGCGTTTCGCGCTGCGGGGGCGTCAAGCCGTACCAGGGTCCGGCGTCGGGTTTCGTGGGGTTGTAGATGCGCTTGATCGACACCTCGATGTCCTCTTCGAGGTAGTAGTCCTGAAACGTCGAGAGGTCCTCGTGAGTCGGGAATCTGAGTTCGAGCCCCCACGTGTCGGCGGTACCGGTTGCACTCAACAGCGCCGCGTCGAGATCGAGGATCGTTCGCAACAGTGAGGCCTCCGACGGGTCCCAATCCAGTGCGTACAATGTTTCGTCCTCGTGTGTGTTGACGAGTTGGATCTCGTTGACCGACGGATGTTCGCGGACGGAGCGTTCGAACGTCTCTCGTGCGTCGTTCCGAACCCGAACGAACGGGGTGGGTTTCCCCCCCAGCGGCACCATCGTTTCGAGGATGACCTGGGTCGACTCTTCGACCCGAAGGATCTGTCCCAACTCGAACGCTTCAGATGAAATAGTTATTTCGACGATGACGCTCATTAGATATGTACCCATTCCGTCGCAACTGCGTTAAAGACTCGGTAGAGGGTGTCTTCCGCGAGGATTCGGGCATGGTACACCATGCTTTCCGGTGGTGTTATCCCGTGTGACAGCGTAGTGGGTACTGCAGAGGCACCCGACTGTGGCCCCCCTGATCGTGTGGCGGTGAGTTCCACACTGCAGCGACGTCGTCTCGCAGTTGAGCGTGTCCCCCACTATGACAACCGACTTCACTTCCGACGACGAGATGTCGAGCACAGAGGACTTCGAGACTGCCCTCGGACGGGTGATCCTTGCCGCCCTCGAAAGTGGCATCGATCCGCGTGGGACGTGGGAATACCGCACCGACGGGACGAACTCGGACATGGAAGTCATGGTCGTCGAGTTGGCGGATTGACGCTCGGATGATCACACCAGCGGGTACTGGTTTGAATCCCATGATACGCCATCCCGAAAGACTTCTCGAACGGGGCAGGATATTCGTGTATGACGGATGCTCTCGATTCCTCAAGCGAGCAGCCCGAATCGAGAGACACTGTCGCTCGTCGGCTCCTCGAGGGCGTCTCGACGCACGCGATCTTCATGCTCGATACCGACGGGAACATCGTCACGTGGCCCGCCCCGGCGACGGCGCTCTACGGACACGACGTGGCGGTCGTTCGTGACCAGCACGTGAGGATGTTGTTCGCCGACGACGAAGGGACTGACTCCGACTCGCTCCCGGAGGGATTTTTCGAGGGACCGAAGACCGACGCAGTTGAGTTCGAACACTGGCACCGGCGGGCGGACGGCTCAGTTTTCTGGGGGACGCTAACGCTGTCGCCGCTGTGGAACGACACGTTTCACGGCTACGCAGCAATCAGTCAGGATACGACGACCACGAAAGAGTACGAGCGAATGCTGGAACGCCAGAACGACCGGCTCAAGGAGTTCACCGACATCCTCGCGCACGACCTCAGAAACCCACTGAACGTCATTGACGGGAATTTGATCCGGTTCGAGGAAACCGGCGACGAGGCACACCTGGAGACGATCGACGAGACGACCGACAGAATGGCACGACTCGTCGAGGATCTACTCCGCGTGGCACGACAGGGAAACGTCGTCACCGACCCGGAGCCGATCGACATCGGCGACATCATCGACACGGCCTGGCAGAGCATGAACACCGACTCCGGCGCGACCCTTCAGTACGAGACCGCCCGGCCAGTAAGCGGCGATCCCGACAGACTCTGTGAGTTGTTCGAGAACCTCTTCCACAACGCCGTAGAGCACGGTGGGAACGACGTAACGGTTCGCGTCGGCCCGCTCGACACCGGCTTTTTCGTCGAAAACGACGGGCCAGGCATCCCCGACGAACACAAAGAGCAGGTCTTCGATCACGGGTTCACTACGCGAGACGACGGTCACGGGTACGGTCTCTCTGTCGTCCGGACGATCGTCAACGCGCACGGGTGGGACATCATCGCTGCCGACGCGCAAACCGGTGGTGCGCGGTTCGAAATCACCGGTATCGACCTGCTCGGCTGATCCTTGATTCCGGTGGACGTGTCCGGGCATACCTCGATTTCGACGGCGCGGGACGGAGGATTCGTATCCCGCAATCGAGGGGTGATATAACGGGCATTGTTCACCATCCCCAATGAGTATCGACCAGTAGACGAATACTACCGAGTGTGATGACCGTCGAGAAACCAGTGCCATCGGTTGAGGGATCAGAGAGTTCGCTATGAGTTCGGACTCAACGTCCCCTCATAGAGACGGAGAGCATCGTGCGACGCCGAAAGAAGTCGGCGAACCGGCTCCAGCGTTCGAACTTCCCGGTGCCGGAGAGGACGGGATCGACACGTTCGACCTCGCTGACTACACCGAGGAGGGTGCGCTCATCCTCTCGTTCTACCCGTTCGATTTCAGCCCGATCTGCACCCAACAGCTCTGTGGCTTTCGTGATGCGGAGTGGTTGGCGTTCACGGATAACATCGATGTCGTCGGTATTTCCGTCGATAGCGCCTACTCCCACCACCAATTTCGAGACGAATACGGGTTGACGTTCCCGTTGTTGACCGACCGGCTGGCCTCCGTCGCCGGCCAATTCGGCGTGAGATACGACGAGTGGGAACGCCACCCGGCCGTCTGCCAACGCGCGATATTCGCTATCGACACGTCACAGACCATCCGCTACACTTGGTGGACCGAGGATGGCAGCGAACAACCCACGTTGGACGATCTGTACGAATCCATCGAGTGGGTGGCGTGACACGATGGCCTTCCCCTACGGTGTGTAACGTGAAATCAGTCGACGAGCCCCGGGCAGACGCCGCTCGTGTTCGAAGGAGCTGATTCCGAACAGTGGTTATCAACTCATGACGCTCGAAGACGATCATACGATCAGTCTGAGCAAGTCCGACACAGGGGGGCACGATGCTCAGCAGGTGACGGTCTTAGTGGCTGATGACGATGCGGACTTTCGTGAGACGCTCTGTCTCTGGTTGGCGAACGAGGACACCTATGAGACGAACGACGTCCAAAACGGGGAGCGAGCGATAGCGCAACTCGATGAGACGGTCGATATCCTGGTGCTTGACCGTCAGATGCCGAAACTCTCTGGCCCGGAAGTCGTCGAGCGACTCGACAAGACCTCCTTCGACGGAGCGGTCATCGTGCTCAGTGCCGATACGGCCGATTCGGCGCTGGATGAAAACGACGTTACGGAATACCTCACCAAGCCGATCGGCCAGGCACTGTTTCTAGACACGATGCGCCGGAGTATCTGAGTAACGGTTGCTAGATTCATACCGGCGGGAAGCGTGGCCGCCGATACTCTCCACGGAAAGTGTGCACTCTTCAGCGATCTCACCGCTGCTCGCCGGACGTGCGACCAGTACCGGACACAATAGCAAGAGGCAAGCCGGTGCGGTCCAACCGCCGAATATGGCAACGGCTAGCGCCAGCGGCCCGATCAAAGAGCATCCCGCCGCGGTCACCGCCGTCCTCTCGGCCGTGGGCTACACCCTCGTCGTGGGCACGTTCCTCGGCGTCGTTCCGGGATCGATCTTTCCTGATCTCTCGCTCCAGCAGGTGAATCGCCTCTCGGACGCCATCGCCGTCGTCAACACGGTTGCGACGCTCACCCTGCTCGCCGGCTGGCGGTGGATCCGCCGCGACGAGGTGACGAGACACGCCACCGCGATGGCGACGGGGTTCGGTCTCATCCTCGTCTTTCTCGTCCTCTACCTGACGAAGATCGGTGGCGGCGGCACCAAGGAGTTCGTCGGCCCGACGCTCGTCTACTACGCCTACCTGGCGATGCTCGCGATCCACATCCTCCTCTCTATCGTCTCGGTGCCGGTCGTCCTCTACGCGCTGGTTCTGGGCGTGACCCACACCCCGGCCGAACTCCGGAAAACGGCCCACGCCCGCGTCGGCCGCGTCGCTGCGGGGTCGTGGATCCTCTCGCTCTCGCTCGGCGTCGTGACCTACCTCCTCCTCAACCACGTCTACGACTGGGAGTTCGTCGAGGCTGTCGTCGTCCTCCCGGTCGGCGCGTGAGCGTTCGGGACGACGAGCACCGGGGCGTCGCTCCCGTCGGTCGGCGCGAGAACGCGGTCGTGCATGACCGACGGTTCGGCCGTGCGATCCGTCAAGGCACCGCCGGTTCCCGGCGGGCGGGTTCACAGCGCGGATGATCGACGAAAGGACTTTTTATACGGCCGTCGCGTGGTCGACGTGTGCACGTCGCGTTCGTGACGATGACGACGGCTCAGCACGAAGCCAGTTGGCACGCTCAGCGGGTGCGTGCGCTCGCTGAGCGACTGGTCGCCCACGGCCACGAGGTGACCATCTGCTGTGCGCAGTGGTGGGACGGCGACCATCCCGCCTTCGACTACGAAGGCGTCACCTACCGCCGGGTGACGACCGAGCGCGCGCCCCGGCCGTTCCTCGCGAAACTCCCGCTCGTCCTCAACGGCGTCCGTGCCGACGTGATCCAGGTGGCCACACGGCCACTGCTGGCCGTGCCCGCCGCGAACGTCGCGGCGACCCTTCGCCGGACACCGGTCGTCGCCGAGTGGTGGGACAGTCCCGATGACGGCGGTCGCACCTGGCGAGACCACTGGGCCGTCCGGTCGCCAAACGCCGTCCTCGTCCCGTCACAGACCGTCGAAACTGCGGTGCGTGAGCGGGGCGCCGACCCCGACTCCATCGAGGTGATCCCCGACAGCATCGACATGCCGCTGATTCGGGACGCCCCCGTGGATCCCCGCGCGGATATGGTGTACGCCCGCTCGCTCGACGAACACGCCAACGTCGAGGAGTTTCTGCTGGCGCTGGCGGAACTCCGGCAGCAGGAGTGGCGCGCCGCGGTCATCGGCGACGGGCCGGCGCGAACCGACGCCGAGCGCATGGCTCGGGACCTCCGAATCGACGACCGAGTGGAGTTTCTGGGGGCGCTCGACCCCGCCGAACAGGTGCCGATCCTCAAGGGCGCACACGTCTTCGCCCAGACCGCCACCTGGGAACCGTTCGCGAGCGACCTCCTCCGCGCGCTGGCGTGTGGCTGTGTCGGCGTCGTCGAGTATCAAGCCGACTCGGCCGCCCACGAACTCGTCGAGGAAGACCCGCGCGGCGCGCTGGTGACCAGCCCCCAGGAACTCGCGGGCGAAATCGTGACCGCAGCCGGGATGGAGCGCTGGACCGTCAACGAGGCGTACGCGTCCTACGACCATCACGCCGTCCTGAACCGCTATGTCGACTGTTACGAGCGGGGTATCGAAAACTACGGATTCCTCTAGCGTAGCGTTCGTAAGTCATCACACCTGATCGCGCGCAGTCAGGCGATCACGTGCGCAAACGGCTCCAAACGCAACTGGAGCTTTCGGAACGCTTTTCCGCCGGATCCGCCCACAGTTGGCCATGAGCGACACCGTAGAGGCGGAACTCCGCGAGCAGTTCCGGGCGGCGTTCGAGAACGCGGACTTCCCCGTGTCCGACCAGATGGATCTCGTTCCGGCGCTCCCGAACGGCCCGGCAACGCGGTTCGAGGCCGGCGACGTCTCCTTTTCCGCGATGGAACTCGCAGCGAACCTCGACGGTCACCAGGAGTTCCCCTACGACTCCGTCGACGAACTCGTCGATGACCTGATCGCGGCGCTGGAAGCCGAAGACCTGCTATAGGGGGAACACGTTTGGGTCATCCCGACCAACGGCCCCTATGTTCGACATCGAGCGGTATCTCAACATCCGGAGCGCGTACGGCGCCTCCTTCGGCCCGGACGGCGACCGTCTCGCCTTCCTCATGGACACCACGGGCGTCCCGCAGGTGTGGACGATCGACGACCCGGGGGCCTGGCCGGAACAGCGGACTTTCTTCGACGACCGCGTCACGTTCGTTTCGTGGTCGCCCGAACGTCCCGAACTCGTCTTCGGAATGGACCGCGGCGGCAACGAGCGCGAGGCGCTCTACCGGCTCGATGTCGCCAGCGGCGCCGTCACCGACCTGACCCGCCACCCGGACGCGAAACACCGGTTCGGCGGGTGGAGTCCCGACGGCGAGTACGTCGCCTTCGCGTCGAACCGCCGCGACAACGCCGTCTTCGACATCTACGTCCAGGGCCGAACCGACACGGGCGCCGACGCCGAACGCGTCCACGAGGGCGACGGCTGGTTCGCCGTCAGCGGGTGGAGTCCCAGCGGTGACCGCCTCGCGCTCGTCGAATCCCACTCCAGTTTCGACCAGGACGTCTACGTCCTCGACGTGGCGACCGGCGAGCGCCGCCACCTCACCCCTCACGACGGCGACGTGCGCTACCAAAGCGTCTCGTGGGGACCGGACGGCGACAACCTGTATCTCGTCACGGACCGGGACGTGGACACCCTCTCGCTCGCCCGGATCGACCTCTCGACGGGCGACCTCTCGACCGTCGAGGCGGCCGATGCCGACGACCACGAGGCCGACGACGACTGGAACGTCGATGGCGTCGCCGTCGACGACGAGTCTCGCCGACTGGTCTACTCGCGCAACGTCGACGGCTACACCGAACTCGGCGTCGGGGAACTCGTCGCGCCGGGACGGGTCGACCACTTCCCGTCGCCGGACCTGCCGCCCAGCGTCGCCGGCGGCGTGAGTTTCGACGATTCGGGCGAGCGGTTCGCGCTGACCGTCACCCGGAGCGACGACACCGCCAACGTCTACGTCGCCGACGTGGTGAGCGGTGGGGTGGAGCGGTGGACCCGGGCGTCGACGGCGGGCATCCCCCGTGACACCTTCGTCGCCCCCGAACTCGTCCGGTATCCCTCTTTCGACGGGCTGGAGATTCCCGCCTTCTTCTCGCTGCCCGAGACGGACACCGGCCACGGCGAGACGCCCGTCGTCGTCGACGTCCACGGTGGCCCCGAATCACAGCGCCGCCCCTCGTTCGGCCGGGTGAAGCAGTATCTGCTCTCGCGTGGCTACGCGGTGTTCGAACCGAACGTCCGGGGGTCGTCGGGGTACGGCAAGGCCTACACCCACCTCGACGACGTGGAAAAACGGATGGATTCGGTCGCCGACCTGAAGGCGGGCGCCGAGTGGCTCCACGACCACCCGGCAGTCGATCCCGACCGCATCGCCGTCATGGGCGCCTCCTACGGCGGGTTCATGACGCTCGCCGCGCTGACCACATATCCCGACATCTGGGCGGCCGGCGTCGACATCGTGGGTATCGCCAACTTCGTGACGTTTCTCGAAAACACGGGCGACTGGCGGCGCGAACTCCGCGAGGCCGAGTACGGCTCGCTGGACGCGGACCGGGAGCTCCTCGAATCCATCAGTCCGATCCACCAGGTCGAGGAGATTACGGCCCCGCTGTTCGTCCTCCACGGGGAGAACGACCCTCGCGTCCCCGTGAGCGAGGCTCACCGCATCGTCGAGGGCGCCCGTGAGGCCGGCGTGCCCGTCCGGGAACTGATCTTCGAGGACGAAGGCCACGGTTTCACGAAACTGGAGAACCGCATCGAGGCCTACGCGGCCATCGTGGAGTTCCTCGATACGCATCTCGCCGACGGGAAAACGGACTAGCCGCGTCTAAGTGACCCGTTCGTGATCGTCGGGATTGGCGGCGCGGTTCGCGACCGTGTTCTCCTCGCCATCTCGTCGCCGTGGGTCCGCCGCCGCCGCGAGTTCCTTCGTCGGCATGGATTCGTCACCCTCCTCTTCCTCTTCCGCTTCCGCTTCCGCTTCGGCCTCGGCCTCCTCGACTTCGTGATCGGCGGGGTTGGCCGCGCGGTTCGCGACCGTGTTCTCCTCGCCATCTCGCCGTCGCGGGTCCGCCGCTGCCGCGAGGTCCTTCGTCGGCATGGCCTCGTCGCCTTCCTCCGCTTCTTCCTCCGCTTCTTCCTCCTCCACTTCGGGCTCCGGCTCCGGTTCCGGCGTCGTGGATGCCGATTCGGATTTACCGAGGCCGAACAGCGAGAGGACGCTGTCGAGGAGACTCATGTGGCGTCACCTCCGTGGTTGGCCGCCGTCAGCGCGCCGCCGAAAACAGTCAGTATCCCGCTCGTCACGGTGTCGACAGTCGGTCTGAGTCGGTGCATGTCTTTCGTTAACATGATGCTCCATTATAAAGGTAGGCGCCGATACGCCGATTCGGGCGTCCGTTAGAGTCAAACAGTCGCACGGCGAACGCTCACACATGAGTACGGGGCAGGAACAACGAACCGTCCGGTGTCTCGTCGCCAAGGTCGGTCTCGACGGACACGACCGCGGAGCCCACGTCATCTCGCGAGCCTTCCGCGACGCCGGCTTCGAAGTGATCTATTCGGGGCTCCACCGGGCGCCGGAGGAGATCGTCCAGGCGGCCGTCCAGGAGGACGTGAACGTGCTCGGCATCTCGATTCTCTCTGGAGCGCACAACACGCTCGTGCCGAAGGTGGTCGAGGGGCTGAAAGAGTACGGCGCGTTCGAGGACACCCTCCTCATCGTCGGCGGGATCATCCCCGACGAGGACCGCGAAGATCTGAAGGCGGCGGGCGTCGCCGAGATATTCGGCCCCGGGACGCCGATGCAGGAGACCATCGACTTCGTCCGCGAGAACGCCCCCCAGCGATGAGCGCGGGCGACGCGGAGCGTCTCGTCGACGACGTTCTCGACGGCGACCACCGAGCGCTCGCCCGCACCATCACGAAAATCGAGAACCGCGAAGACGGCTACCGGGACATCGTCTCCGCGCTCCATGCCCACACGGGCGGGGCGTCGGTCGTCGGCGTCACCGGCAGTCCCGGCGCGGGCAAGTCGACGCTCGTCGACAAACTCGCCAAGCGGTATCGGGAAGCGGGGCTCACCGTCGGCGTCATCGCCGTCGACCCCTCGTCGCCGTACACCGGCGGCGCCGTCCTCGGGGACCGCATCCGCATGGCCTCGAACGTCGGCGACATGGACGTGTTCTTCCGGTCGATGAGCGCGCGCGGCCAACTCGGTGGCCTCTCGACGGCCACCGCCGACGCCATCACGGCGCTCGACGCCTTCGGGAAAGACCGCATCATCGTCGAGACGGTGGGCGCCGGACAGAACGAGGTGGACGTGGTCCGGACCGCCGACACCGTCGTCGTCCTGGTCCAGCCGGGCAGCGGCGACGACGTGCAGATGCTCAAGGCGGGCATCCTCGAAATCGGCGACGTGTTCGTCGTCAACAAGGCCGACATGGACGGCGCCGCGACGACGGTGACGGACATCGAGGAGATGCTCCACATGCGCGACGGCTCCCCACCGGCCGGTGCCGGCCACCACGGCATACAGTTCGACGACGGCGCGACCGACGATGCCGAGGCGACCGACGACTGGGAACCGAGCGTCGTCGAAACCATCGCCACCGAAGGCGAGGGCGTCGGCGAACTGATCGACGCGCTCGACGCCCACTACGACCATCTCCGGGAGACGGGCGAACTCGAACGCAAGGAGCGCACCCGCTACGCGGAAGAGATACGCCAACTGCTCCGGGCCGACGCAGCGGCGCTGCTGGAGGACGAACTCGACCGCCACGGCGGGATGGACCACCTCGTCGACGCCGTACAGGCGCGCGAAATCGATCCCTACACCGTCGCCGAACGGGTCATCGACCCGCTCGCGGACTGCGTGGAGCGCCGTCGGGAGTGATACTGTCGGCTGTGAGTCTTTCAACGATTGCGCCACCCCGGGGAGGTGAATATCTTGATCCAGTTACAGCCGACAGTATGAGCCGTCACCGGTCACCACCGTATAAGTCCACGGCGACCGATTCACGACTATGAGACTCAGACGCCTCGCGGCCACGGCCGTCGGCCTCGGCGGTGCCGCCGTCGCCGGTGACCGCCTCCTTCGCTCCGCCGCCGGCGAACTCGAACCCGCGCTCGACGCAACCGAGGAGACGTATCGCTGGCGAGGCATGGATGTCGCCTACGCCGAGGCCGGCGACCCCGACGACCCCGATATGGTCTGCCTGCACGGCATCAACGCCGTCGGAACGAGCGGCGAGTTCCGGCAGGTGGTCGACGATCTCGCGGAAGACCACCACGTCGTCGCCCCCGATTTTCCGGGGTTCGGCCGCTCGGACCGACCGCCGCTTCGCTACTCCGCGCCGCTCTACGAGGACTTCGTCGCGGACTTCCTGAGCGAGTTCGAGGAACCGACAGTCGTCGCCTCGTCGCTCGCGGGAGCGTACGCCGCCCGCGCCGTGGCCGACCCCGGCGTCGACGCCGCATCGCTCGCCCTCGTCTGTCCGACGACCGTCGCCGGTCCCGAACCGCCGAAGGCGTGGCTGCGGGAACTCCTCCGGTCGCCCGTAGTCGGAACCGTACTGTTCGACGCCCTCGTCTCGAACCCCTCGATCCGATATTTCAACGCGGATCACGCCTACGCCGACCCCGACGCCGTCTCGCCGGCGTGGACCGACTACCAGTGGCGCACAGCCCACCAACCGGGCGCGCGCTACGCGGTCGCGTCCTTCGTCGCCGGTCACTGCAACTCGTCGCTGGACCTCGGCGGGGCGCTTCGGACGGCCGAGATGCCGGTCACGCTCCTCTGGGGACGTGACGCGACGCTACCGCCCCTCTCCCGGGGGCGTGATCTGGCCCAGCAGGCGGACGCGCGGCTGGTCGTCTTCGATCACACCAAACTCCTGCCGCACGTCGAACATCCCGAGGCGTTCGTCGACGCGGTTCGCGAGGCTACCTAGGCCGCAACACGAGGAGGTCGTCGCCGGTCGTCGCGTTGGTGCCGACATCGGGTTCGACCGTGAGACCGACGGTCACGTCCTCGGGATCGATTCCCCGGACGACGCCCGTCAGGCGAACGCCGTCGAAGTCGGCGATGGCGGTTGCGTACGGCTCCTCGTCGGCGAAGTCGGGGATGCCGACGTAACAGACGGTGTACGTCTCGACGGTGCCGGACGCGGGAAGCGGAGCCTGCTCGATATCCGCCGAGCCACAGCGGGGGCAGACCCGGCGCGGGGGGAGCGAGCCGTGGCCCTCCGGACAGGCGAGGTAGTACCCCTCCCCGTCGTCGATGGCGTCGAGCCAGTCGTCGTGCCCCGCGTTCGTCATCGGTCCACCTCCAGCAGATGAACGACGGCAGACGCCACGGTCCCACCCGCGTTGTGCGTGAGACCGACCGACGCGTCGTCGACGTAGTCGCTGTTCGGATGGTCGCCGCGGAGGAGTTTCGTCATCTCGGCGATCTGACTGGCGCCGGTGGCGCCGACGGGGTGGCCCTTGGCCTTCAGACCCCCCGAGAGGTTGACCGGTCGTTCGCCAGTCGCCGTCGTCTCGCCACGCTTCGCGGCACCGACGCCGTCGCCGTGGTCGTAGAATCCCAGCCCTTCGAGCGCCATCACCTCGGCGATGGTGAAACAGTCGTGGACCTCGACGGCGTCGATGTCCGCGGGGGACCGACCGGCGTCGTCGTAGGCCTCGGTGGCCGCGCGTTCCGTCGCGGGCGTGACCGCCAGGTTCTCCCGGTCCTGGAGCGCGAGGTTGTCGCCGCCCTGGCCGCTCCCCGTGATCGAGACGGGAGCGTCGAGGTCGTTCGCGGCGGCGTAGTCGTCGCTGACGAGGACCACCGCGCTCGCGCCGTCGGTGACGGGGCACGCGTCGAGCAGGCCGATCGGATCCGACACCATCGGCGCGTCGAGCACCTCCTCGACGGTGACCTCCCGGTGGAACTGGGCCGTTTCGTTGGGGAGCGCGTTGTCGTGGTTTTTCACCGCGATGTGGGCGAGATCCTCGCGCGAGCCGCCGAACTGCTCGAAATACGACCGCGCCATCAGCGCGTACGCACCGGGGAAGGTGATTCCAGCCTGGATCTCGTAGAGATCGTCGGCGGCGGTGGCGAGTCCTTCGGTCACGTCGGCCGTCGAGAGGTTCGTCATCCGCTCACACCCGCCGACGAGGACGACATCGCTCTCGCCGGATCGGACGGTCCGAACGGCCTCCCGGACCGCCACGCCAGCCGACGCACACGCCTCCTCGTAGCGAGTGGCCGGACAGTTCGTCCCGACCATCTCAGCCATGAGCGGGGCCTGATGGCCCTGACGCTCGGCCAGCGCGCCCATGAAGTTCCCGTAGTTGATCCCCTCGATGTCGTCGGGATCGATTCCCGCGTCGGTGCGCGCAGCGAGAGCGGCCTCCGCAAACAGATCACGGCCGGTCCGCTCCGGTTGCCGCCCGAACTGCGTCGTTCCGACGCCGGCGATTCGTACGCCTGTCATGAAGTGACATACGCAGATGGGTGGGTAAAGACCTGCCGGATTCGGGCGCTCTACGCCGCGTTTTCGGGCGTTTTACTTCGACAGTTGTCCCCACCACTGTCGACGTTTGACGACCGCTCTGCCCTCGCTTCTCTCGGACCGAAACGGTTAGTCCACGCAGGGCACACGACGTGCCATGAGCCGCTGGATCGGCGAGACGTTCACGAGCGACGTGGGGTGGGACCATCTGGAGCGACTGGTCGACATCGGCGACCGCATGGCCGGCGGGCCGGGCGAGCGCGAAGCACTGGAAGCGACCCGAGACGCCCTCGCCGACGTGGGGGCGCGCGACGCCCACGTCGAACCGTTCGAGATCCAGGGCTGGCGCCGGGGATCGAGCGGCATCGACACGTCCGACGGCGAGGCCGAATCGATCGCGCTCCCCCGGAGTCCGGCGGGGACCGTCACCGGCCCGCTCGTGGACTGCGGTGACGGCCTTCCCGGGGACTTCGAGACCGACCTCGACGGCGCGGTAGTGGTCGTCTCCTCGACGGTGCCGGACCACTACGACCGGTTCATCCACCGCCGGGAGAAATACTACCGGGCGGTCGAGGCCGGCGCCGCCGCCTTCGTCTTTCGCAACCACGTACCCGGGTGTCTCGCGCCGACCGGCAGCGTCGGCACCGACGACGCGCCGCTCGGACCCATCCCCGCCGTCGGCGTCAGCAAGGAGACGGGGATGCGCCTGTGCCGCCGCGACGCGGGCGAGACCGTCACCGTCTCCGTCGACTGCGCGACCCCGATGGCCGAGAGCGGCGTCGTCCGCGCCGACATCGGCCCCGACACCGACGACGCGGTGTATCTGACCAGCCACGTCGACGCCCACGACATCGCCGAGGGCGCCATGGACAACGCCGCGGGGACGGCCACGGTGCTCGAAGTCACGCGAGCGCTGCTGGACCGCGAGGCCGACCTCGACCGACGCGTCAGGATCGTCTGCTTCGGCGCCGAGGAGGTCGGCCTCCGCGGATCGAAACGCGAGGCAGCCCGGGTGGAGTCGTCGTCTATCCACGCCGTCGTCAACTGCGACGGCGTCTGCCGGGGACGGACGCTCGAATGGCACACCCACGGCGCCGACGACCTCGGGGCCGCCGTCAACGCCGTCGCCGACCGCCTCGGACACCCCGTCACCGTCCGCCCGAGCCAGCACCCACACAGCGACCACTGGCCGTTCGTCGCGCGGGGCGTACCCGGACTGCTGGTGTCGAGCGAGGGCGACGAACGCGGTCGCGGCTGGGGCCACACCCGCGCGGACACGCTCGACAAACTGGAGCGCCGGACGCTCCGCGAGGGGGCCATCCTCGTGGCGTCGCTCGTCTCTGAGGTCGCAGGCGCGGAGATCGAGCGGCGATCGCCCGAGGCCATCGCCGACGCCCTCGAACGCGAGGATCTGGCCGAGGGGATGCGCGCGACCGGCGACTGGCCGTTCTGAGATCCGCTGGATCGCATTGCCTCCCGACCAGTGGCTCCGATGGCCGAGTTGTAACTTGCCGCTGACCGGACACCGGTTCGGATGACGGACCTCCCCGAATCGTTAGCCGCCTTCATCGACCGCGGCGAGGCGCGCGACCTGTCGCTGGCCGTCGTCAACCGCACGCATCCCCAGACGATTCACGACATGGTCGCGGAACGTCGGCTGCCTGACGCCGACGAGGATCTCGTGCTGTTGCTCGAAGGCGGCGAGGTCGTCGCCTCGTCCCCGCTCTCGGCGCTGGAAGACGAGATCCTGCTTGTCAACTCCGACCTCTACAGCACGGGGACGAAATCGCTCGAAGACGCCACGGTGCCCGATGTCATCGCGAACGTAGAGGAGACGGCCTTCCGCCTCCGCGGCTATCCGGCGTCGCACTCGGAGAAACTGCCGCTGATCATCGTCTCGCGATATATCGAGCGGGTGGCCTGGAAGCAGGGCTCCGGACGCCTCCAGTCGTCCTTTCAGCGGCTCTTCCGCCTCGACGACGAGCACGGAACCAGAGCCGTCTACGAGCAACTCGCGGAGACGGGCCTCGATGTCCACGTCTATGGCGTGCCGGACTGGGTGCCGCCGCCGTCGTTCTCGGGCGTCGTCCACGCGGGCTACCACGGCGAGTTCCGCTCCTCGTGGTTCGTCGTCTACCACAGCGAGGACGACGACCGGACGGCCGCACTCGTCGCGGAACGGGTCGCCGACGACGAGTGGGAGGCACTCTGGACGGTCCAACCGGGGCGCGTTCGCGCCGTCAACGCTACATCGAACGGGCGCTGTGACCGGCGCCGTCAACCCGCGCCGACCGCCCGCGCCGCATCCCCGTCGATGCGCCGCCGGAGCAACACGCCCGCGACGAGACAGGCCAGGATACCACCGTACAGCACGAAATGCACGGGGCTGTCGGGCGCGAGCAGCGCCTCGATGGCCGCCATCCCGAGACCGTACGCAACGACGCCGCCGCCGACGGCGGGACGGACCCGGATCCGCGTGGCCCAGGCGAACGCCGCGCCAAGACCGACGGCGGCGGCGCCGACCACGGCGAGCGTGACCGCGTCGCCGACGACGGCCGACACGGCGGTCCAGTAGACGGCTCGCGGCGGCCACAGCGCCGCTCCAGCCAGGAGCGCGAACGCCGCGCTCACCGCCGTCTCGCGGAGGACACGGGACATCGGGTGGGAGTTCACACGCCCGAGGGAAAACGGCGACGGAGCGAGAGACAGATACGACGCCGGTGCGTAGCGTGGGGTATGTCCGACGCAACGCTCGTGTACGACGACCACTGTGGGTTCTGCACGTGGTGGGCGGCTCTGATCGCGAACCGGACCGACCTCGATCTGGTCGGCTTCTCGGAACTCTCGGATCGCCTGCGCGACCGACTGCCGGCGTCGTACGAACGCTGTGCCCATCTCGTGACCGACGACACGGTGTACTCGTGTGGCGCCGCCATCGAGGAGGCACTGCTCCGGACGGACTCCGGCGCTGAATTGGGGCCGGTCGTTGCCTTCCTCCGCCAGTTCGAGGATTACGAACGCCTCCGCGAGCGGGCGTATCGCTGGGCGGCGGACAATCGGGACACGCTGGGAGCCATCGTCTCGAAGACGCCGCCGGCGGAACGCGACTCGGACGACGACCGGAGTGAGTGACTGGCCGGCAACAGCGGATTTTCTTGTCTTTTATGCATCCGCCAGTAGATACCACACGTGATGGCAACGCTACGTGATCTCCTCACCGCCGCCAAGATCGACCTCGTACAGCTGCTGGCGGCCTGGCGGGAGATCGTCTTCTCACCGCCAGACGAGTATCCCCCCGAGAGTCGATGGCGCCCGGAGTCACCCGGCGAACATCTCGCCTTCTGGACGTGGAGTCTCGTCGGCGCCGTGCTGATCGGCGTCGTCTATCCGTTCGCCGCGCTCGGGTTCTGGGTCCGGTACGTGGGACGACAGATTGACCGCGTCGTCGCCGGACTCGGAATCCTCGTGATCGTCGGCGTCGTCGCCGTCATCTGGGGGGGACTGACGGCGGTCGCGTGGAACCGGCTACCGGCAGCCGGGTTCAGAGCCGTCCTCGCCGCGAGCGTGGTCGCGACGGTGTCCGTCGGCCTGAGTTGGGTCGCCGCGCGACACGGACCGCGTCGGCTCACACTGGTCCTCGGGTACCCCTTCGCGGTCGCAGCCGTGCTCTTACCGCCGGTCACGGCAGCCCTCTTCTCGCCGACGCTGGGCTCGGTCGTCCTCCCCGGAAGCACGTCGCTCGCGGAGTGGCTCCTCGACAACGTTCTAGCTGTTGGAGGACTCAATACGATCATTCGCCAGCAGTTCGACCTCACCGGGTTCGCGTTCGTCGGGATGTGGTTCGGCTTCGCCGTGCCGCTCGGGTGGGCACTCGGGCTTCTCGTGACCTTAGCCGATACGATCCGCCCCCACGACCGCAGATGACGGGGCCCCCGAGGGGGACAGCCGTTCAGATCACTCCGCGTCATCGGCTGCCGCCGTCTCGTCGGCGGCGTGTTTGTGGTCGACAGCCTGACTCTGGAGGGCGTCGATACGCGGAACGTCCGTGACGTTCGAAAGCAGGACGACGGCTTCGAGGGTGGTCGACTGCTCTCGGGGATCGTCGCCAGCCAAAATCTCGACGGTATCGGCTTCCTGTTCGAGCCACTGGCGAGCGCTCTCGAACCCGCGGCGGGACAGCTCCGACGGCGGGCCCGAGAGCACCACCAGTGCGCGTTCAGCGCTCGACACCTCACACGGCATCGTGAGACGCGCGCCAGTGGCCTGCCGGACGAGTGCTTTGACTTTCGCCGCGTCGGTCGTGTCGTCCTCACTATCACTTCCGCCACCGAACCACGGGAGCAATCGAGCAAGCAGCCCCGGCGTGTCCGACTCGACGTCGGTCGAGGCGTAGCCGATCGACGAGAGACCGCCTGGCGCGAACGTCCGGATGAGGTCGCTCGAATCCGCCGCGTTCTCGGCGACCGTCGACGAATCGAACTCGCCCGCCGCGAACAGCGTCACGACACGCGTCGCGAGCGCGTCGATCGCATACTCGCCGTCTTCGTCCTTCCGCCACGTCTCGTGGTCGAACGTGATCATGTTCTCCGCCGCGGGGACGATCGAGCGGAGCGCACGAGCGGCGTTCAGCGCCGACCCGCCCCCGTCAGACTCGGCCGGCAGGACGCCGAGGGCGTACACCGGTTCGTCGTGTGTCGCCTGTAGTTCCTCGATGAGCACGGAGCCGGCGCCGCTGCCGGTCCCGCTCCCGAGGTCGGTGACCACGAGCACCCCGTCTGCCTCCTGTATCGAGAGTGAGTCGAACGCTCGGCGGATTTCGGGGAGGTCGGCTCGCGTGACTTCGGCGGCGAGATCCGGATCGCCATCGACGCCGTGCTCGATGATCTGCTGATGCGTATCCCCGATCAGGACGTGTCGTTCCTCCGGAACGGCGTTGAGTTCGACGGTCGCCGTCTGGGAGATCTCGCACACGAGGGCGTCTCCCTGCGAAAAAGACCGACCGGTCTCCGCCTCGGTCTCAATGATCCGATCGACGATTCGACTACCGGTCTCACCGACTCCGACGAGTGCGAGATTCATCGGCTAGACGACCGGATCGAGGTCGTTGTTGTCGTCGGTGATCAGGTCGTTGATCTCCTCCTCGCGCACGGCCTCCTGCTCGGCGATCTTCTCCTGAGCGTCGACGGCCTGGTTCTGGATGGCATCGATTCGCGGCGTCTCGGTGACGTTCGAGAGGAGAACCGCAGCGGCGAGTTGCGACGACTGTCGTCGCGGATCGTCGCCCACGAGCACCTCCACCGTGTCAGCCTCCTGTTCGAGCCACTGGCGCGCGCTCTCGATACCTTTGCGGGAGAACTCGCTCGGCGGTCCCGACAGCACGACGAGCGCTCGGTCGGCGCTCGACACTTCGGCCGGGAGGGTGAGCCGGGAGTTGACAGCCCGTCGCACGAGGCCCTTGATCTTCGTCGCTTGGCTCCCGTCCTCCAGCGATCCCTCTTGGTCCGTGCTCCAGCGGTCAAGCAGCCCTTCCGCGGCGTCGTTGTCGACCTGGGTCGCGGCGTAGCCGATAGAGGACACCCCACCCGTGTCGAGGGTGCGGATGATGTCGCTGGAGTCCATCGCGTTCTCCGCGACCTCCGACTCGTCGGTTTCGCCCGCCGCGAGCAGGGTGACGAGCCGTGCGGCCAGCTCTCGGTTCATCTGCTCGTACCCCTCTTCGATGGTCTGATCGCGTGCCCGCCAGGCGTCGTTGTCGAAGCCGATGAAGTTGCCGACCTTCGTGACGAACGACTGGAGGGATCGGGCGGCGTTCAGGGCTGGTCGTCCGCCTTCGTACTCGCCGGGGAGGACGCCGAGGGCGTACACCGGTTCGTCGTACATCTCTTGGAGGGCGTCGATGACGACGGGGCCGCCACCGCTTCCGGTGCCGCCGCCGAGTCCGGAGACCACGAGGATCGCGTCCACCTCGTGGATCTCCACGTCGTCGAACGCCCGGCGGATCTCGTCGATGTCCGCGGAGGCGACCTCGGCCCCGACTTCCACGTCCCCGCCGACGCCGTGGCCCTTGGCCTTCTGGTTCGTGTCCCCGATCAGGACCCGGCGGTCTTCCGGGATGTAATCGGGTTTCGCAAGGTCTGTCCGAGCCGTGTTGATGGCGTGTACGTGCCGACAGAGATCGCGGTTGGTCCGAGACTCGAATTCGACCATCCGGTCGACGATCTTGCTTCCGGCATTCCCGACGCCGATTGTGGCGAGCTTCATGTCGATCGTTTCGTTCAAGCCGGCTTGGGCATTTAACTTCTGCGAGGCTTCGCTTCTATCACGGACCACACGGCGTGGTCGGCAGGGCAAGCGGTGAGTGCCGACGGATCGCGACGGGATCGGGTTGCCAAGGAGGTGTGAGGCGGGAGTGATCGGATGGAAGTGGTGAAAATAGTCCCGGGCGGATTCGAACCGCCGTCAACGGCTGTCTTCCACGCAGGCCGGCACCTGACGTGTCCAAAGGCCGTTATGATTGGCCACTACACCACGGGACTGCTATCGCATGTCGGCGTCGCCACGTAGATAGTCGACGCACAATAACTTATCCTTCTGTCGAGAGCGGGTATCGCCCTTACTTCGCCGGCCGCTCGCACTCCACTTCGAGTTCCCGGCACGCGTCGGTTTCGGCGTCGAAACAGTCGGGACAGTTGGGGTTGCGGTTGATGATGGTGTCGAGGCGTTCGGCCACGGTGTCGTCGATGACGGCCTCGAGTTCGCGGGCCTCCGCCCGGAAGTCCTCCACGTCGAGGACGTTAGCGAGGAACCGCTCGATGATACAGTAGGTCTGGATCGCGTCGCGGGCGCGAGCGATCCCCTCGTCCGTGAGACGGACGCCCTTGTATTTCTCGTGGTCCGCGAGGTCGCGGGCTTCGAGTTTGCCGATCATCTCGTTCGCGCTCGCGGGGCTCACGTCGAGCATGTCCGCGAGCGCCCCGGTCGATGCCGGACCGTCTTCCATCTCCTGGATCAGGTAGATTGCTTTGAGATACTGGTCTGCCGTGTTCATCGCTAATCGCGTTCCTCCATGATTGTCGCCACTTCTTCGACGCCCTCGGCTTCCTCCTCGCGGATCGACCGCAGCACGTCGAGCAGTCGGTCCCGGTCCACCGAAAAGCGCGCGTCGCTGGCCTCGATCGCCGACACGAGGTCGTCGTAGAACTTGTACGCCGTCTCCTCGTTGCAGAGCTGGTCGTAGAGCACGCCGTCGAAGTCCTCTGGTTTGGTCTGGGCGTACTGGGCCTCGACCAGCGCCTCGATGTCCTCGAACGGGATGCTCTCCGCGTCGAGATCCGCGATCAGATCCTCCAGGCGCTTGCGGTGGGTGGCTGACTCCTCGGCGGCGTCGGCCAGCAACGCCTCGATCTCGGGATCGAGATCCGACTCCGAGTCGAGCGACTGGTAGTGGTGGTGCGCCCGCGCTTCGACGACTTCCTCGAGGACGATGCCGATCTGGAGGAGGCGGGCGAGCTGGTGATCGGATCCGACCCGATGGCTGACGCTCATGGGCTCACTGCCACCCCCGAGCGGCGTCGATCCGTGTGGCCGAAACGGTCATACGACAATTCGGGGAGAGGGGAACTTAAGCCGTTCCCTGCGGCGCGGCCGTCTAGTCGCGCAGACGGGCCGTGATTTCGGCTTCGAGGTCCTCGCGGAGCTCCTCGACCTCGATCTCTTCGAGGGCGGGGACGAAGAAGCCCTCCACGAGCATGTTGCGGGCAGTTCGCTCCGGAATCGTCCGCGAGGTCAGGTAGAACAGGTCTTCCTGGTCGACCTGGCCGACCGTCGCGGAGTGGGAGGCTTCGGTGTCGTGGTTGTTGATGATGAGCTTCGGCGAAGCGTCGGCCTCGCTGTCGTCGCTCAGCATCAGCGTGTTCTCGCGCTGGTAGGAGCTGGTGTCCCACGCTTCGCGGCCCACGTCCTGGACGCCCTCGTACACCGAGCGCGCCGTGTCGTCGAGGACGCCACGGGTGACGAGGTCGGCCGTCGTGTGTTCGGCCTTGTGCCAGACCCGGGCGTTCACGTCGAAGTGCTGGTCGTCGTGGCCGAAGAAGGCGCCGACGATCTGGGACTCCGAGCTGTCGCCGTTGAGTTCGGTCTCGATGTCCGAGCGGGTGAGTTGCGAGCCGATGTTGCCCTCGATCCAGTCGATGGTCGAGTAGGTGCTCGCGTCGCCGCGTTTCAGCGTGACGTTGTACGTGTCTTCGTCGAGCGTCTGGAGCGAGCCGTACTGCACGTAGCTGTTCTCGCCCGCGTCGACTTCGACGAGGTTACTGTAGTAGCGCTCGCCGTCGGCGTCGTCGCCGGTACTGATCCGTTCGAGGATGGTCGCCGAGGCGGAGTCCTCGGTCACCACGAGCGTGTGGCTGAACAGCGACCGGGAGTTCATCTCCGTCCGGATGGTGACATCTTCCGCGTCGACACCCTCGGGGACGTAGATGAACGTACCCGTCGTGAACAGCGCCACCGACAGCGCGGTGAGGTAGTTCGTTTCGGGGTCGATGACGGAACCGAACTTGGCCTCGAGGAGGTTGGGGTGCTCCGTCACCGCCTCGGTGAAGGAGAGCACCTCGACGCCCTCGTCGGTGACGCGTTCGGTCACGTCGTCCTGGTTCAGCGGGTCGGCGAGTTCGCTGAAGTCGAGCTGGTCGAGGTTCGTCCACCGACGCCCGGGCGTCTGGATGACATCGGGCATCTCCAGGTCGTCGAGCGCCTTCAGCGCCGCGAGACGGGTCTCGCGGAGCCAGTCCGGCTCGTCACGACTGCTGGCGATTTCGTGGACGGTCGCTTCCGAAAGGCCGGCGGGTTTCTGCGCACTCATGATTATCCGAGACTCCCCTCCATCTCGAGTTCGACGAGACGGTTGAGTTCGACCGCGTACTCGATGGGCAGTTCCTCCGTGATCGGCTCGATGAACCCGGAGACGATCATCTGCTTGGCGTCGTCGTCGTCGAGTCCACGCGACTGGAGGTAGAACACGTCCTCGTCGCCAATCTTGCCGACGGTCGCCTCGTGTGCCACGTCGACGGTCGACTCGTTGATCTCCATGTACGGCATGGTGTCCGACGTGGATTCGTTGTCGAACATCAGCGCGTCACACTCGACGCTGGTCGAGGAGTTCGACGCGCCGTCGGCGATGTGGACCAGGCCGCGGTAGTTGGTGCGGCCGCCGTCCTTGCTGATACTCTTGGACTCGATGGTCGATTTCGTGTCCGGCGCGTTGTGGTAGACCTTCGCCCCGGTGTCGATGTTCTGGCCCTCGCCCGCGAAGGCGATGGTGATGTGGTTGTCCGAGGCACCGCGACCCTTGAGGATCGTGGCGGGGTAGAGCATCGTCGCTTTCGACCCCATGGATCCCGAAATCCACTCCATGCGCCCGTCTTCCTCGACGAGGGCGCGCTTGGTGTTCAGGTTGTAGGTGTTCTTCGACCAGTTCTGCACCGTGGAGTACTGGACGTGCGCGTCCTCGCCGACGAACACTTCGACGCCGCCGGAGTGGAGGTTGAACGCGGAGTATTTCGGCGCCGAACAGCCCTCGATGTAGTGGACCTCCGAGTTCTCCTCGGCGATGATGAGGGTGTGCTCGAACTGGCCCATGCCTTCCGAGTTCATCCGGAAGTAGGCCTGCACGGGCATGTTGACCGTGGTGTCCTCGGGGACGTAGACGAACGACCCGCCGGACCAGATGGCGCCGTGGAGCGCCGCGAACTTGTTGTCGCTCGGCGGCACGCATTTGTTCATGAAGTGCTCGCGGACCAGGTCCTCGTGTTCCTGGACCGCTTCGTCCATGTTACAGAAGATGACGCCTTTCTCCTCCCACTGCTCCTGCATGTTCTGGTAGACGACTTCGGACTCGTACTGGGCGCCGACGCCCGAGAGGGCGTTCTTCTCGGCTTCCGGAATACCCAGTTTGTCGAAGGTGTCCTTGATGTCGTCCGGCAGGTCCGTCCAGTCGTCGACGCTCTCGCGCGTCTCGACGTCCGGCCGGATGTAGGGGATGATTTCGTCGACGTCGACCTCGCTCAGGTCCGGCTGTCCGGGCCAGTCGGTCGGCATCGGCATCTCCTGGAAATGTTCGAGCGCGCGGAGACGCCGCTTCAGCATCCACTCGGGTTCGCCTTTGTCCTCCGAGATGACGCGGATCGTCTCCTCGGTGAGGCCCTTGTCGGCCTGGAACGACGACCGCTCCTCCTTCTTGAACTCGAAGCGAGCCTCGGTGTCGGTCTCTTTGAGATGGTCTTGATCTGAGCTCATAATGATGTGTTGTATCTGCAGACGTATTACGCTGTCTCGTACACCTGTTCGCGGACCCAGTCGTAGCCTTCGTCCTCGAGCTTCTTCGCCAGATCCGCTCCGCCGCTCTCGGCGATCTCGCCGTCGATCATCACGTGCACGTGATCGGGCTCGACGTAGTCGAGGATGCGCTGGTAGTGGGTGATCTGGAGGATTCCCGTCCCCTGCTCGTCGCGGAGGGCGTTGATCCCTTCGGAGACATCCTGCAGTCGGTCGATGTCCAGCCCCGAGTCGATCTCGTCGAGCACGGCGACGGACGGCTCGAGGATGGCGGCCTGAAGCACCTCGTTTTGCTTTTTCTCACCGCCGGAGAAGCCGGCGTTGAGGTAGCGCTGGGCGAACTTCTCGTCCATATCCAGCAGGTCCATCTTCTCCTTCAACAGCTGCTGGAACTCGGCGACGCCGATCTCGCCCTCGTCTGCGGCGCCCTCCATCGGGGAGGTGTCGTAGCCGGCGTCCTCGTCCTCGTCCGCGTCGGCGTCGGCCTCGTCTTCGTCCTCGACTTCGAACAGCTCCTCGCGTTCCTCGTTCTTGGCGTTGAGCGCCTGGCGGAGGAAGTTCGTCATCGTGACGCCTTCGACCTCCGCCGGATACTGGAAGCCGAGGAAGATACCGAGCGCGGCGCGCTCGTTCGGCTCGAGGTCGAGCAGGTCCCACTCGCGCAGCTCTGCGGGAACCTCCTCGTCGATATCGGCGACGTCCCCGTCGTCGAGGACGAGAGTGATGCCGCCGTCGGTTACCTCGTAAGCGGGGTGGCCGGCGATGACCTTCGCCGTCGTCGACTTGCCCGATCCGTTCGGGCCCATCAGGGCGTGGATCTCGCCCGACTTGACTTCGAGGTCGACACCGCGGAGGATGGACTCGCCACCCTCTTCTGCGACTTTCGCGTGAAGATTATTGATCTGTAGTGTTGCCATAGCGGTAAACTCCCTACCGAACAAGTGGAGTGTAGCACGCATAATGCTTACGCATTCTCCCCCTTCGAGTTTTGAGTTCGTGAACTATTGTTTCTAGAAATCGAACTCGGCTTTCAGAACTGGCCGAGTCCGGTCTGTCGCTGCCCGCTTTTCACTTCGTCCCACGAGAGGCCGAGCGCCTCGATAATCCGGGCGATTGGCCCCTGAAGCGTCTTTTCGAGCATCTTGTCCCAGTCGATTTCGAAGGCGTCCGGAACCTGATCGGCGTATTCGAAGCAGATCACGTCCGGGTCGCGCTTGAACGCGGCGTACAGGTCGTCGGTCTGGGGGTCGAACCCCTCCTCCGATTCGAGCCGGCGGAAGAACTCCGGATGGACCTTCTTCAGATAGAGCCGTTTGGGCTTGCTGCCTCGCTGGAAGTTGGTGCCGAGCAGGAGGTTGGCGTACTTCGCCCCTCGGACCTGCGCCGTGTCCGTATCGTAAGCCGTCAACCGCTTCCCGATACCGCCCGGGATGCCCACGTCGTTCAGGTCGACGTTTCCGGCCTCGAAGTCCTCGATGACGTCGTAGAGGTAGTCCTCGATGTCGTCGATGTCCTCGCCGGTCACGATCATCTCGATGACCTGTCGCTGGACCTTCTTCGTGATGGACGCGATGTCCGACCGCTTGTACTCGAAGCCCGTGATGTCGATGTCGTCGACGTGTTTGCCCTCCTTCCAGACGATGTGGCCGGCGTAGCGCTTCTTTTTCCCCGCCTGGAAGAAGCGCCGGTAGAGCTTCTCGAACTCGATCTGGAAGCGGTGCTCGTGGGCATTCAGCTCCTCGCGGGCGAAGGCGTCGTAGGAGTCGTTGATGCTCTCTTCGAGTTCGTAGCCCGTCTCGATGGCACCCGCAATCTGCTGGAGATCCGATTCGCTGGCGTCGGGATGAGCCTCTCGGATTTCGTCCGGCACGTCCTCGATGGCCGCGTCGTCGCCCATCTCCAGCATCACGCTGTCAGTGTCGCCGTAGGCCACCTCGTAGCCGACATCGTTGGCGGCCGACTGCGTATGTTCGATGACATCACGCCCGGTGGCGGTGACGGCCGCGCCCATCTCCCGGTCGTAGAGACGGAAGCGGTCCCAGCCCAGGACGCCGTACAGCGATTGGCCGACGAACTGGAACTTTCCGTTCCGGCCTGCCAGCAGGGTGTGGTTGTCCTCGACGGTGACACAGTACGCCCCGTCGTCGGCGGTGTTCCGGCTACCGGATCGGTGCATCCGGAAACTGTTCGTGGCGTTTTCGGTGCAGTAGATGCGCCACGATCCGCTATCGTGGTTGTAGCTAGCGGTCTCCCCAACGTGCGCACAGAGGCGGAACACGTCGTCGCGCAACTGCTCGCTCGACGTGGTGTAGCGCCAACTGTTCACCTGCCGGTCGCCGTCGCCCGCGATGAGCGTGTCGAGGAATCGCTCTTTCTGCTCCACGCTGGCGTCGAACACGAGGTCCGGGATTCGCTTCTCAAAACTACTGTCACCACACGCGTCTTCGAGCCACCGGCCCAGTAGGCGAGACATGAACTGATACCCCTTCTCGTCGACGTAGTAGTCGAATCCCATTCGCTCCAACAGGTCGCCGATGGCGGTGTGATCGTCAGCAGATCCGCCGTCAGCGATCGCGTCCTGTGCGATGTTGACCGTCGTCGACGAGCCACGGTAGTTCTCGCCAAACTGCTTGTCGGTGGACGTATACACCGACCCCTCGGTGACATACCACGCCAACAGGTCGAGGAAGTCGTCGCCATCGTGGAATCGGGGGAGCCACTTTCGCCCCCGTTCCGCGTGGACGTAGAACTCGGAGCAGTGTTCGTCCAGATACTCCCGGTGTTCCTCGAACTCCGCGGCCGAGAGGACGTATCCCGTTCCGTCGGACCCCTGTTTTTCCATCTTGTCGGGGTCCCAGCCGAGTTCGGCGGCGAGGGTGTGACCGTGAACGTCGTTGTTGGCCCACACCTCGTAGTCGTCCAGCAGGTCGGTCACGTCGACGGTGTCCAGACGTTCGCCCTCCGGGCCGTCCCAGTCGTGGGGCAGTTCGTAGTGTGAGGAATCGTTCAGGTCGCCGGCCTCGACGAACCGGAACTCGTCCCACGACGCGCCGTTCGTATCGTCCTTTCGAACGAGCATCCGGTGGTTCGGCGTGACGCTGAAGTCGATTTTGCTCGTCTCGATATCGACGAGGTCACCACGGTAGTCCGGATAGGCGTGGGTCTCAGTCACCGGCTTCACCTCCATGCGCATCGTCTCGGGGTCAATGGAGTACACCTCGTCACCGACCGTGAGGTTCCGGATGTTCCGGATGCCGTCAGGCGTCAGCACGTCGGTGTCCGGCGTGAAGCAGTTCATAATAACCTTGACAGCTTGCTGCTGCCGGTCATACTGCTCGTAGTCCTGGCTATCCGGATCGTAGTCGTTCCGGCGGGCTTTCTTCTGCTCCCGCTCTTCGAGTAGTTCGTCCACCATCTCCCGGATGACGCCGTCGGGGTCCTTCCGGAAGTGGGTCCCATTGGGGGCGTGGTAGGTGTCGTCGTCGTACGCCTCGGGATCGACTTTCGTCTCCGGCGAGGCGTTGATCGTCACCATGCACATCGGATAGAGCGATTGGCCGACCCACTGGTAGTTTCCGTTGCGACCGGCGAGGATGACGTGATTGTCCGCCGCGGTCACACAGTAGACGTCGCCGTCGTGGTCTTCGACCGTCGCGTTCGTGGACTTCTTGAACGACCCCCGTTTCCCGACGGAGACGTGCCAGGTGCCGTCGGACTGCTCCGACACGGTTGGCTTGTGTCCACAGCGAACGGCGATGTCGGTAATCGCGTCCTTGAGATCGTCGCTTTTGGTCCAGAACTTGCCGAGTCCCGAGTCGGTCCGACTCCCGTCGCCACGGATCATCGTGTCAAGGAGGACTGACAACAGGTCGGCATCGAGGTCGAACACCCACGAAGGCAGGCGCTTGGCGGCGTATCCGTCGCCACAGTTGCCGGCAAGCCATTCGAGGAGATACTGGTTCGAGACGTTGACACCGCCTTCGTCGACGTTGTAGTTGACCCCCATCCGGTCGAACAGCTCCCGAATCGCCTCTCGCTCCGCCGAGCCCGCTTGATGGATCGTGATTCGGCCCGCAGCGCGGTCGACGCTCCCCTCAGTGACGAACCAGCCCAGGAGTTCGAGCCAGTCCGTCATTTCGAAGGTCAGCGGCGTCTCACGGTGCTGCTTTCCGTATTTGAGGAACACGTCGTCCGCGTGGCGGTCGACGACGGACCGATGCTCCCGATACACCGCAATGGGGATGAGATATTTGCCGACGGCCTTCTGGACGCCCATCGTCGCCGAAGAGCCATGGACGAGCGTCAGATCGTCGGTAACGTCGTCGGGCATCGCCGCCCTGAACGATCGAAGGTCGTCGTCGGAGTAGACGACAGCGTAGCCCTCGTCGACCTCGTCGATCAGGGCGAACGTCTCGGGCGACCGCCCGGTCATCGGTTCGTGCTGGGGGAACGCGTACCGTTCGTACGCCGGAATATCGCGGAATTCGTCGACGGCGAAGTCCGCGGGTTGCTGGTCGTCCCAGCCACGATCGTCCGAGTAAAGGAGCCGGTGGTTCTCCGTGATCTTCAGGTCGTGTGTATTGCCGGAGAGGTGATGGAGTTCGCCGAACGTGTTTTCGTACCGGTGGGTCTCCTCGACCGGCTTGATCTCACACTCGAACGTGTCCGGATTCAGCGTGTAGATCGGATCACCCACCTCCAGGTCCGTGATGTTTCTCTCTCCGCTGGGCGTCAGCACGGCCGTATCGCCGCTGAAACACTTCAGGTCGAGGACGCTGACGTTCTCCTTGATACCCGTGATCGGATCGAAGACGGCGCCGCCCTCGTAATCCTCAGCGTCGGCCCGGCCCTTCGAGGGGAGGGCGAAGTCCCCGTGGACCTTGTGGAGGACGTACACGTCCACCGCGTCGCCGGGCGTCGGGGCGTCCTCGAGTTTACACCCGACGAACGTCCGCACCTCGTCCCAGAAGGAGATGATGTCGCGCTTGCGGTCGAGTTCGACACAGAGCTCCACGTCGCGGAGGTTGTACTCCAGCAGTCGCCGGGGGTCGTCCTCCCAGAGGTCGCCGATGTCGCCGGTGTATCGCTCCTTGCCCGCGCCGAGTTCCTGTTCGCCCACCGCGTCGAGACGGTAGGACTCCAGTTCCGTGAACTGCGTGCGCTTGTAGGCATAGAGCAGGTCGAAAACGACCCGGCCCTTGATCGTCGGGCCGCCCCAGTCGCTTCGCCACACCTCGTCGACCCGCGAGAGGCGTTCGGGGTTCAAGTCGACATCCGCGTGCGGATCGAGGACTTCCAGTCGGTCGATGAAGTACGGCGCGTCGAAATCCTCGAAGTTCCACCCCGTGAGGATGTCCGGATCCGTCTCCTCGATATACGTCAGGAAGGCGTCGAGCATCGCTGGCTCCGAGTCGAAAGCGCGAATCTCGACATCCATCCCGTCGCTCAGGGGGTCGTACTCGAGCGCCTCGGGTCTCTCACCCTCGCCATCGGGCGCCTCGTACAGCCACGTGATGTACTCGTCACGCCGGGAGTCGTGACTGGTGAGACAGACGATGGGTTCCTCGCCGTCCTCGGGAAAGCCCGAGCGGTCGTCGACCTCGATGTCGAAGGTGTTCACCCGGAGGTCGGCCTCGGCTTCGACGGCCGTCAGTTCGTCGTGGGGAATCTGCAGCGCACCGCTCTCCAGTCGACGGACGGGCACCCGAACGCCGCTCCCGATGTCCTTGTCGATGAGCAGGCGATTGGGAAAGAGGATGTCCGCCTCGTAGTGGTCGAACTCGTCGCGGATCTGGCCGACGTCACGCGGGGTCTGTGTACAGATCTTGGTTAGTTCCTCGCCCCGAATACTCTCGTAGCCCGTCTCGGTGCGCGTGATGACGTCGCGGTCGAGGTCGTCGTCGTCGAGGCTCTCGGTCGGGGCGTAGAAATACGGCTCGAACCCCAGAACGCGGACGTGTTCGGCCGTGCCGTCGCTCGTCCGTCCGAACAGGTGGACGACGGGATACTCCTCCGCCCCCTGTCGCTCGACGGTGTAATCGGTCTGCGTGACCGCGAGATCGATCGTTCCCTCGGCGTCGGGAAACTTCAGATCCGCCGTGTCGACGACTTCGGCGACCGACTGCCCGGCGTCCCCGGCGACGGCGACCGCCTCGGCCTCGGGTCGGTCGTCCTCCCCCGAAAATTCGGAGAGATCCGCCTGATTCATGCCGCCCACTTCGACGCTCCCCGGTAAAAACCCCGTCACTCCACATCGGAAACACTGCCACGACGAAAAGACATATACCGTGCCATTCCATACCAAACTCCGTGACGATGTCCGACCACGTCGACGCAGGCCGGTGGGACAGTGCGGACGATCGCCCGGATCCGGACGGTATCGACACCGTCGAGGCGTACGAAATCGAAGACGGGACGGTGCTCTACGACGCCGAGAACCCGCTCGCGTGGGTCGAATCGTCGAACGCAGTGTCGGTCCACGAGTACGCCTAACTGCCGACACCGAACCCTTTTGCCGCCACGTTCGCTTCCTCTCAGCGTGCCGCTCGATCCGTGGCCGGACGACACCGACAAGTCGGAGTGGGAGACCCACTGGGGTGACCCCGAGCACGACCTGCCCCGGGTGCCGTCGACCGACACCGACGAGGACGACGCCGACCCCGAACTGGTCCAGACGTTCTGGCGGAGCGTGCTCCTCGCCAACGTCGCGGTGTTCGCGCTTGCCCTCGGCCCCATGCTCATCTACTTCCGCGGCCAGTGGAGTCTCGGCGCCGCAGCCATCGGTCTCGGCGCGATCACGGGGCTTCGCGTCTACCAGCACTGTCGGGCCTTCGGGAGCGACGAGGCCACCGACGATGACCCGGCGGACGAGCGGAACGCCTAACCTTCCAGCCCGGTTCCGATCGACCATGCGAACCGTCAGAACCGACGATGGCGAGCAGTATCTGCTCGTGAAGCAGTCGTCGGAGTCGAGTCTCGTCCGCGATCCGGACACCGGCGCCGAGCGCTACGTGCCGAACGCCGACCTGACGGTCGACACCGGGGCGCCACCGCTGACGACGGCCGCAGGCGGGGTGCCGGCGTCGGTCCGGCGCGTCCTCACCGCGACGCCGAACGACCGGGCGCTCGGCCTGCTCGTCGAACTGGCCGATCGCGGACCGCTCCCCGTTCGCACGCTGCTCGACGCCTACGACCTCTGTGAGAGCGACCTCCACGGCCTGCTCGCGGAGTTCCGGGCGGCCGGCCTCGTCGACGAGGCGCGCGTCGCTGGCGAGCGTGGCTACGACGCCACGGCGACGACGCGGGACGCCATCGCACTGCTGCGCGAAGAAGAGCCGGACGACTAGTTCTCCGCGACGGTCGGCCGTGACCGCGAGACGGTCGATCGGTTCGTCCGCGGGTCTTTCTCGACGCGAACCAAGTCGTCGGCCGCCCCGACGAGTTCCTCGTCGTGGCTGACGATGACGATCTGTGCCACGCCGAGGGTCCGCATCTCCTCGACCAGGTCGACCAGCCGTGAGACGTGACCGGCGTCGAGGAAGACGGTCGGTTCGTCGAGGATGAGCGGCGGCATCGGCGCCGCGCCGTCGATCCCCTCCGCGAGGAGGCGGTAGATGGCACACCGCAGGCTGAGGTTGAACAGCGCGCGCTCGCCGCCCGACAGCTGGGCGGGGTCGAGTTCGCTGCCGTCCTTCTGGACCACGGAGAGTTCGTAGTCGCCGTCGAGACGGAGGTGGGCGTAGGCGTCGTTGCCGTAGACGAGGTCGAACGTCTCGTTCAGGAGGCGTTCCAGCGTTTCGACGTTGCGCTGGCGGAGTTCCGCCCGCAGGTCGCCGTACATGGTTTCGAGACGCGACGCCTCGTCGTGGAGCGCGTCGAGAGCATCGACGCGGTCGGCGAGGCGGTCGCGCTTCTCGCGTAACGCCTCGAGCGACTCGATCTCGGCTCGCACCCCGCCAATTTTCGTCTGCAACTCGTCGCGCTCCGCCCGCAACTCCTCGAGTTTCGTCGTCACGTCGTCCAGATACGTCGCAGCCTCGTCGCGGTTCGTGCGCGCGGCTTCGATGGCGTCCGCGTCGACGGCCTCGCGGAGTTCGTCCCGACGCGTCCGCTTCTCGGCCAGTCGCTCGCGGCGCTCGTCGTTCGTCTCCGCGATACCCGCTGCCTTCTCGCGGAGGCGCTCGATATCGTCGTCGGCGTCGGCGATTTCGTCCAGTCGCTCCGCGACCGCGTCGACGTGTTCGCGGGTCTCGGCGAGGTCGGCGAGGTCAGCTTCCAACTCCTCGACGCGGGTGGCTGCCTCCTCGGCCTCGTCGCGTTTCTCGGCCGCCACCTCGCGAGCCTCGGCGGCCCGCTCGCGGAGCTCCGACGCCTCGTCTTCGCGTTCGTCAGCCGCCTCGCGTTTCTCCGCGGCGTCGTCGCGTTTCTCCTCGATCCGGGCGTCGAGGCGCTCCCGTTCGGCCTCGAGTTCGTCAAGTCGCGTCTCCGCGTCGACGAGCGCGTCGAGGGCGTCGATGCGGTCGTCGAGTCCCGCGACGCGTTCGCGCGCCGACTCCAGTTCGGCCTCGAGTTCGTCGACGCGCTCGCGGTCGGTTTCGAGGCGGTCGGTGTGGGGCGAGTCCTCGACCGGTTGGCCACACTCGGGACATTTGCCGGCCTCCAGCAACGCCTCGGCCTCCGCGACGCGTTCGCGCGCCGACTCCAGTTTGGCCTCGAGTTCCGCCACGCGCTCGCGCACCTCGCCGCGTTGCTCTCGCAACTCGTCCCGTCGGTCGGCCGCGTCGCCGCGGTCGACGGGGGCGTCTTCGAATCGGGCGGTCAACGACGCCGCCTCCGCGTCCAGTTCGTCGCGGGCTTTTTCGTGGTCCTCAGCGGCTTCCTCGGCTTCGGTGGCCGCTTCGCGCAACTCCGCGGCCCGCTCGTCGGCGTCCTCGGCGCGGTCGGCGAGATCGTCGGCCTTATCGGCCAGATTGTCGGCCTGGTTTCGCAGCCCCGTTGCGGTCGCGTTCGCCTCGTTTCGCGCCTCGCGGTCGTCCTCCTCGCGGTCGTCCAGGACCGCCCGGCGCGCCTCGATAGCGTCGGCCGTCGCGGCGTCGAGTCCGGCCGGGCCCAGACGCTCCTCGACCGCCGACTCCAGGGTCGCGATCCGCTCGCGAACGTCGGCGATCCGCTCCTGGATCTCGTCGCGTTCGCTCTCGGCCTCCCGGATCGATGCCTCCAGATCCTCGATCGTCTCCTCGACCGTTTCGAGCTCCGCCCGCTTGTCCTCGTACTCCTCGAGGACCGCTTCGGCCTCCTGTTTCGTCCGTTCGGCCTTCTCGCGCTGGCGTTCGTAGTTCTCGATCCGCTCGTCGAGGTCGGTCAGATCGCTCTCCAGGTCGTCGAGGGTGGCGTAGAGGTTCTGCTCGACCTTCCCCTCGATCTGGGATTCGACGCTCCGGAGTTCGCCCCGCTTCTCGGAGCGCACGTCTTCGACGCCGAGGCGGGCGTCTACGGCGCGTTCCCGGTAGGTTTCGAGCCGTCCTAGCTGCAGGAGGTCGTCGATGACGTCCTGGCGCTGGTCCGGCGAGGCGTTGATGAGCTGGTTCACCTCCCCCTGGCGCACGTACGCGCAGTTGACGAACGCCTCGGCGTCCATCCGCAGCAGGTCGGCGACGAACCCCCGCACGTCGCGGGCGCCCTCGACGGTCACGTCCGCCCCCTCGAGCACGCAGTCCGCGGTCGTCGTGCGGTCGCCCGACTGCCGGAGACGGCGGTGGATATGATACGACGACCCGTCGTGAGCGAACCAGAGGTCGATCTCCGCCTCCTCTTCGCCGTTGGTTACCACCTCGTCGAGGGTGCCGTCGAGCGCCTGTGATCCATAGAGCGCGAAGAAACACGCCTCCAGCAGCGACGTCTTGCCGCTGCCGTTGAGTCCGTGGATGACCGTCACGCCGTCGCGCAGATCGAGGTCCACGTCGGCGTACGGCCGGAAGTTCCGCAGGCGGATCCGCTCGAATCTCATAGGAAGTCCTCCATGGAAACCTGATCGTCGGGGTCGTCCGCGCCGTCGTCGCCGGCCGCGTCATCAGTCTCGTCCGTCTCGACGTCGTCGAGGTCGCCGTCCGCGACCGCGTCGGCGACGAAATCCGCGACCCGATCACGGACGTTCGAATCGGCGAGGCCGTCGTCGCGGACCGTCTCGTCGAGGTGGCGCCCGGAGTCGGAGAGGTCCATCTCGCGGACGCGCTCCCGGACGGCCGCGTCGGGGTCGCCGAACTCCACGTCCGGCGCGGCGTCGGTCGGGTCGCCCCCGACCGCGCGGTGGTCCGTCACGCGGGCGAGCAGGGCGCCCTCCTCGACGGCTGCTTCCTCGACGGCCGCCGGCGTCACTGGCTCGCCGCCGCCGGTGATGGTGACGACCGCCACCGCGTCGTCCAGGTCGTGCTGGCGAACCTGCTCCCGGACGCGGTCGACGCCTTCGTCCGCGGCGAGGTCGACGTCGACGAACACGAAGGGCCGGGTGTCGAGCGAGCGGCGTCGGACGTCGACGGCCGTCTCGCCGCCCGCGTCGGCACCGAACTCCACGAGGTTGTAGCCGCGGGCGTCGCGTTCCTCCGCGCTCGCGCGCTCGGTCGACCCGCAGTAGGTCACCCAGGTGTCGTCCACCTGCGCACGGTCGGCGACGTGGTTGTCGCCGAGCAACAGCGCGTCGAAGTCGACGTTCGCGGCGTCGAGCACCGTCTCGGTGTCCCAGTCAGCGTGGGGGAAAGGCGTGAAGAGGCCGTGGGCGACCAGCACCGCGTGGTTGGCGTCGTGGGGCACGAACTCGTAGTCGAGTTCGTCGCGTCGGGAGGGGGGCACGTGGTCGAGCCCGTAGAAGGCCGTCTCGCCGACGACGGTCGGTTCGTCGGCGAGGCGGGTCGCGAGGCCGAGGTCGGAGAAGAGGTCGAGCCACTGGCTCCCGCGGGTCGCCTCGTGGTTGCCGACGATGGCGAGGAAGGGAACGCCGGCGGCGTCGAGGCGGCGGAGCGCCGAGAGCACGCCGAGGAGGTCGGGCAGGTCGGGGCGACGGTCGTGAAAGAGGTCACCGGCGTGGACCACGGCGTCGACACCGTCCGACGCGTCGTCCACGGCGTCGTCGACCACCGCCTCGAACGCGTCGAGGAAGTCCTGCCGGCGCTCCGGCGAGTGATACTGTCGGTAGCCGACGTGGGTGTCGCCGGTGTGAATCACCCGTGTCATTCTGTCGGTCCTTGTCGGTCGGCGCTCAAAACCGTTCCGTGACCGGAGTGAAAGTGGTCGGCGGCGGCGCCCCGACACCGCTCGATGGCGGCGAGCGCCCGGCGGCCGCGACGAGCGGTCGCGTCGTCGCCGGCGCGGTCCGTCGCCTCGATAGCCCGGCGGAGTCGGGGGAGACCGCCGTCGTCGACGAAGGCCGCGGCAGCGTGGACGTCGTCGAGCGCGGCGACGGCGTCGGCGATGATCGTCGACGGACGAGCGTCTGGAGCGTCGTCGGTCGCCAGGGCGCGAAGCGCAGCGCGCACGTCGGCAGCGTCGGTCACAGCGGGGATGGCCGCCCGATCGCCGTTAAACCTTCAGCGAGTAGAGCCGCTTTCGCGCGTCGGAAAAGGAGAACCGCGATTCGACGACGTCCTCGTCCTCCAGTCGGGAGAGCGCGTACCGAACCGTCCGCGGCGGCAACAGCGTCTCCTCCGCCAGCTGGCTCTGGCTCAGCGTGTCGTTGTAGTCGAGCACCTTCGCGACGAGTTTCGCACTCGGCGGCAAGTCGCGGATGTCAGCCCACCGATCCGACCCTGCATCACGAGAGACTGTCTCGGTCGTACTCATCTTACCCCAGTATCACACATACAGGGTGATAATATTTGCTATCGACTTTGATTCCTATTGGTTATATCTTCCGCGGCTCACGGCGAACGCCGCACCCACCCGAAGTCTCTTATGAGTCAGCGCCTTAAACAGGGTAATGACTGATACTGTGGACGAGGTCGACCTCCCTTATGACGAGGAGGCGACGTCGCAGCAGGAAAAAATCGAGGCGCTTCGGGAACGGCTCGACGTTCTCGAAGGCCAAAACGAGGAGATGCGGGACAAACTGCTGGACGCCAACGCGGAGAACAACAAGTACCAGCAGAAGCTCGAGCGACTGACTCACGAGAACAAGAAGCTCAAGCAGTCGCCGCTGTTCGTCGCGACCGTTCAGGAACTCACCGACGAGGGCGTCATCGTCAAGCAGCACGGCAACAACCAGGAGGCCCTGACCGAGGTCACCGACGAGATGCGGTCGGAGCTCGAACCCGACGCGCGCGTCGCCGTGAACAACTCCCTCTCCATCGTGAAACGGCTCGACAAGGAAACCGACGTGCGGGCCCGCGTGATGCAGGTCGACCACAGCCCCGACGTGACCTACGAGGACATCGGCGGCCTCGAAGAGCAGATGAATGAGGTCCGCGAGACGGTCGAGATGCCGCTCGACAGTCCCGAGATGTTCGAGCAGGTCGGCATCAGCCCGCCCTCGGGCGTTCTCCTGCACGGCCCGCCGGGAACCGGGAAGACGATGCTCGCCAAAGCGGTCGCCAACCAGACCGACGCCACCTTCATCAAGATGGCCGGCTCGGAGCTCGTCCACAAGTTCATCGGGGAGGGCGCGAAACTCGTTCGCGACCTCTTCGAGGTGGCTCGCGAGAACGAGCCCGCCGTCCTCTTCATCGACGAGATCGACGCCATCGCGTCGAAACGGACGGACTCGAAGACCTCCGGCGACGCCGAGGTCCAGCGGACGATGATGCAGTTGCTCTCCGAGATGGACGGCTTCGAGGAACGCGGCGACATCCGCATCATCGCGGCGACCAACCGCTTCGACATGCTCGATCCCGCCATCCTCCGGCCGGGCCGGTTCGACCGCCTCATCGAGGTGCCGAAACCGGATTACGAGGGCCGCGAGATCATCTTCCAGATCCACACCCGCAACATGAACGTCGCCGACGACGTTGACTTCGGCGAACTGGCCGAGATGGCCACGGACGCCTCCGGCGCCGACATCAAGGCCATCTGCACCGAGGCCGGGATGTTCGCCATCCGCGACGACCGCACGGAGATTTACATGAGCGACTTCGTGGAAGCCAGGGACAAGATCAGCACCGAGTCGGTCGACGAGAGCGCCTCCCGGGCGTTCGCCTAGACCGCGCTCTCTTTTCCTGCGGCGCGTGACGCGACGTTTTTGACCGACCATCCGATAGGACACCCATGACCATCCGCACCGACGTCGCGCCGAGCACGCTCCCGGTCGAACTGCTGTCGGAGGGTGTCCAGGTCGAGTATCTCGACGGGCGGACGACGTTCTACCGCGGCGTCCCCGAAAAGGCGGACGAGACGTTGACGACGGGACCCGGCAAAGCGGTCCACGTCCTCGTGACCGACCCCGACGGGACCGAGGGCGTGATGATGTACGTCAACGACCGCAAGACCCACGAGGACATCCTGGAGTCGACGGGCGTCGGTCGCGTCATCCTCGACGAGGGAGAGACCGAGGAAATATTCCCCGGCGTCACCGTCGGGACGCCCGACGGGATGCGCTGTCGCGTTCAGGCCGACCTGGAGGTGGCTCGCGGGCGCGTGTTCGTCTTCGTCGAGGACGACTGGGGCGAGGAGTCGTACGAACTGGTCGACGAGTCGTAGCTACTGGAGATAAGAGGGGTCGTCGCTGTCGCAGTGGTCCTCGTGTTGGGCCGCGTCTTCCTCGGCGTCGAACAGCATGCCGCAGACTTCGCATTCGAACCACGTCATGCCGTCCCGTTCGGTCGTGGTCACCATAGGTCAACGTGCGCGAGCGGGCGGTAAAACCGTTGCCCCGGATAGTCGGACGAACGGTTGGGCGTCGGGCCCGGCGGCCCACCGGAAGACCGTTACAATGAGCCGTATCAGTCGTCGCGCTCGAACGGATCGGCGAGCTCGATGGTCTCGGCGCGGTCGGGGCCGACGCCGACGGCGTAGATGGGTGCGCCGACTTCCTCGCTCAGATAGTCGAGATAGTCACGGGCTCCGTCCGGCAGCGCATCGTAGCCGTCGTCGGCGACGGCGGTCCAGTCCACCTCCGGCCACGGGTCGAACTCCTTCAGGATCGGGTCACAGTCGGCCCAGCGCTCGGTCGTCGCGGGCATCGTCTCCAGGCGCTCGCCGTACAGGTCGTAGGCGTGGCCGACTTTCACCTCGTCGAGTCCGGCGAGGACATCGAGGTGGTTGACCGCGATGCCGGTGAACCCGCTGGCACGGGCCGCGTGGCGGAGCATCGGCACGTCCAGCCAGCCGATGCGGCGCGGGCGACCGGTGACCGTGCCGAACTCGCCGCCTTTCTCGCGGATGTAGTCGGCCAGGTCCTCGTCGTCGCCGTCGAGTTCGGTCGGGAGCGGTCCCGTGCCGACCCGCGAGAGATACGCCTTCACGATGCCGACGACTTCGCCCTGCCCGATGACCGTCGGGCCGACGCCCGTCCCGGTCGACGCGCCGCCCGCGGTCGGGTTCGACGACGTGACGTAGGGGTAGATACCGTGGTCGATGTCGATCGAGGTGCCCTGGGCGCCCTCGAACAGCAGGTTCTCGCCCGCGTCGAGTTTTGTCCCGAGGAAATCGCCCGCGTTGACGGTCATGTCCTCTTCCTGCAGTCGGCGGCCGATGTCGGCGAACTCGTCGTGGAGCGCGTCGACGTCGAACTCCTCGCCGGCCTCCAGCCCGAACACGTCCTCGACGATGGCGCGTTTCTGCGGGACGACGTACTCTAGGCGGTCGCGGAGCACGTCCGGATCGAGCAGGTCGCCGACGCGGATGCCCCGCCGGCCGACCTTGTCCTCGTAGGTCGGGCCGATGCCGCGGCCCGTGGTCCCGGCTTCCAGGTCGTCGTCGCTTTTGGCTTCCTCCTCGATGCCGTCGAGGACGCGGTGGTAGGGCAGGATGACGTGCGCCCGGCGCGCGACGCGCACGTCGGGGTCGAGACCGCGCTCGCGGAGGGTGTCCAACTCGTCGAACAGCGTGCGCGGGTTGACGACACAGCCGTTTCCGAGGACGCCGACTTTGTCGCGCACGGCACCGCTCGGCACCAGCGACAGTTTGTACTCCTCACCGCTCTCGACGACGGTGTGGCCGGCGTTGTCCCCGCCCTGATACCGGACCACGATGTCGGCGTTCCCACCCCACAGGTCGACGAGGGCGCCTTTGCCCTCGTCGCCGAGCTGGGATCCGACGATGGTGACAGTCATATCCGACCGTGAGTTTCGCCCGGCTTGCTAAACCGATTACGATACGCTCACGTGGGTAGCGATCCACCGTCGAACCGAGCACAGACCGGACGATTGTGGGGTGACCGACCGTCTGATCGGCCGCGACCCGAAGCGTTAACTACTCTCATTCCACATACACTGATGTTCGTTTTCAGTCGCCGGCGTCCACAGCAACTTTTAAAACCCGCAACGACAAGTTAACAAGTGTCATGATAGACAGGCTCGAGAAAGAAGTCGATATGCTTGAACGACATCTGCAGGTGCTGAAGATGGTCATCGGGAACGAACCCATCGGCATCGTGAAGATGTCCAACGAAACCGGATACCCGCACCACAAGGTCCGATACTCGCTCCGCGTTCTCGAAGAGGAGAACCTCATCGAACCGTCGAGCCAGGGTGCGATCACCACGGACGACACCGCGGACTTCGTCGACGAACTCGACGAGAAGATCGACGCCATCGTGGACAAACTCGACTCGATGAAGATCGAAGAGACGGCCGAACTCCAGAGCTAGAGATCCGGCACGGTCAGGTAGAAGTCCTCGTCTCGCGCCTCGACCAGACAGAGGTGGAAGCCCGATTTTCGCGAGAGTTTCACGTAACTCCGTCGCGAACTCCGGCTGAACAGGCCGCCTCGGGTGGCGTCGACCGCGACCTCCATCGCGTCGGCGTCGAAGAAACTCGTCGTCACGACGAAGGCGGCGGCGAACGACGACTCCGACTGACTCACCGACCGCGACCGTTCGAGTAGCGATTCGATCGCAGAGGCCGGCGTCGGATCGCGGCTGTCCTGAAGCGACGTGACGAACAGCGGATCGCCCATCTTGTCCCGGAACACGACGTCGAACGACGCCGTCGTCGTCTCGGCATCGGGATCGTCCTCCCCCACCGACACCTCGCCGTCCAGATCGATCCGGTCGACGCGCTCGATGGCCTCGTAGAGTTTCGAGAGCCCCGCCCGCGAGTCGGTCTCGCGGATCTCGTAGGTGAGCGACGTCAGCAGCCACTCCGCGAAGCGGTGTTCGGGTGACTGCTTCAGGAAGGTGTCGAAGGGGCGTCCGTCGACCTGGAGCCCCGCCGTCTCGAACTCGGTGTGGTGATCGAGACGGAGGTTGTCGCGCAGCTCGTCGGCCGTGATGCGACCCTCGGCCGCGCGGTCGAGAGTCCCCGCTGCCTTGTCCTCGTATCGGACGAAGAGGTTGGTCCCGGAGAGGGCGTCGGCCGGATCGAGCGTGTGTTCCGGCGGCGACTCGTCGGCCGCGGCCTCCAGACGCTGGATCTCCGACTCCAGTGACTCGATCCGGTCCCGCAGGCGTTCGACCTCCGCCTGGTAGTCGTCGCGCTCCTCGGCGATCCGATCACGCGCGGCTTCGGCGTCACGTTTCGCCGACCGAGCGTCGTCGAGTTCGCGCTGTAGCCGCTCTCTCTCGTCGGCATCGGCCGTCGTGGCCGGTTCCGTGTCCTCGTCCTCGACTCCCGCGTCCGACGCGTCGGCGCCCGTCGCAGTCTCGGTGTCCGCCGATCGGCCCTCGTCCGCAGGCTCGTCCGACTGCAGCGCTTCGTCCCCCGCGTCGTCCGCCAGTTCGCCGTCTTCGGGGGCGCCCTCCGGCGCCGCTTCGGTGTCCGGTTCGGTCGTCTCCGCCGCGCTATCGGCACCGACCGCGGCGTCCGGCATCGCCCAGTCCGGGCCCGACTCGGCTTCTTCGTCGCTCGCGTCGTCGCTGTCGTCATCCGGCGCGGTCGAGCCGCCTTCCGAACCATCGGCGTCGACGGTGGCGGCCGCTTCGGCGTCGTCGGCCGCAGCCGATTCGACACCGGGTTCGGCGTCCGCCTCGTCGGCGTCGCCCGCCGCGCCACCGACGACGGCGCCGGCCTCGTCCGCCGGTTCCGTCTCCGGCCGCTCGGGGAGGTCGATGATTTCCACGTCCGCGTCGACGACGGAGTAGATCCCCACCTCGTCGGCGGCGCGCTCGAACGCCTCGTCGCCGGTGAGTCGGCGCCGGTTGTTGCCGACGAACGCTACCGGAAGCGACTGGCCGCCGTAGTAGACGACGTAGTAGTCCCCCGAGAGCACGTTCTCCGAGAGTTCGACGTAGCCGACGAAGTTGCCCGACGAGAGCGTCTCGTCGATCTCGGTCAGCGGCGTCTCGTTGGAGTAGTACTGCCCCCGGACCTCGCCGCCGCGCGCCTGCATCGCGTACAACAGCGGAAGCGAGATGTCGGGCGCTGTGTAGACCGTCAGCGAGTCGTCCTCGAACGCGCCGATGTCCCCGTCGAAGACGCCGATGAAGCGCCCGTTGAGGACGAACGCCCAGGCGGTTCCGTTGGTCACCGCGCCCGAAAAGTCGGCGTCAGCGAGTTCGTACAGACCGGAGACGCCATCCGACACGGAGCGGGTGCTCCATTCGGTCACCACGTCGAGAATCTCGCCGTCCATTTGCGCAGATATGCGCGGATGCGAGGCAAATACTTTCCGGCAGCGACCGCCTCATACCGCCGGCTGTAACTGTTTCGAGAGGTTCGTCACCCCGGTCGAATCTCTTGACTGCCGCACGGCCGACGGTATCATACGGATTACTGTGACTGTCTTTCGGTGCCGCCGATCCGTCTTGGCGACCCACCGGTACTGACGTACAAGGAACCGTCTCACTCCTCGAAGTCGAGGGAGACGCGCCGCCGCTCTCCGTCGACGTACTTGTACCGCGCGTCGGACGCTTCGTCCTCGGCCCGTTTGTGTGAACCGTCACAGAACGGAGAGTCCTCGCTCAGTCCACACAGACAGATCGCGATGTCGCCGTGTTCGTCGTCGATGTCGTCCGGCGTCAGCATCTTCGGTCCGGTCGCGGTGTGCGTGACCTCTCGTGCCATACCGGGGGATAGCCGGAGGGACGCCTTATACTGTCGGCCGCGGCGGGAGTCAGACGGATTATTGTAACTGTTTCCCGTGGTTCGCTGGATCGTCCCAGCGCATCACCGGTCCTGACGTGCAATAAACCGTATCAGTGCTTGTGGGTGAACAGGAGCGGGCTTCCGTCGTGAACGGTGACACAGATATCGAGCGGTTCGATCTGTTCCAGGCTGGTCTCCTCGTTCTTGCAGACGACGAGGTCGTCGAACGGCTCGTCACAGACGGGACAGGCCACGGCGACCGTGTTCTGGTACAGTTTGATCTCGTCGTTCTCCTCACGGGGCGTCAGCGACGACACGAGCTGCTCGAAATCCTCCATGTTCACGTCTGACGCGTGCGACTACATAAATCCACGGCGCGAGCCCGTCATCGGTCGACGGGAGCGCGGCGAAAAACGAAGTCGGCCGCTTACGCGCCGAGTTCCGCGCCGGCGTACAGGACGACGACGAGGAAGATCCAGACCACGTCGACGAAGTGCCAGTACATCGAGACGGTGGAGACCGAGACGTGACGGTCGGCGGAGTACTGCCCCGCGAGCGCCCGAATCGTCACGATGGCGAGGAGCACCCCACCCAGCGAGACGTGGAGGCCGTGGAGGCCGGTCAGGCCGTAGAACGCGGAGCCGAACAGCCCGGACGTGACGGTGAACTCCGTATGGACGATGAACTCGTAGTACTCGTAGATCTGGCCGCCGATGAAGACCACACCGAGCAGCAGGGTCGCCAGCAGTCCCATCAGGAACTTCCGGCGGTTGTCGTTACGGATCGCGACGTGTGCCCAGTGGAGCGTCAGACTCGACACCACCAGAATCGCGGTGTTGATGATGACGAGCGAGCCGGTGAGATGCGGGAGTTCCTGCGGTGGCCACGTCCCCGCGCGGATGAAGAAGTAGTACGTGAACACCGCGCCGAAGGTCGCGATTTCCGATCCGAGGAACGCTAACATGCCCCAGCGGAGCGCGGACGCGCTCGTCTCGTCGCTCCCGCGCGACCAGAACTCGACGACGAAGGCGTGATACAGCCAGCCGTAGAGGCCGAGCAGGAACGTCCCGACGCTCGCAGCGACGACGAGCGGCGCGAACAGGGGATTGATCGCCGACTCCGCGCCACCGGAGACGATGTACAGGGCCGCACCGAGATAGATGCCACCGGCACCCAGTGCCGTGATGAACGGCCACCAGCTTGCCTCCCCGAACCCTCGGGGCCAGTCCTCGACGGCCGGGAGGTGATGTTCGTGTTCGTCACCGCCGTGATCCGTACTCATACCCCCCCGTTGAGATTCGACTACCAAAAATCCTCCCAACCGTCGCCGGCGTCGGGGCGTTCCGGAAGCTACTCCTTTCGGAGGCCCGAACGCCCGCCGATGGACTCACACCGGCAGGGCCAGGCCCGCGTCGCCGTCGCCGCGACCCTCCTATCGCTCGCGACGTTCGTCGGCGTCACGGCCGCACACAGCGGCGGACTCGCCGGTTCGGCACGCGATCCGATCGCCATCCCTACCTGGCTGTTCCTGCTCACGGGCGGCGGCGTCGTCGGCATCTCGTTTCTCCTCGCCAGTTTCGTCACCGACCGCCGACTCATCGACGCCCTGCACGACTGGCGGCGAGACGTTCCCGACCCGGGCCGCGTCGGTCGCTCCGTCGCGTCGCTCGCGGGCGTCGGCATCGTGGCCGTCACGCTCGTCGTCGGCGCCATCGGCCCGACGACCGGCGTCCGAAGCCTCACGGTGCTCGTCGTCTGGGTCGGCTGGTGGGGCGGCTACGTCGCTTCGACGTACCTCCTTGGCAACACCTGGCCGACGCTCAATCCGTTCCGAACCGTGGCCGAACGGCTGCCGACGCTCGGTCGGTCGTACCCCGAGAGCGTGGGGTCCTGGCCGAGCGTCGCCGGCCTCCTCGTGCTCGTGTGGGTGGAAATCGCGACGCCGCTTGCCGACGACCCGCGCCTTCTGGTGGCGGTGCTCGCGGCGTACACGGTGACGACGCTCGGCGGCGCCGTCGTCTTCGGCGCCGACCAGTGGTTCGAGCGCGTCGACCCGCTCGCGCGGGCCTTCCGCTACTACGGCCGACTCGCGCCCCTCGGCGTCGACAACGGTCGCCTGCGCCTGCGCCTCCCCGGGAGCGCGCTCCCGGAGACGACACTCGAAGGGCGCGACGACGTGGCCTTCATCGTCACGCTCCTGTTCGTCACCACGTACGACGGCGGCGTCGCGACGGGGCCCTGGGCGGCCGGCGTCCGAGCTGTCGTCGAGATGGGTGTCCCACCGCTCGTGGTCTATCTCGGCACCTACCTCGCCGGCGCGGGGCTGTTCTACCTGGCGTTCCGTGCCGCCGCCCGGATCGGACGGCGGCGCGCCGACACCTACCGCTCGGCGACGTACCTCGCTCGGCGCTTCGCCCCCTCGTTGCTCCCCATCGCCGCGGGCTATCATCTCGCGCACAACCTCGGATCGGTGCTCGTCCTCTCGCCGACGCTCGCGGCCGTCGCCGCTGCGCCCCTCTCGCCGCCCGCGATGCCGCCGCAACTCGCCGGCCTACCAGCGTGGTTCGGCGGTCTGGAACTCGCCTGCGTCCTCGTCGGCCACCTGTTCGCCGTCTGGGTCGCCCACGCGACGGCGTACGACGTGTTCCCCTCGCGCCTCCAGGCCGTCCGGAGCCAGTACGGCGTGACAGCCGTGATGATCGGCTACACGATGCTCAGCCTCTGGATCGTCGCCGAACCGTACGTCGCACCCCCCTTCCTCGCCACATGACCGACGACATCACCCCGACCGACCGCGCCGGCACGGACGCCGACGACGTTCACGTACCGCCGGGGGCGACGCCCCACGTCTGTGAGTACTGTGGCCGCCCGTTTACCCGCGAAACGTATCTGGCGCTCCACCGCGGCCTGGAACACCCGTCGTCGCTGTCGGCAGAAGAACGAGACGCCTTCGAGGACGCGCGAGCGACGGAAGAAGAGCGACTCCAGCGGTTCAGGCTCCTCGCGCTGGCGGGCGTCGTGGCGCTGTACTTCGGCTTCCTGCTCACGTACGCCGTGGTGACGTGAGGACCGGTCAGTCGGCCTGGCCGCTGGCCCGATGATACGGCTGTCCGGCGATGTCGGCCCGGAGCTCGTCGAGCGTCGCGCGGGCCTCCGAGCCCGTCATCTCGGTGACGACGGCGAACACCTCCTGGCGCGAAATCTTCACGCCGGTGTCGGAGAGGGCGTCCTCGGGCCGCGCGAGGAGTTCCCGGAGCGTCCCGACGGCGAGCAGGAACGGAATAGCCCACGCCGCGACGGTGTTGCCGTCGGTGGTCGGCACCGTCTCCAGATACGTCTGGGCGTCGTCGAGGAAGGAGCGGGCGTGGCGAGCGGTGCGCCGGACGACGGCCGCGGCCCCCGACCGATGATCGGGGTCGACGACGGCGTCCTGGGGGACGCCCTCCGCAGCCAGCCACTCCGCGGGCAGGTAGACGTTGTCCTCCTCGGTGTAGTCGTCGTAGACATCCTTGGCGACGTTGACCAGCTGGAGCAACAGGCCGAACTCCTCGGCGGTGTCGTAGAGGCGGGCGCGTCGCTCGCCGGTGAGGTCGCCACGCGCAACCAGATTCGTGACCAGATTGCCGACGGTGCCGGCGGCGTAGTAACAGTACTCCTCCAGTTCCTCCCGAGACTGGAGGCGCAGACCGCCTTCGTCGGCGTAGCGCTCGACGAACATCGCCATTCCCTGGACGAGTTCGCGGGCGGGCGGCCTGACCGCCGCCTGTACGTCGTCGGGGAGCGCGTTGAAGGTGCGGAGGACCCGCGGGGTGCTGGCGACGACCTCCCAGTCGTCGTTCCGGTCGGCCGCGGCCGGGAGCCACTCGTCGACGGCTGCCCGGAACGACGCGGCGTCGGTGTCGTCGTCCGGGTCGAGCGCCCGGTCGTACTCGCGCAGGAGCGCCGCCTGCTCGGCCGGTGGGATGTGGTCGGCGTCCTCGACGGTGTCGGGGACGCGGCAGAGGAGGTAGCCGATACAGATGTACGACGCCATCGGTTCGTCGAGTACGTCGACGGTCAACGCGAACGTTCGGGAGACGCCCTGCACCGCCTCGTGACACCATTCGAGGTCGTCCGGGTCACCGGGAGGTCTGGCTGCGTGTCGAGACATTCGGAGCTATTGCGGGTTACGCCCGTGGGGGTTAAAAAGCCTCGTGGGTAACATGGGCCGGTCCAAGCCAAAAACGGTATGCGCTGCCCATCCCTCCTGCCGGTATGCTCTCCCGACTACGCGAGCGTCTGTCCACCAAGCGGATCCTCGCGCTCGGCATCGTGGTCGTGGTACTTCTCGCCGGCGGCGCCTTCGTCCTCTTCAGTCAGCCGTCGGTGTCCGGCATCGACAACCGGTTCGGCGACGTCAACGACACGACGACCGTCGTCGAAAGCGACCTGCACGTCCGGAATCCGAACCCCATTGGCGCCAGTCTCGGCGGACTCCGGGTCGATTACGCCATCGACATGAACGGAGTTCGGATGGCGACGGGCGCCAAGGAAGGCCTCTCGCTGCCGAAGGGGAACTCCACAATCCCGCTGACGACCCGTCTCTCGAACGACCGCATCCCGCCCTGGTGGGTGAGCCACATCCGCAACGGCGAACGAACCGAACTCGCTGTTAGCGCCGACGTTCACTCCTCGACACTCGGCGCGTCGGCCGGCGCGCCGAAAGTAACCCGCACCATCGAGACCGACATCATCTCGGCGTTCAACTCCACCGAACGCCGCCCCGTCGGCGAAGAACAGGGCGGCGGTGAACCCGTCCTCTACATCGAGGAAACGAGCGCGGAGTGGGGGACGGTCGACTCGTCGACGACGAACATCAACATGACGTTCGTCGTCTACAACCCCAACCCGTACCCGGTTCCGATCTCGGAACTCAGCTACCGGGCGACCATGAACGACATCGAGATGGGGACGGGCGCCACCGAGAACCCAGCCGTGATCCCGCCGAACGGGACGCGAACGATCCACGCGACGACCCGACTCAACAACGACAACATCGACGAGTGGTGGGTGACCCACCTCGAAAACAACCAGACGACCGACCTTCGGATCGATTTCGCCGCGCAGGTCGAACTCCCGACGGGCACCATCGAAATCCCGCTCGATCCGCTGACCTACACCCGAACGATCGAGACGGACATCTTCGGGTCGAAAACCGAGACGGCGAGCGGATCGAATGAGGGGACTGAATCGACGACACCGACGCCGAGTGGCGAGAACGAAGGGACGGCGACGCCGAGCGAGGACGGAACCGCGACGCCGACACCGACCGAAACCGACGGGGGACTGCTCGACGACGGCACCGAAACGACATCGACGGAGACGGCAACAGCAACCGCGACGCCGACGCCGACCGAGACCGACGGCGGCCTGCTCTCGATGGGCGTGTCGACGGCGACACAGCCGGTACGGTAGGCGCTATTCGATCGTGACGTGTTCGGACTCGTCGTTGAGCGCGAGGTTCGCCGCGATTTCGGCGTTGCGCATGGCGTACTGCGCGGTCTGCTGGAGGCTGACCAGCACCTCTCGCGTGCGAAGGAGTTCGACTTTCGGCATGTCCGGCAGACTCCGGATCAACTCCATTTCGCGGTCGCTGATGTCCTCGAACATGTGCCCGACCGCGATGGCCTTGTCGTAGTCGCGTTCGACGACGGCTTCGACCGCCGTCGCCGTGATCTCGTCGACCTGATCGTTGAACTCGCGGATCTGTCGCATCGTCGATCCGTCGACATCGAGCGTGTTGTTCTTGGCGTCCAGCGCGATGTCACCGATGTCTTCGGCGTTGTCGGCGGTGAGTTCGAGGTTCTTCGCGACCGATCGGTAGCCGATCAGCGGGAATCCCGACTCGAGGCCGACGGCCCGGGCGAGATTCGGGTTCTGATACGCCATGAAGATGAGGCGAAGCAGGAGGACGAAGATCTTGTTCGCCTGTCGCTCGCGGTTCAGGGCGCGTTCGGCCAGGTCGGCGTTGCCGTGAGCGAGCGCCTTGACCGACTCGCCGCGCATCGTGCTGCCGGTGTTCTCCAGTCGCTCGAGGAGATTGTCGAGGGTGAAGTCCTCGGGGTCGACGGAACACCGAATGGCGATCCGCTCGGGCGTCTCCTCGATCACGCCGAGCCCCATCAACTGGGTCTCGGCCCGGTAGACGGCGTTGATATGCTCGCTGTCGAGCGCGCCTTCGGACTTCTCGATGTGGATGACGCGCCGGCCGAGGACGTACTGCGCCACGATGGCGCGTTCGAGCGCTCCCGAATCGAGGTTGTCGGCGTGGATCGTCGCCGTCGCCCCCTCGGTGCTCGCCGACTCCGGGAGAACCGTCAGCGTCCCCTTCCCACCCATCCGAAGCGACACCTCGTCGCCTTTCTCCACGTCGTTCTCTTTGGCCCACTCCGCCGGGAGCGTCATCGCCAGCGTGGACGGCCCCAGCCGTTGTACCTTCCGGGTTTCCATATCACACATACTGCTCCGGATGACCTTAATCTTCACTATGCACCATTATACCACATGATAGCCGTTGATGTCGGGCGGTTTTACGCGACTTCCATCAGGCGGTGCTCGAACCGGCCGACCCGGACTCGGGTCCAGCCACGGAGTTCCGCGTCGAGTTCGGGGTCGTCGGTGTCGACCCGGAGTCGACCGATGTCGTCGAGTTTCGTCCGAGAAGCGACGACTTCGAGTTCGCACTGGCGGACGACCGCCGGCGAGAGCTGGGGGTTGCCACGGCCGAGGATGAACCCCTGTCCGCCGATGGGTGAGACCACGACGACGTTGCGATCGCCGAGGGCGTCGAGAATCGCGGACTCCGAGGCGTCGCGAGCGAGCACCGCTCCGTCACGCCACACGTCGACGCCCAGCGGCGATCCCTCGAATCCGAGAGCGTCCTTGATCGCACCGACCGTACTCCCGGGGCCGAGGACGTACGTGACGCCGGGTTCCATCTCCTCGACGAACCCCGCGGCGATCGACTCGACGTTGCCGCTCCCGGTCTGTTTCGACGACTGCAACTGCTCGCCGATCGGCACCTGCACCACCGCGCGGAGTTCCGGATCGACCGACCCCTCGCGGTAGGCGTCCTCGTCGATGTCGAGCACCTCCCGTCGCTCGGTCCGTTCGAAAGAGGCGAGGACCTCGGCGGCGTCCTCCGGCGAGACGGCGAACACCGACGAGTACACCTTGACGCCCGCCGGCACGCCGAGCATCGGCACGTCGGTGTCCGACAGCGCCTCGGCCACGTCCGCGGCGGTGCCGTCGCCGCCGACGAAACAGACGACATCGACGTCGGCGTCGACGAACGCCGCGACGGCGGCGCGGGTGTCGGCGGCCGTCGTCTCCTCGCCCTCGGGCGAACCGAGCACCTCGGAGACGAGGTCCACCTCCGCGGCGAGCGACGCGCCCATCGGCTCACCCCACGTCAGAACCGTCGTCTCGGGGAGACGCGTCGCGATGGCCGAGAGCGCGCGGCGGGCGCGGTCCGGCGCACGCGGCGTCGCCCCCCGGGCGCGCGCCTCCGCAACCTTCTCGTCCGTCCCTTTCAGGCCGACCCGCCCGCCCATGCCGGCGATTGGATTGACCACGAACCCGAGTCGCATGGCGTGGCGTAGGGGCGGGCGAGGAAAAAGGAGTCCGCCTCCGACCCACGACGAACGCTTAAGCGCCTGCCGCGAGTAGGCCGGTCCATGCTTCCGCTCCAGGCCGCGGAGCCGCTCCCCATCGCGGCGACCGGCGTTGCCGTCCTGCTCGCCAGTCTCGTAATCACGCTCGTCTGGCTGCTGTACCTGGGCCGGTGACCAGTCCGAGCGGTCACCGATCCCGGTAGACGACCACCGCGAGGAGCGCCACGCCGACGAACACCGTGCCGGCGCTCCATCGGAGCAACGCGCCGGTCGCGGCCGGGAAGCGGTCGGCTATCGGGACGAAGAGCCGAACGTCGAGGAGGACGATTCCGACCGCGCCGACGACGTCGAATCCGAGGTCGAAGGCCGTATCGCGCCACCCGTAATGAACGAGCACGGGGTCGACGCCGAACCGCTCGCCGAGGTCGCGGGCGAGCAGTTCGACGAGTTCCCAGAGGACGCCGGCCCCGACCGTCACCGCCACCGTCGCCCCGCCGGCGGTGAGCGTCTGGGCGAGCGCCGACGCGTCACTGCTCGCGACGAACCCGGCGTAGAGGAACGCAGCCACGAGCGCCGCAGATGTTGTGTGTGTCACGTGATCCCACCACCACACCGACTCGTACCAGCCGAGCATCCCCAGACAGTGGAGGAAGCCGGCGACGCCGAGCCACAGGGAGAGAATCGACCAGGAACCGGCGGTCCGGTCGACCATCAGCACGCTTCCGAGGAGGACGGGCGTGAGCGCCGCCAGAAGGGCGGCCACCGCGTTCACGACGATAGCGCCGTCCCGTCGGCGAATCCCCTCGATCAGCGTCACACCGATCGCCGCCGGCAACGACAGTTCCGCGACGCCGACCGGCCCGATCATGGCGTGTCGCTATCCCGAACCGCCGTCGTGAGCGAGCGCCGCGCCGCGTCGTACCGGACGTGGATCACCGTTCGTGCCCGGTCACAGCCACGTGGTCTGGCGAGCAGTACCGCGCGGGGAGATACGCCAGCAGCCACGTCGGGAGGCCACCCACGAGGCGTTCGACGACCGACGGTAACGTCCGCCGGACGGTCGCGTACACGACGGCGACGACGAGCGCGGCGGTGACGAGCCACCGATGCGAGGGGCCGACGACGAACAGCAGCGGCGCGGCGAGCGCGACGGATAGGGCGAGATCCGACGGGGCGCCGTCGTAGCGGATCCAGTGGCGAGGCGCGACCCAACGGCGGTTGTAATGGTCGTACACCGCCCGGTTCGAGGTGGCTTCCCAGGGACGGAGTTCCAACCCGCCGCCGAAGACGTCGGCGACGCTGTGGGCCGCCGCCGCAAGGAGGAACACGGCGAGAGCGACCGTCATCACCGACGGCCACACTGCCAGCGCCAGAACGCCGGCCGGGACGAGCGCCGAGTAGTAGACCGGGTAGTGGAGCGTTCGTCGGTGGCCGGCGTACAGATCCGCGTCCGGGACCACCCCGCCGAGAAAGCCCGCGAGGAGGGCAACGCCCGCGAACTCGGGCATCGCGAGCGCCACCGGCAGGGCCAGCAGCATCCCGGCGAGGGCGTGTGTCGGCAGCATCATACTCGTCGAAAGGCGGCACGACCCTTTCAGTATATCGCTCCCGCGAGAATCAGGCGGTGTCGACCCGCTCGCGAAGCCACGCGGCCGCTTCGGCTGCCGTTTCGCTGTCGGCCGCGATCACTTTCAGCCGAACGTCCTCGCCGGGGTAGCTTCCGACACGCACGTCGAACGCCTCCTGCACGCCCTCGACGCGGTCGAGGAGCGCGCTCTCGGGTTCGGTCGTCCGCACCTCCGCGACGTGCGTTCGCTCCCCCTCGAACTCGGCTTCGACGGACGCGAACATGGCTTTCATCTCCTCGGGGACGCCCGGGAGGACGTAGACGCTATCGAGGACGGCACCGGGGGCGACGCCCTCGGGGTTGGGAAGCATCCGCGCCCCCGCCGGCAGATGGGTCGTCTCGTCGGTGAGGTCGTCGGCCGCGTAGTCGCCGTGTTCCTCGATCCACGCGGCAGCGTCCTCGCTGTGGATGAGGTCGCGACCGAACGCCGCGGCGACGCCCTCCATCGTCACGTCGTCGTGGGTCGGGCCGACGCCGCCCGTGACGACGACGGCGTCGTACTCCGCGCGGTACTCGTTGACCACGCGGGCGATGTCGGCGATGCGGTCGGGGACGGTGGTGACGCGCTCGACGCTGACGCCCCGCTCGTCGAGGCGGTCACAGAGCCACGCGGCGTTCGTGTTGACGGTATCCCCCGACAGCAGTTCGTCCCCGACGGTAACGACCGCGACTCGCATACCCGGTAGTAGGGCGCCGACGTTGAAAACAGTCCTGACAGGCGTCGTCGGTCTCAACCCATCCCCGGCGGCGGTTCGTCATCGAACTCGTCGTCGGTCTCGACGTCGAGGCCGAGTTCCTCCCGCTGTTTGCGCAGCGCCTCGATGCGTCGCCGGTAGTAGGCGACGCCGCCGATGCCGACGACCGTCAAGACGGCCGCCGCCGCGCCGAAGATGTAGAGGTCGCGCTGGAGGTAGAACTGCACCGAGATGGCGTCAGCCTCGACGTTGTCCCAGCGAATGATCCGCTGATCACCCGCGGATTCGACCTCGTAACCGCTCGGGGTGACTTTCCCGAAGGGGAACACCTCGATCCGGCGGTTCGGCGGCAGGACCACGGCGTACGAGCCGTTGACGAAGGTCGGGAGGCTGAATCGCTTGGGCGTGCTGGATGAGGTGACGGCAAGGCGACCATCGCCCGCGGCGTCGTCGGGGAGGCTCACCAGCACCCGCTCGCGCGACCGGTCGACGGTCCCACCGCGAGCGACCAGTTCGGTCCCCGTGATGACCGTGCCGTTGGGGTACCGGTACCGAACGGCCGAGACGGAGATCGCGTTGCGCCCGCCGAAGCCGTCGCGGCGAAACAACTCTATCGAGTCGCTATCGAGGCGGTAGACCGCCTGGAAACGCGCGTTTTCCGTGATCGTGATGTGGGCGTCGACGCTGTTGTCCCAAGTGTACGGCGACGGCGGCTCCTCGTCGAGTTGCTCGTCGGAGATGGACTGCCCGCCGAGAAGACCGGCACAGCCGGCGGAGAGGATGAGCGCAGCAAGCCCCAGCACGGTGAGCAGGTGGCGGCGACGCATCGCTCAGGGGACGACGCATTTGAGCTCCGCGGGGAGATACTCGCCGACGCTGGCGAGCAGTCCCGGCGGATCGGTTCCCTCCGCGCAGATGACGCTCTGTTCGAGCAGGCCGAGGCGTTCGACGGTGACGATGTCGCGGGCGTGTCCCGCGCGGTTGATCGTCGCGCGCACCTCGCCCCGCGTGGCGCTGTTGACGTTCAGGCGGCCGTTGCCACGCGTCCACTCGAACAGGCGGTCGCGCTCGGCGTCAGCCAGTCGCGCCGGGTCGCCCGCCGTGAACTGCAGGGGGAGGTGCTGGACCAGGCCGAAGCGGTCGCGGATCTGCGACGGCGTCCCGGGGCCGAGGCCGAGTTCGTCGGCCGGGATCCGGACCCGTTCGCCCGCGTCGAGGACGAACCCGTTTTCGTCCCACGATTCGAGCGTGCCGACGTAGGTCTCGCCGTCTTCGAAGCCGGTCCCGATCTCACCCCACTCCTCACGGAGGAGGTTGCGCGCGACGACGGCGTCGTCGCCCGTGACGGTGACCGAGACGAAGTCGTCGTGGCGGACGCCGACCTCCCAGTCCACGTCGAGACCGCCGATGTCGTTGTCGACGAGCGAGCGCATCCCGTCGAGCGCCCGGTCACGGGCGTCGCCCTCGACGTAACATTTGGTTGCGAGAACGACCATCAGGCCACGTCCACGTTGAGTTCGTCGCGGAGCTCCTCGATGCGTCGCTCCGTCGCCTCGATGAGGTCGTCGTTCTCCATCGGTTCGAGCGGGGCGCCAGTCTCCGGACACTGGAAGTCGAACTCCATCGCCTCGCTGAACTCGAAGCGGATGCCCGCCGGTTCCGAGAGATAGAACTCGTGTGTCCGCTCGTATTCGAGGCGCTCTTCGAGCGCGTCGAGTAGTCGGTACATCT